>JAKPGL010000121.1 GCA_029550925.1 Planctomycetota bacterium
GAGGATGCCCCCATACGGCTGAAAGAGTCTTGACCGAGCCGGTCGATTCGTCATCGACGGCCAACACTCGGTCGCCCCGGGCCAAGAGGGCTTCGACCAAATGACTGCCGATAAACCCCGCCCCGCCAGTAACCACACAGTAGGCCATATACCACCGTCTGCTTATCCAACGTTTGCTTCGCCAAGGAAATAGAAAAGATCGGAGGAGGCAGCCTCCGCCAGGTCAGGCTCGACCTTCTCCTCTCCAACCAGGATCCACCTTAGTAACTGGAGTTTTGCCAATTGGGGATTTCCACCGATCTTGTACACTACCGACCCTAAAAATCACGGGATTTTTGAGGGACCTGTTCCGTCTGCGAACACCTGAACAAGCCCATTTTGCAAAACTCCAGTTAGGAACATTTCCGTCGAATAAAGCGGTCCCCTTTATTTTCTTCAGGAACATCACGTTCTTCAGGATCGGCTCGATTTGCCATTCCCTCCCCACACAGCAGTCCAGACGTTTGTTTCCGCCCTCCATAGGGAGTGTCTTGTAACCCAATTTGTTAGGACTGGGTTGCTACCGTCTTGGCAGACGGTGTTACGTAAACCAGTCTGTTAGACTGGTTTGGTTAGCCGGTTGACCGACTCTATTTATTACCTTTTATTACCCTCTGACTCTGATCAACGGCCTGAATTTACCGTCTGAGAGACGGAGTTGCCTATGGGGCCTCGTGGTGTAGCCTAGAAGTATTAATAGTACCCTAAAAGAGGGGGCAATTGCAATCTAAATTTGTAATAGAACCTCTGATGGGGAATCCCTAAACAATCATCCTAGAGGGGGTAATCTCCCATCCGTTAGGGTGGGCAATCGAGCCTCCCCATTGGCTATGCCTTGAAGAGGGGCGGTTTGGAAATGAAACGCAAACCCTTCTAGGTTGAGAGTATTTATTCGGAAAATTGTCCTCTCTCTATATAGTGGGGGTGAATTTCTGTCCTCAATGGATTGAGGCGGCTGGTCGGAGCCAATCCGTCCGACTAGGAAACCAAGTCCCAGTAGCGGTCCCCAACACGCTACAAGAACAATTACGCCTGCGGTACTACCACGATGAAGCATTCAGGGAGTGTGGGCGAACCGGTAGGCCCAATGAATCCGGGAGGAAGTGAACAGCTTGATTTTACCCGGATCCGCACGGGGTTGGCAGAGGTTCTTCAGGGATACCAGCAGATCGGCGATTGTATTCAGGGATTTTTGGAATCCTGTCGGAAGTGGTTCCTGGAGTGTTCTGCCGCCCAGGCGTCCGGGGGCGGTGGGAATCTGCCTGCTTCGGCGTCTTCGAACCCTCCCAGCGCCGCCGTACAGAAAAAAGTTTCAGACTCCTCGGCGAGCGAGCAAATCCAGCTTCTCCGATCTCAAACGGCCGAACTAGCCGACACCCTCTCTCAACTGCATCAGTTTCGTGCGGAGTGGACAAGTTGGCTTACCGAGATCGTTTGCGCCGTCAAAGATTCCGCAGCGGCGTCGGGCCCAGGCATATCCGTCGAAGCCCGGATGCTGGAGGAATTGTCTCGTCTTCAGAAAGAGCGGACCGCCCTTCAAGCCCAGTGCAACCAATTGGAAGCCCTCTTGGCCGAGAAAACCAACCAAATGGCCCAACTGGCCGAGCATCTGGAACACCAGAAACGCTACATGGCCCAGCAGCAAGAACAATGGGTCAAACACCTACAACTCTTAAAACCTTTGGTGGATTCATTGTTTACCTATCTGGCGCAATTTCCTTCTGATTGGGGGGCCAATATACCTTTCCATAACGCCTCCCCAGAACCGTCGGCCGAACCCAACGACCACATCCTTCCTTTGTCTCCCCAGAGAGGTATGAAAATGTCCACAGGATAGCCGCTTCCCCGCGGAGCTTCTCTTGTATTTCTGAAAAGCGATGCTGGTCTAGGGCTTTATGCTGGCCAACGGATTTCCGGCACGACGTACGGCTCCCGGTACCAGCCGCGAACGATCTTGTTGGCCTCCGGGTGATCTTTGATGCATTCGTTCGGGGTGTCGCACTCGAGCCAGGGACCGAGCGTGGCGGTATTGGGATCAATTTCATGGGCGGCCAGGTGTTCCAGATACCGGTCGAACCAGGCTTCCCAGCCGGGCGGTCCTTGTCGGACGGCGGTCCGCTGGTCGGCCAGGGGCGCCTGCTTACCCACCCGATAGGAGATATTGCCCACATGGCAGATGCGAGTGGAGAGATGGCCTCCTTCGATGTCTGCCACCAGATGTTTGGGATCGTTGCGGCGTAGGGCCTCGATGAAATTGACGAAGATATCGCCGCCGCCGGAAAAGGTGGCTATCTCTTTGCCGGACTTGTCCCAGGCCGTGTGCCGATAGATGCTCACCGAACCGCCCTCGCACTCCACAATGATGCCGACCCGTTCGCCCCGGAACTCGGAGACCTGGTTGGAATTTTTGGCGTGTCGCAGGTTCCGGGCCTCATAAAAAATGGGGGCTTGGGGAAAATCGTAACAGATGATCTGGGTATTCGGCACATTGCAGGCGTCGTCCCAGAGGAATCGACCGCCAATGGACATGGTGCGCCGAGGGAGGTCGTCAGTACCCAAAATCCACCGAGCCACATCCACTTCATGGACCCCCTGATTGCAGGATTCGGCGTCGCCTTTATCCCAGGTGAAACTACAATCATATTGGAGCCGATCCCGATAGACCGGTTCCTTTTTGGCCGGGCCGCACCAGAGGTCATAATCCAGCGTCGGCGGGATGGGCAGGGGTTCGGTGCGTTTGCCGCAACTGGTCCTCGGCTTATAGGCGAAACAATAGATGGCCTGGATTTTGCCCAGATGGCCTTCTCGGAGCCAGGCGATTATTTTCGGAATGGCTGAGTCGGCCCGCCGCTGGGTGCCGATCTGGACGATCCGACCGTATTTGCGGGCGGCGTTGACCATCTGTCGGCCTTCCCAGATGTAGTGGGAAAGCGGTTTTTCCACATACACATGTTTACCAGCTTGGCAGGCCCAGATGGTCGAAAGACCATGCCAGTACTGCATGGTGGCGTTGCTGACCGCATCGATCTCCTTGCGGTCGAAGATGCGCCGCATGTCTTGATATTGATCCGCCTTGTAGCCGTATTTGGTTTCGATCATTTTGGCGGCTGCTTCGGTGCGTGTGAGATCGGGGTCGGCTACGGCGATGATGCGGACACCCTTCTGGCCGGCAAAACCGGGAATATGCGCCCCCATGCCCCGAACCCCTAAGCCGATCTGCCCCATCAGGATTTCCTCGTTGGCTCCGAACACCCGAGCAGGGACGACCATCGGTGCACTCACCGCCGCCGACGCCGCGGCAGTCGCTTTCAAAAAACTTCGCCGTGAAGTACACATGGCAAAACTCTCCCAAAAAAGATAAAAAAAGCCGTAATTTTTCAACAATTTGGAGTGGAGATGTTTTTCCTCCCACTTCGCGCAATCGCCCAATCCAGGTTTCCCTCAAAACTGGACTGCCGCTTTCGCGGCAGTGGTAGGTCAAAGAACGCTGCTACCAACGACAAAAGTATTCCTATATCTTATTTATCAATGCCTTGGGAAAGCAAGAGCCAGCTCGGCCCACAGGTATATGCTGGCCTGGATGCCCCGATGGAAATCCACCAGCCGGAGCCGTTCGTTCGGGGCGTGGGTATTATCGTCATCTTGGCCCCAGCCCACCAGGAGCACTGGAATTGGGAATGCCTGTTGGAAGGCGGCCACGATCGGGATGGAACCGCCCTCTCGGATAAAGACCGGTGGCCGACCAAAGGCCTGCTGGATGGCCCGGACCGCCGCCTGCACATAGGGACTTTCTACCGGGGCCAGTACCGCCGGGGTCCCATGCGTCTCCAGCAGTTCCATCTGGATACCTGGAGGACAAAGTTCCTGCAGACGTTGCCGGAGTCCCAGGGTGATTTTGGCTGGGTCTTGATACGGTACAAGCCGAAAACTGAACTTCGCTCCCGCCTCGGCCGGCAACACGGTCTTGGCCCCTTCGCCCTGATAACCGCTCCATAGGCCATGAATATCAAACGTAGGCCTGGCCCACCGCCGCTCCAAAAGCGTGTATCCTTCTTCGCCGGTTGCACCGGAGACGCCCAAGTCGGCCAAAAACTTCTCTTCGTCAAACGGCAAACTGGCCAACCGCTCTCGCTCTTCGGCGCTAAGCGGCGTTACATCGTCGTAAAAACCCGGAATCTGAATCCGTCCCCGCTCATCGACCAAGCCGGCCAACATCTGGGCCAACGCATTGGCCGGGTTGGTTACCGTGCCGCCGAACGAACCGGAATGCAAATCCCGCTTAGGCCCTTTGAGCCGAAGTTCGTAGTAGGCAATGCCCCGCAACCCGTAGCAGATGGCCGGCTGGTCCGGGCCGAACTGGGCGCCGTCGCTAATGACCACGCAATCGCAGACGGCCCGCTGCGGCCGGTCCCGAAGAAATTGCTCCAAATGGCTGCTCCCGATCTCTTCTTCGCCCTCGATCAGAAATTTGAGTTGCACGGGTAGTCGGCCGACGGCGCGTAGCCAGGCTTCGGTGCTCCATAGGTGGGTGAGCAATTGTCCTTTATCGTCCGTAGCGCCCCGGGCGTACATGGCGCCGTTGCGGCGGGTCGGTTCAAAGGGCGGCGATTCCCAGGCTTGGATCGGCTCGGCGGGCTGTACGTCATAATGGCCATAGACCAGGGCCGTCGGGGCGCCCTGCACAGGCGGGCTTTCCGCATAAACCAGCGGGGCGCCCGCCGTAGGAATCTTCTCCGCCGTAAGCCCCAGACCCCGGAACTGTTCCAACAGCCAGTCGGCCGCCCGTTCCAGGTCGGGCCGGTGCGCCGGATCGGCGCTGATACTGGGGATGCGGAGCCACTGGGCCCAGCGCTGTTCAAAATCCGCCGCATGGGCCTCCACATACGCCGCCGCCCGACGCAATTCCGCCGACCAATCTTCCGCCATCGCCTAAGCTCCGAACGAACATCCTTTGGGAAGAAATCCGAAAAACGGGCAACCAATGCCGGTTTCTTTCTTCGCCTTCTTCTTTTTATAATAGAAGAAAAGGCTCGATCCGACCATCGGGGAGTCCTCGGAAGGAGGCCAATGCAATGACTGCTCCTGATCAAGCCGCAACAATCGAAACCCTGGAAGAAACCCTCCAACGCCGCCGCCAAGAGGAAGAAGAACAACAGGAACAAAAACCAAAACGCCAGCCGCGCTACCAGGTCATCCTCTGGGATGATGACGAACACACGTACGCCTATGTGATCGTGATGCTCATGGAACTGTTCGGTTATCCGCCGGAAAAAGGGTTCCAGATCGCTCACCAGGTGGACAGCCAGGGGCGGGCCGTCGTCTGTGTAACCACTAAAGAACACGCCGAACTCAAACGGGACCAAATCCTTGCCTACGGCAAAGACGCCCTGATCGAAGACTGCAACGGTTCTATGTGGGCCACGATCGAACCAGTACCCGAAGAATGAATAAAACCGGCCTTCCTAGAGGATTGAATCCTCCGAAGACTTATCCTGGAAAAATTGGTTGGGAAAATAGAGGAAAAGGCGGAGTCCTCCGCTGTTCGCGCCGTCCATGCCTTCGTTTCTGATTTACACCCTCGGCTGCAAGGTGAACCAATATGAGTCGGAGTATGTACGCGAAGGATTGGAGCGGCTTGGTTTTCGAGAAGCCAGCGCCGGCGAAAAACCGGACCTTTGTGTGATCAACACTTGCACAGTAACCTCGGAGAGCGATCTGAAGAGCCGAAAAATCATCCGCTGCTTGGCCCGACAGCATCCAGAGGCCCGCATCATCGTCATGGGCTGCTATGCCGTCCGATCGCCGAAGGAGTTGGCCGACCTGCCCGGCGTAGCTCAGGTCCTCTCGGACAAGGCGCAACTGCCTGAATGGCTTCGTCAGCTTGGCTTGGCCGAGCCGCCCAAAGGAATTTCCTCCTTTGGGCGTCGGCATCGGGCCTTTGTCAAGGTGCAAGACGGATGTCGGCAAGGGTGCAGTTATTGCATTATCCCCCTAGTTCGACCGGTCCTAAGGAGCCGACCGCAGGAAGAAGTGCTCGAAGAAATCCATCGGCTCGTGGCCGCCGGGTATGGAGAAATTGTGCTGACAGGCGTCCATCTGGGCCAGTATGGCGTGGACTTGCCGACACCCCGGCAAAGCCTGGCCCCGCTGATCGAAAAGATTCTCGAAGTGTCGGGCAAGTTCCGGGTTCGCCTGTCGAGCATCGAAGCCGTGGAAGTGGGGCCGGAGCTGCTCCGTCTGATGGCGGAACACCCGGACCGGCTTTGTCCGCACCTGCATTTGCCCCTGCAAAGCGGTTCCGATCGGGTCTTGGAACAGATGGGCCGACCGTATCGGCTGGCCGACTTCCTGCGCCTCTGCGATCAAATCCGGGCTTATTTAGATAACCCTGCTCTCACGACGGATGTGTTGGTCGGCTTTCCGGGCGAAACGGAAGAGGATTTCCAGGCCACACGCCGGGCTGTGGAACAGGTCGGGTTTTGCAAACTGCATGTTTTCCCTTTTAGTCCTCGACCGGGGACCCCGGCGGCCCAGCTTCCCAACCGAATCCCCCCACCTATAGTCCGACGCCGATGCACCGAATTGGCCGAACTGGGCGACCGACTCCGCCGCCGCTATCTCGAAAGCCTGCTGGGCCGGAAAGCCCAAGTCCTGCTGGAAGAAGTCCTTGGCCCGGCACGGGAAGGTGAGGGTGGACCTTTCAACGAACATGGCTCGGCGCGCCCCGATACTTCCCATGATGGGCGGGGCGGCATTAGGAGATGGCCGTGCTCGACCGATGCCGCATCCGAACAGATACCGTCTGCCGTCAACCTGAGGCTGGTCCACCAAAATAACGATCCTTCTTTTTCGGAACCATGCCGAGGGGGGGAATCGGTCGCTTGGCAAGCGAAGGATACCTCCCTATATGTCCTTCAGGGGACTTCTGAACGCTATGCAACGGTCCTCCTGGTCGGGCCTAGGTCTTGGCTCGGTGGCCTGATCAGTGTTCCGGTGGAGAAAAGCGGACAAAACCGAGACGAATGGGTTCTCTGGGCCGCCTCGGCAAACGACCTTCGCAGTTCGCAGGAGCCTGCCTTGTGATCCCCCCCATCCGGCTGGGTTTCGTGGAGAGGGGGCGAATATCGGTTTGATAAAGCCAGAGCCAAAGAACGGGGGGTATTATCCCCCAAAATGAAAGGGGCGCCATTCTGTTCCATAACATACCGGCCGTCGAAAAGTCCACAAAGACGCCATTGCTTCTCCAAGGCAAACCTTACTAAAATACCGGTCCCCTCGCTCAGCGAAGAACATTCCGAAACAAGGGGGGCGGCGGCGTATTCTCCCCATACTACCCACAGGGAGAACAGAGAGAGACCGTGGAAAATCGGTATTTTATGGAGGAACTGGTTTCCGAATAGCCGAAGACCGTAGGGGGGAATCGCAGAACCCAACCCTTTTCTGAAAAATGGGTTGCGATTTTTTGGTGGGCCTATCTGGGGGAATCGGAGAGAGGATCAGGGAAAAAGGCGGACGCTTTGAGAGAGACCTAGAGGAATCCTCCGCGTGGGGGGAAGAGAAAATGAGCCCCCACCCATGGGAAAGAATTTGGTCTGTTTGGGTTCAGATTCTGGCGGCGATCCGGATTCTGGCGGAGAGGGTATGCGCTGCAAGTTGGGGGCTGAAATCGGCAAAGGGAGGGGTGTGGGCGTTTTGGGTGGGGCTGTTGGTTGGGTTGGTCCATCCGTTTTGGGTCTGGGGGGCGTTGCCGCGGATCGACCCGAGCGGCGAGCGGATTTTCTTGCCGCCCTCGGATCGGGCGGAAGCGGAGGGCGGGCTTTTCCGCGGCGGCGACAATGTGGCCCTATTGCTCCAACCCCGCGAAGTGGCGGCTCCGATCGGTACCGAGGTGATCCTGGTGGCTACGGTCTTGGGCGCGGACCGCTATACCAGCACCAACGAACGGGTGGAATGGTCGATCCCGACCGGTTGCGTGGGCGAGTTTGTGCAGGTGGGCAAGGGCACGTGGATCGACTGGTTGGTGTTGGACTTTACTCGGGCCAGGAAACTTTGCAACACCTTTGCGGTTACCAGCACATCGCGGCGGAACGTGCGTCTTACCCGGGGCACGCCGGACGTGCAGGACGATGTGGTAATCCAGCCGGGCCAGGCGTGGGTATCGGTCAGTTCGCCGATGGAGGGAACCACCTATGTTTCGGCCTATGCGCCGAGTGTGGTGGGGTGGGGACAGCGTCGGCAGACCGCAGTGATCCACTGGGTCGATGCGCAGTGGACGTTTCCCGCACCGGCGATCACTCCGGCCGGTGCCCGCCATGTATTGACTACGACGGTGGTAGGCCGATCGGATGGTCGGCCTCGGCGGGGGTGGTTGGTGCGGTATGAGATTGTGGATGGGCCGTCCGCCGGGTTTTCGCCGGACGGGGCCAAGGTGGTCGAAACGGCTACCAACGAAGCCGGCCAGGCGTCGGTGGAGATATTCCAACCCCAACCAAGCCCAGGGACCAACCGGATTCAGATTCAAATCCTTCGGCCTGCGCCTGGCAGTGGTCCAGAAGGCGGTCGGATGTTGTTGACCTCGGGGATGACCACGCACACCTGGTCGGCCCCGCAATTGGCGGTCCGAAAGGTCGGCCCAAGTCTGGCCGCGGTCGGCGATATGGTCCGATATACCATCGACGTATCGAATCCGGGGGACCTGTTGGCCGAGGGGGTTCGGCTGGTGGACCAGGTTCCCGAAGGGGCGGCCTTGGTGGGAACCAATCCGCCGGGGCAAGTGAGCGGCGGCGTGATCCAGTGGGAGTTGGGCGTTTTGGGGCCGGGGCAGTTTCAGCGGGTGGAAGTTACTCTGCGGGCGGATCGGCAGGGGGTGCTCAGCAGTTGTGCGGAGGCAATTTCCGCTAGGGGATTGCGAGCGAGGCAGTGCGTCAGTACGACGGTAACCCCAACCGCTGCGACCGCTCCGGCCGGCGCAGCCGTCCCCGCATCCTCTTCGGCTCCAGGAGGCCGACCCGCTGTGGAACTGCGGGTTTCTGGGCCGACCCAGGCGACCGTCGGCCAGCAGGTGCGGTTTGATATTGTTTTGACCAATCGGGGACCGACGGCGGCGGTGGGGCTAGTGATTCGGGATCGGCTGGGTTCGGGCTTTCG
>JAKPGL010000132.1 GCA_029550925.1 Planctomycetota bacterium
GGCCGGGATCGTTCGGCACATACATGAAAACCACATCGCTGGCTTGAATCACCGGCCGTTCCTGGGCCAAACCCAACGGCGCAGCCAAACAAAACCAAAGGCTGACTAGATAAAAGCGCATAAGAAAAACTCCTTTCTTCCAAGTCAATTATTGCCTGACCATGATATTAATGGATCATCCGGTGTGGGCGTAATTGTTTCAGATTACCGGGTCACATCGCATCAAAAAACCGATACACCCCAAAAATCCCCTCCCTCTGGAGGAGGGTTAAAGTGAAGGCATTCTTATAAAAACAGACCTGGTTGACCGCCCTCCGGCTCTCCATCGCGGCGTATCCCTGAGGGGGCCGTATGAAGCCAGCCCAGGATTTTAACCTGGGCTGCTCCTGTACCATACCCCTGGCGTATCAATGAGGGCTATACGCTTAATGGCGCGATTTCGATACGTTGTTTGTGTTTCAACGATTCCTGGCCCGCGAAGCATGCGAGGGCGGCCTGCGCGCCCTTAGTTCCGTCGCACAAGTTAGGCGCGCCGTTCCGGATGGTGTGCGCGAAGCCCTGCAACTCGAAGCGGTAAGGATCCGTGGGGGCCATGCCGCTCGCCCCGCCCTTGCCCGTGGCTTCCTGGGAAACATGGGCCGCGAAAGCCGACTGGCCGGCATCTTCCTTGACCACGTCCACTTGAGTGGTTTTCTCCTCTTTGGCCGCTTTCTGGGCCGATTCCTCGTTCCACCCCGGTTCCCAGAAGAGGTAGGATTCGTTTTCATTGGAGAGAATCAGACTGCCGCGTGTGCCCATGATGTGCTCGTAGTACTGGTCCACGCTGTTGCTCTGGATGCACGAGTAGGTCACGGTGCGGTAGCCCGGATATTCGAAGATGGCGTAAATGTGATCCTCGATGTCGCGGTCGTCCCGGCTGTAGCCCTTAAGCCGTTCGCGGTAGGCATCGAAATCAACCGCGTCGGTATCGCTGTATTTCTTCTTGGTCTGGAATTCGCTCAGATACTCCAGGTACAGTTCATTCTGGGTCTCCTCGCTCTTGAATTTTCCTCCTGTGGCGTAGACCGCCGTTGGGATCGATCCCAAAAACCAGTTGGCTACCGCGATCTGATGGCTGCAGAGCTCGGTCCACAGCCCCCGCGAATAGGCTTCGTACCACCGCCAATTGACAAGATGCTGCAGATCAGGATACCCGTAGCGGGTGGGATCCATGGCCCGCAGAGGCGCTTGCAGTTCCGCGGGGACCATTTTCCGGAAATAGGTCCAGTAGTTCCAATCCGTGTTGCGGTGCCACAGGGCGCGGATGTGGTGAATCTCGCCCAGCAGTCCTTCCTGGATCATACGGTGCGCGTCCCAGTACAAGGGATTGTAGAAACGCTGATGTCCCACCTGCAGATTGAGCCCCTTGGTCTTGGCCAGGAGGATCATCTCCCGGCACTCGCCGATCGTGTAGGCCATGGTCTTTTCGACGAACACGTGCTTGCCGGCCTGGAGGGCCTGGAGGGCCATGGGGCCGTGCAGGAAGAAAGGCGTGGCGATGATCACCGCCTCGAGTTCGGAATCATTCAGCATGTCGTCGTATTTTTCGTACACGCGGGGATTGGGATTGTGTCCCAACTCCGGTTTTTTCAGCATCTCCAGCCCGAGCGCCCGGTTGTCGGGCCGGATGTCGCACAGCGCCGTCAGATAGACGAACTTGGGATCGCAAAGGCTGATCAGGATGCGCCCCTCCATACCCGTTCCGACGATGCCCGTTTTCACCGGCCCGATCCCCTGCGCCTTGTAACTTACCGCGCCAAGCGCGGGCAATACGGCCGCCGCCTTCAGAAAATTCCGCCTGCCGATCAGTTTCTTTTCCGCGTCGGGTTTCATGATGGTGTCCTTTCTGGATTCTATGAATTTTTTGGTAGGGGCGGACCTAGGTGTCCGCCCGTACCATCTTTTGGGTGGATTGCCCACTCAACCCACCCTGCCGCTAACCGGCGCTCCATAGTTCGGAGCGGCGGGCCGAGGCTCCTCGGCCTCTGCCGCCGTCGGCGCGCCTTTCTCTCCAAACTGAGCCAAAACATTGTCCAGCCCGTACAGTTTGCTTCCATTCATCGTCAACAGGGCGGCTAAAGCCATCAGTTCCACCAGGTTTTTGTTCACCAAGTAATAGTTGCCTTCCGAACCAACCA
>JAKPGL010000133.1 GCA_029550925.1 Planctomycetota bacterium
GGCCGGCACCTGGCCGTCGTGTTGCCAGTGCCAGGTCAAATACCCATCAAAGCAGTGGATGAACGGTTCGGCGTTACACTCGGTGGTTAGCATTCGGTCTGGCGGCTTTTGCTGGCGGATGGCGGCCAGCATTTGCCAGTAGTTTTCCGTCCACCAATGGCCGCCGCCCAATGGGTGGCCATGGGACGGGTCCAAACAGAGCCTCGGCTGGGCCGCCGCCACCTGGTCGATATACACAGCGTGTACTCCGCACTCCTCAAACAGCCGACATACAATCTCCTGCACCTTGCCTTGCCAAAGCGGCGTACTGGGGCACATGACCCCCAGCCGAACCGGAGAACGGTCCGCCTCCTTGCTGCCATACACTTCTGTATATGGCTCCCCCTTTTCGTCTTTCGTGGCCGCCGGACGAGCCAATTGGCTAAACTGAAAATCCTCCAGGCCCTTATCGCGGGTGTCCCACAATCGACCGTTGATATACGGCATCACATGGACGCCGGCCTCCTGCAACTTTCGGACTCCGTCGGCAAAACCCTCTTTAGTCGGGAAATAGTGCGGATAGTCGTTGTCGAACGGAATCTGGTGCCAATTATACCAATGTACTCCGACCGGCACGCCCAGGTATTCCCGGAAGGCTTTGACGGCCGAGACGCACTCCTCGGCTTTGCCGCTAGCAAGCCAACTGCTTAGCGCCCAGGCCGGCAGCTCCCGCATCCACAGGGGCGTATCCTCTCGGCCTTCCGGGCCGAGTTTGGGGAACCATCGGGCCTCTTTACGCACCCAATCCCGGTAGATCGCCGCGGCGTCGTACCAATCGCCCCGCAGCAGTTGCCAGACGGCCTGGCCTGGTAGTTGAAAGCCATTGGCGGCTTTGCCCATGTTTGGGGCCGGGTGCTCAAAAGCCAATACTACGGCATGGTCTTCGGGCCGACTCTCTACTTTGATCTCCTTCGTAGAGCCGAGAGGATCATGCACGGCCAGGTAAAGCCCGGTGGAACCATCCGCGGCATAGGCGGCCAGGAAGGCCATGGTAGTCCAGCCGTTGGGATACAAATTACCATAGTGAAACTTTCTTCCCCAAAGCCCTCGTTGGACTTCGCCCGGCCCACGGGGAAACAGCACGGCGGCCTCCGGCCCCAGATCAGCTACCGCCATCTGGGGAAAGGCCGTCTGCCAGACGCTCCACGGCGAACCCTCTGGCAGGCCGATCCGCAGCGTCCAGGCCAGTCGGTTGGACGCAGCGGCCCGCACCTCGGCTTCCACCTGTACCTGTCCAAGCCGATCGTCGGCAGTCCCTTCCCACCGGAGCACCATCCGATCGGCTGCCGGTCTGGTCGCCTGCACCTGGCGCCAACCGGACTGGGCCGATAAGCTGACCAACTCTTTGGTCTGGCTGTGCCGAAGCCGAACCGAAAAGAGCGGCAGCGGTTTTTCCGCCGACAGCCGCCGTCCGGCAGCCCCATCATAGACGGCCAAAACCCGCATCCCTTGCCCGACCGATTCTAGCACCATACCCAAATCGCCGCAGTGGAAGATGTGCACGCTAGACGGTGGGGAACCTTTGAGGAGCAGAAGGGCCTCGTCGGTTCGGTTGTCGGCCAGCAATTGCCGGGCCGCCATAATCCGGCCATAGGCGGCTGGGCGATCTTGAGCAGGCAGAGCGGCAGCCCGCTCCGTTTCCTTCTGCAAAAGTTCCATCAGTTCCGAGGCCGGTTTGGCGGGCGGTTTTACCGCGGCAGGTTGCTCTTTGGCGGACCCCGCCGAAGGCCCGGCGGCTTGCGTCGGCGGAGCATCTGTCGCTCCTTCTGCCGAGAGGTTTGCCTCTGCGGAAAACGCCGCCGTCGAGAGAAGCTCCTCTGCTGAAATGGCCGACCAAAACGCCGCCCATGTCCCTATCAGGCCGACCACAAAACAAGGCAGAAACCTACACCGAAACCCGCCGTACATAAGCGGACCTTTCTTGGCTAAGAATACTTTCGCCTGGGGAAGAAAACCGCCTTGGAAGTAGCATCCTCTGTCAGACGGTTTATCGGCCAGTCTGTTAGACTGGGTTTGGTCCCGATGGACTAATCGCTTACCGTCCGATTTTACATCCAAGGGGCAGGCTGCGAAACAACCCCCTACAAGCAGATGATGGGGAGATGATGTTCTCGGCGTCGGACTAGAGGCCGTTGGGCAAAGACTAGGCCAAACGCCGTCGAACCAGCAGAAGACCAACTGCGCCCAGCACCAAAAGCACCAGGCTGGCCGGTTCCGGCACGGCAATGCCCAGCGTGTAGTAGCCGTCCTGAATCTGGCTGGCCGAAAGCGTGAAGAAGATTTGGTCCGGGCCGTTCCATTGGCCGGCCGCCAGCACACTGAATTGGAAAGCATTCGTCGGGCTGTAAAGCAGGGCGTAATACTCGGCCGGCTGGAGCGTCTGCGGGCTGAGGCCGCCGTCGGTAAAACCGAACGCAAACAGGGCGTCCGTTGTGCCGGTCGCATCCACATACCACACCCGGTCCCACCGAAGCCGAATCCCGCTGCCGGCCGGTAGATCCGTAGAGACCCAGGCATTGGTGGGCTTTTTATGCCCGGCCATGAGGAACTCTCCGTCGCCCAGGCTGCCATCGACCGCCTGGAACCCGAAACCTGCCGCACCGGCCTCCAGCAATTTATTGGCGGCATCCACCCGGCCGACGCCGAAGACATCCAGATCGTAGTCGCCCTTGGCCGGGTCATCGCCGGCGTAAAAATTGGCCCCCGCCGCCAGCGGAATCGCATATTTGGCGCTCAGGTGGTTTTCAACCACCCGAATCTCGGCCAGGTTCAACGCCCGGTTAAAGACCAACACCTCGGCAATATCTCCCATGAATGCTCGCCCGGAATAATACCCGCCTAAATGGGTAACATTATAAGTAGTCGGCGAAGCGGCGCTTCGCAAAGCCGTCAAAATATGGGAGACACTCAGGTTACCGAAACTATTACCCGCTTCGCCGTTGATATACATGCTGCTGCCTTGTGGGTTGGTAAAGTCATTGCCATCACCAGGATATCGCCAGGCATACTGGCCGCCGGGTTCTGCGGGAACATTGATTCGGATCCCTTTATCCGAGGGATTGCTCGAGCCCCAAATGCCCTGCAGGTTCTCTACTGCATCCGGTTTATTCACCAGGAATACGGTTACCGGGCTGGTTGCAGTACTTAATGTGAGCTGATCGTTCGAACCGTCGAAGTGGAGCGAGGGCAGGTTGTTGCCGCCGAAGCCGGACGTTTGATATGTGGGCTGGCGGTTGGGGTCGGATTGGCTGAAATGGTTGTTCCGGCCGCTTTGGTCGTTCCATTGGGTTACCTGGGAACCAGAGGTCTGCACCCCTTTGGCCGCATCCAGATGATAGAGCACCTCCGAACTGGCCCCCAGCCGGGCAAATCCGCCCGGCGCCGTGCCGCCGGTGGTAATGATGTTGGAGCTTACCACCACCTCGGCCAAAGAGAGAGCGTATTTATCGTGATCGCCTCCTGTAGGGGGATTGCCGCCGGTTCGGCTCACTTTGACGTAATTGCCGCGGACCGGACCACCCGCCAGGGCGGTCAGGTTCAGTGTGGTCGTAAGGGGAATGTCGCTATTGTTGTAAATCGGCCCAGGATACAAGATGCCCGAATCCCACACTACCGTGGCGCCATCCGCCCCGAGAATCTGGACCCGGGTGTCCTGCAATCGCAATTGGCAGCAATCCCGCCGGTTTTCCAGGCTGATTTGCTGGATCAGATAACCGCCGCCCAGGTTGACCTGCCACCAGGGATTCGCATCGCTGGCGTTGCCCCAGGTATGGGTGAAATTATTCAAATTTCCATCTACCGCATTAGCAGCCACAAAACTGCCCATTGTGGTCGATTGGCTGGCCGGTTTGCCCAGGGCCACGTTGATCAGCCCAGCCTGACACTGCTCGGCCGTCCAAACGCCCATTCCCACAACCAACGCCACGGCCGCCCCTACCCGAAGGAAGTTTTTCATGACCCCGTCTCCTTGTAAATAACAGACCGAACGAAGAGACACCCCGTCTGATGTCGTGGTATTTTTGTCAAGGTGGCGTTACGTAACTCAGCCTGTCCAGGCTGAGCCGCCGGCTAACAGCCGTCGTTACGTACCTAGGCTGTCCAGCCTGAGTCAAGCGCCCGCTAGACAGCGGGCGTTACGTATTACGTACCTTAGGCAGTCCAGCCTGAGTAATCGCCGGCTAACAGCCGTCGTTACGTACCTAGGCTGTCTAGCCTGAGCGGTTCGCCCGCTAGACAGCGGGCGTTACGGCGCTCGCTACATGGTCTATTTCTTGGCCAGGAACCGACGGGCCAACAGGAGCCCGGCTGCGCCCAGCACCAAAAGCACCAGGCTGGCCGGTTCCGGCACGCCCAGTTGCAATTGCAAAATCTCTTCG
>JAKPGL010000164.1 GCA_029550925.1 Planctomycetota bacterium
CATGCTTGACAGCGCCGGGGGGGGGGTGATTATACTACGAAGATAGCAATGGGTGTTTTTTAGTCCTCATGGGCTTAGAAAGCCCCTTTCGCCAGTCTTCGAAGCCCACAAGGTAAAAACGGGAATTATTCAGAGGTTCCATTATATTTTTCGTAACATTTTAGCCGAATGCAAAGGAGGCTTATTTTAGGGCGAACCCGCCCGGAATTGTCATTCCCGCGAAAGCTCTCAATCCAGGGTTCTGTGAGGCGGCTACTATGTTATTCCTCCCAAGTAGCGGCTGCAAGTAGCCTAGATTAGGTGCCTGCGCGGCAGTGACAAGGTACTGCATTCGGCTGAAATGTTACTATTTTTCCGGTTTTCCGGGGAACGTTCCTTTCCCTGGGCGATTTGAACTCCATGGTGGAGGTAAGCGGCTACTCGGCCAGTTCGCCAGTGAAGGCATACCAGGCGACCCGCAACCAATCGGCGCCGCTGTTTTGTAGGGTCACCCGATGCCGACCCGGCGGAATGGGGAACTCATACGTAGCGTCGTATTCACGGGCGTCCGTGTCGTTTTTCCTGTCCCGATCGGGCAGCTCAATCGTTTGGATGGAACGGCCGTCGACGAGGCATTCCAGTCTGGCCCCGAGAGCGGCCACGGCGCGGACATGGACTCGGACTGCGCCGCCTTTCGGCATGTGGACCGTAAAGGTCGGCGGGTTGCTCAGATGGGCGTGCAGTTTGCCTTGCAGAAAAGCGTTCAAGGCCCAGGCGTCCTGGACAGTCCCGTCTTTTTCCACGATGAATTCATTTCGTTCCGGCCTGGTCCACTCGGGGAAAGGAACAATCCGCGTCCCGAACTGTTTCATTTCTGGCAGGGTGTCGTACTCGAGGATGGCCGCGGCATAGGCCGTCAGTTCGGAGATGATGACCGTGGTTCCTCCGTTGTCTGCAGCGGTCGAGCCTTGCTGTTGGCCCGGCCAATCGGGGGAGACGATCCGCACGGACTTCGGCGGCGAAACGCCGGGAATACGCACCGCGATCTGGCGGCGCGGCTTTGGCTCATCGCTCTCCGTCTGGCGGTTGATGAGGTGCAGAATCAGGGCGGGCGGATCGGCGCGTCGCCACAGGGCCAGGCTCAACATCGGTTCCTTGGTCTCCAGCGGTTCAAAGCCCAGTACCTGGGCGTTTAAGTAAAGAGATTGATGTTGTTGGTAAAACTTGGCCTGGCGGATGATTTCCGGCAGCGTGCCGTCCTGCGAGGCGTCTTGGCCGAACGGCCCATGCACCGGAAAGGCAAACAATGCGCCGGCGGCGTAAATTTCCGCCCCTCGAATCCGAATCCAGAGCTTGCGTTGGCTTGGCGAAACCTCTAACCAGGGAAAACCGCCGAAGCCCCAGTCGTGGAATAACACTACTGGGACGCGCCGACGGGCCAAGGCCCGGCCTCGCCAGACCAGAGCGGCCCAGTCGTCCAGTTGGCTCTCCGCCAGATCAATCCGTCCGTCCTTTACCCGCCAAAGGCCCCAGACGCCGAGCACCTGCAAGTCCACATACGGGGCCAGGCCGTTGGCGCTGAGGAACACTCGTCGCCTCTTGGAGGCGGCGTAGGCCCGAAGCCGATCGCACATGGATTTCCAGGCCCGATCGTCTCGCCAACGGCGGAACTCATGCCACGGCGTGCGGAAAGGGTTCTGCGGAACGTGCGGATTCCCGGTCCACCCGTGGACCTTCAGATAAGCCCGATAGTCGAACGATCCCAAGGCGCCGTCTGGGAAAAATCTTCGATCCGCCGCATCCGCCTGAAACTTTTCTTTCCACACCTTCGCATCGGGAAAACGCTCCAACAGAAACGCCCGAAAATCCCGGAGGGAATAGTCGTCAAAACCTTCGTTTGGCTGAAGGACCGCATTGATCTCGTCCATAAAGAGGTAATCCACCCCGGCGTCGATCTGTTTTCGGCACCAGGAAAGCACATATTCCAAATAGGCGGGGTTGGAAAGCGAGCCGTGCCGACAACCTTCCACCCCCCAGGCATTGACCAGCGAACCGTCCGGCCCACGGGTCGCCATATCCAGCACCTGGGCGTCGGAAAGGCCGTTCTCCCCGTGGTACAGGGCCGAACAGGTAACGCCCCCGCCAAAAAGAGCACCTCGTTGACGGGCCTTCGGCGGCAGATAGGCCAGCTTCGCATAGTCGGACGCATTCCGCCACTTGAACCACGCCCGCACCAGCACATCCGAAGGTACTTGAAGGGCCGCCGCCAGGTCAGCTTCCGAGTGGATGCTCTCATTGATCGTATAGACCACCGCGTCTTCGATCCGTTCTACCGGCCGAGATCGCACCGATGATTCCCCCATCACCCCAAAAGCAAACCAAGCCAACAAGGCGATAGGATTCATCAAAATTGTCCTCACGATTCGAGACAGATGATCCGCCGCCGGAATGTGGGACTAGAGAAAGCCTCTTCCCATTTGGTCTGCTGGCGGCAATGCTTCCCTATGTATTTTAGTGCTCCTCATCCGGTGCGACTCCGACTGTTCCTCCACAGACAACCTAGAAGGATCATGATCGGCCGATGGTCGCTTGTCAATTTCTCTGCATGGTCCTCTAGGAAAGAAAGAACTAAAAAAGGTTGTGCAGAACTCCCTGGTTGTTTTCCGCCAAGATAAGATACATCATAATGGGAATGCAGGTATCTCATCAATAGAAAAACGTTTCTTGGGGAGGAGCTGGCGATGAAGTGTACAAAAAATCTCTGCCCGGGGTGTATGGATCGCCGTCGGTTTTTGACAGCCAGTTGCGTTGGGTGTTCGGCCGCTTTGACCGCACTGGCCCCGATGTCCAGAGGGCTGACACAAGAAGTGAAACCTTCTCCCCTGGGAAAAACATCCGCCGCCAAGCCGGATCGGCCCAAAGTCCGGCTCATCTTCGCCTGTTGGGCGCTGGTGCAGGATCGGCCCACTTGGCCGCACATCGGCCATGACATGCGACCGGAAATTGAGCGAGTCTCCAAGCAGTTGCCCCAGCTTTGTCCAGAAGTGGAGTTTGTGCCGGTGGTACTCCATAAACCGGAGGAAGCAGAAAAACTGCTGGCCGAGGACGCCAAAACCGGCCAGATCGCCGGCTACCTAGTCTATCAAATGAACAATTGGGTTCGGGTGATGCATCCGGTCGTGGCTTCCGGAAAGCCAACGATTATTGCCCAGTATATTTACGCCGGAAGCGGCGGGTTCCATGTTTATACGGCAGCCCTCCGCCGGAAATATAAAAACATGGCGGCCATTAGCAGCAGCCGGCTGGAAGACTTGGCTGAGGCCGCCCGGAAGTTCTGCCTGCTTCGGCAGGGGGCGAACGCGGAGCAAGTGGCCCAGGCCGCCCATCGCTCGCATCTGGACAGAATGCCGCCGCCAAAGCAAACAAGCGGCAAAGAGGATAAGCTAAGCCTTCGCCCGATTGGGGAAGTACTGGCCGCCTTGGAAAAAGAGCTGATCCTGACCGTCGGCGGCGGCAGCACGGCAGTAGCTAACGCATTGGCCGAAACCTTGAAAATCCAAGTTCGCCAGGTATCCTTCCCCGAATTTGCCGAGGCGTACAACGCAACCGATGTCGATCAAGGCCGGCAAATTGCCGCCCGATGGAAAACACAGGCCGCCAAAATCGACATCCCCGAACCGGAACAGACCCTGGAAAAAAGCGCCCGGGTGTATCTAACTCAGAAACTCCTGATGGAGAAGTACAAGGCGTCGGCCATTGCCATCAATTGTCTGGGCGGCTTTTACAGCGGCCATTTGAAAGGCTATCCCTGCCTGGGGTTTGTGGAGTTAAATGACGCCGGACTGGTGGGGGCCTGTGAAGCGGATCTTATTTCCACCGGAGTAATGGTAGTGCTTCGGCACTTGGTCGGTCGGCCTGGCTATATTTCCGATCCGGTCCTGGATAGCTCCAAGCGGCAGATCATCTACGCCCATTGTGTGGCGCCGACCAAGCCCCTGGGACCGACAGGCCCACAAAATCCCTTTGAGATTTACACCCATAGCGAAGATCGGCGAGGCGCCTCGGTCCGGTCGATTTTGCCTCTGGGCTATATGACCACTACGTTAGAAATTCACCCGATTCGGCGAGAAATCCTCTGCCATCGAGGCGTGGCGGTCGAAAACCCCTGGGTGGATCGCGGCTGCCGGACGAAACTAGCCGTCGAGGTCCTCGGCGATTTTGATCCTATGTACACTTTCTGGGACCAGTACGGCTGGCATCGGGTAACCGTCTATGGCGATCTCTGGGAGCCGCTCCAGGAGTTGGCCGCCGCTTTGAAATTCAAGTTCGTGCCAGAAGCTTAATGGCCGGTGGGGACCTCCTTCTCCTGGCAGCCGCCCGGACGGAGACTTTAGATTTTCGACCACCCCCCGGGGACCGGCACGGGGTAATGGCCGGCGGCGGCAGCAGCCAGATGGCGCTGGATGGTCTCCAAATCCCGAAGCACCCGTCGGCAACCGTTTTCCGCATGGGCATCCTGTATCTTCTGACGCAATCGGTCGCACCGGGCGTTTAAGGCTGCAACGGTCTCAGCAAACCCGGCGGCAGCAGGATCGGCCTTTTGCAAGAGTTGATCCAACTCTGCTCGAATCTCCTGGCAGGCCTTTTCCACCGGCTCCTGGAGGGTCGTCGGCATCGGTTCATACCACTGGGTAACCTCCGGATCGACTACATATTCCCGCCCGGCGGTCGGGTCGATAAGGGAAACCTTGGCCAGCCACAGTTTGCCTTCCACTCGGGGGCCGAGCATCGGGGTAATTTCGACGGCTCTAAGCGGCTGAAGTAGTTCGATCTGAAGCTCAAAGTCCCGTTCCGGATAGGTCCCCGGCGGCAGGTGCAGAAACCGGTTCTCGTAGTGGGCGAAGCTGGGCGTAACCCAAGCGGCCCGACAGCGCAGGCCAATCTGATCCGGCGGGCCTTTGAGGTCCTGGGCGGCGGCCCGCACCCGGAGCACCACCGGCGAAGGCTTCTCTTGGAAAAGCATCACCCACTGCGAGGCGCTGGCCGGGGATCGGCCATTGCCGGTAAATAGAAGTTGCCAGCCCCGCTCTGTTTTTTCTCTCCCATAGCCATTGCCGCCGGGGCGCCAATGGACGCAGCGAGCCGGTTTCTCCCGATCCAACTGCCGCATCCGCACGCCCCGATCCAGGGTTTCCAGGGCCTGGCCGATCCGCCACCGCACCAAATCCCCGGGCCTACCAAGCTGAAGCACCCGCTTCTGCTGCCGGGGGCGTTTCCCTTTTGGGTTGCTGGCCAGAAGTTTGTTTTCCTTCTACGCCGTCTTGGGCTGCAAGCAACCAAAGCCCGCCCAACATGATTATTATTCCACCAATCCACCTTCGGATCATGGCCAGGGTCTCCTTGGACGTAACAGTAGCAGTTCCCCAACGTTTTGACCGTTGGAAAGGATGGTTTCTCCCTGCCGGGTTTTTATGAGGCGTCGAACCGCCTTCTTTGCGACAGAGATAGCCCTCCCAATCGCCGCCGTCAAGGGATACCTGCAACTCGAAAATGAAAACAAAATGTTCTGCGCTCCGCCTCCGCGGAGGGGGCTAGGCTTTGATCGCCTCTTGAAGGGCGGCTTTGGCCAATAGACGGGTGGAATCAAGCGTGGGCAGCGGACAATCGGCCGGATCGACAATCAGCGGGATTTCCGTGCAGGCCAGGGCCGCCGCATCACACCCCTGGTCCTTCAGCTTCTGGATCACCCGGTTGAAGTAAAGCCGACTCGGCTCCTGAAAGACGCCGTTGACCAATTCTGAAAAAATGATCCGGTCGATTTCCTCCCGATCCGCCTGGTCAGGGATTCGGTAGCCGATGCCATACCGCTCCAGCACCGACGGATAGACCGGGCCGGTCATCAGGTATTTGGTGCCCAGAATGGCTAACGTGTGAAACCTACGGGCTTTCGCTTCCTGGGCAACCACCTCGGCAATATGGAGCCAGGGAATCGGCGAGGCCGGGGCAACCAGGGGGAAGGCCTGGTGGATGGTATTGTCTGGACAGATGGCCAACTGGGCACCGATCGCCGCCAGCTTCTTTACCGAGGAAAGCATCAGCTCGGCCACCCCGGCCCAATGGCCGGAGCGTATATGTTCCATGTATTTGCCCAGAGGGTGGGTGTGCATGGAGACTTCAGGGTGCATGTGTTCGCCCAGGCAGTCGGCCGCCTCCTGACAGAGCGTCCGATAGCACAACGCCGCCCCCTCCGCACTACAGGCCACAATTCCGATGTGTTTCGTCATGGTATGTTCGATGGGTCGATAACCCGATCCTTTGCTTCCTCGTGGGTCGGCACTTCGTGAGGGCCGTCCCAGAAAACGAGGGTTCTAGGAAAACGTCTTCTTCGAGAAACTGCGGCAGGCGGTTTTTCTCGGGTTCAATGGTTGTAGTACTTCGACACAACCGTTTGTCCGGAAGCCGCTATGCCGCCCACTACCCCGCCCACTGCGGCGCCGGCGGCGGCGCCCATTGCGGCGCCGGCCGCCGCTCCAAGTAAATCTTGGGCGG
The DNA here is from genome assembly GCA_029550925.1 of Planctomycetota bacterium. Classification (GTDB taxonomy): domain Bacteria; phylum Planctomycetota; class Planctomycetia; order Pirellulales; family Thermoguttaceae; genus JANXAQ01. The sequence continues at coordinate 6,529 of JAKPGL010000164.1, forward strand.
CGATTTCGGCCACGTCCTTCATGCTGGGGATCCATTTGCCCCGGCCAGTTTTCACGGCGCGAAAACTGGTGTACAATTGATGCTTCATGGCGTCATCGTAGATGGCTTGGGCCACGTCGAGGGAGGTATCGAGGGAAGGGACCTTCTTGGAACGGACACGACCTCGCTCCTTCGCCAAGAGGGCGCCTAGGTCTTCGAGGTTTTTGGCGGCTTTTAGATTCTGTTCGAGCGATGTTAAATCACTCTGAACGGCCCGATCGATGCTTCTCCGTTTTTCCGTCAGGACGGGGTGCATTTGGATGCAAACGTCGATCACCTGTTTATTGCGATCGCCGCCCGGACGGAGCGATTGCAGGTGTTTGAGGGCCTCCAGGGCGTCGGCCTGCGAGATGTCGGCCCCTGGCCGACGTTTACGCAGCCACGGTTCCAATTCCGAAAGATTCTCGAACAAAAACTGCATTACAGTGGTGTGATCGTGAGGGACAAGGGCCATCTTGGCGCCCTGGGCAAAGTCCACCCCCCCCGGTGCTTTGGCCCATAGGGGCCTAGAAATCCATGTGCATCCAACACCCACTAAAAAAGTTCGTCGTTTCATGGGATTTTCCTTCCCAAAACTGTGTTAGAAAAAACGTAAATCGCCGCCATCGTCCTTAGATAGTTTACATCTTTTTGAGATAGGTTACATCTTTTTGGCTTCGAGCCTCTAATAAAATGACTTTTCCTATTAAATTCCACCAAGTAGGGGATAAGCAAACCTTTTGCGACCTCATTTCGTTATAGCCTTTTGGCATCCCACTTCAAATGCCGCCGATGGAGAAACAACAACATGCAGTAAAATCGCTCAATTGGCCAAGTCAACAGATCCCCCCTAACGAAGTATTGACCGAGAATCCGTGAGACATCCCGCATCCCGGCAACCGGAAAGGCCGCCGGGGGGGCATTGCTGGCTTGTCCAGCAGTGGATGGCCCCGCTCCTTGGCAAGGGATGTTGCCCAGGGGGGCTACCTGGGCTGCCTGCCCGCTTGGCGTGCCGTCGCCTACTCGGGCAACGGCTTGCCTTTGGTCTCCGGGGCGATCCAGATCAGGACCAGCCCGAGAAGATAAACAAGCGTGATGGCGCCCATCGCCCGAGCATAGTCGCCCCCAAACGCCCAGACCAGTTGCCCCATGAAGAGGTTGCCGACGGCGGCAATGATGCGCCCGAAGTTGAAGCTTAGCCCTTGGCCGGTGGCGCGAACGCGGGTTGGAAAAAGTTCCGGCAAGTACAACGGCAGCCAACCGTAAAACGCAGCAGTCACCGCGCCGACGATTCCTACCACCACCATGAATTCCAGATCATACTGGTTCAGATAATTGAACAGATAGAAGCAGCCTGCCAACGACAGCAGGCAAAGTCCAAAGTACACCGGACGCCGACCAAACACGCCGCCGATTATCGGAGCGATGAAACAGCCAAGGATGGCGCCTATGGAGATGATCACTTGAACGTGGGCCTTTTTGTCGGCCGTGGTGGAGGCAACTTCTTTCCACTGATCCGAGGTGAGAGCTGCCTTGAGTACTTTCTGCCTGGCGTCCGGCGTTTGGGCCTGTTCCAAGCGGGCCAACTCCTCGCCTGTGAGGAAGCTCCGGGCCTTCTCCACCTGAGTCATCTGATCGACCCAGGTCGGAATCCAACCGGAAACGGCCGCCCAAGTGCCGATCAGCGGGATGGCCGAGAAAACAATCGCCAGAAAGGTCGTCTTTCGCAATCCCGGGGCGAATATCTCTCGGATCGGCTTGGAAACCACCCGCTTGACCGACTCCTTCCATCGCTGCGATTCCGGCACAAACAGAGCGACCAGCAGGGCCAATAAGGCCGGCGAGGCGGCCACCAGCATGATCCATCGCCACGAGTCCTGGGTGACGTGCCATCGCATGGCCACCAGCGCAATAAACAGGAAGCCGAAGTTGGCCGCTGCGCCAATCGCGCCGGCCAGCCAGGGGCGATGTCGTTCCGGCCAGCATTCCATGACCAGAGCCACCGCCAGCGCCCATTCCCCACCCATGCCCATCGAAGCCATGAAACGAAAAACTCCCAATTGCCAGGGCTGCACGGCGAAATAGCAAGCCCCAGTAAAGAGCGAGTAGATCAAGATGCTCGTAACCATAGAACGCACCCGGCCCAATTTGTCGCCCAACCATCCGAAGACCACTCCGCCTGTAGCGGCGCCCAAAAGGAAACAAGCCACCACGACGCTATTCCACCAGGCAATGCCCGCGTCGTCGGTCATACCCAGGTCTTGTAGCGCCGGGCGCACTACCACCGGAAACAGCCCAATCTCCACCCCGTCGAACATCCAGCCGAGAAAAGCCGCCGCCAAAACGATCCACTGGTCTCGGGTCAACTTTTTGTCTTCGTTCACTGGGTGTTCTCCTTTTAAGAACAAAATAGGAAAGGTATGGGACCCTGGGGGATAGGACGCAATCGAAACCTCCCGTTGCACGCCACTGGCTAGTTCTGTGGCGATACTGAAGGGCCTCCACTATACACCAAGCACCGTACCAAAGGAAGAGGGTCAAGAAGCGAGCCGAACCGGACTCTCACGAAGCAGCGCCGGCCCCAGCCCGCCTGCCGTATTTTCGGATCGCGTCCCGTATGGTAAACATATTTTCATGTTTCAAGGCGGCAAGGACTCGCTCGCGAGGCGTCATAAATTCTCCTTTCCGATCCCAGAAGCCCATGAATAATTTTCTTACACCCTTTAGGCGAATCAAGCCGGGCAGGATGGCATTGCTGGCTTGTCCAGCAGGGCATGTTGGTGGGGAGAAGTGAGTTTTCGGTCGGCTGAACGGATACTTAGAGGCTCTAACAAAACGAAGCCCCAAAAGATTCGACCTATTCTCCCTCCCTGGAGGAAGTGAGTAGCAAAGGCCGTTTTGTTAGAACTTCTTAGGAAGATTTTATCGGGCGGTGGGGACAATATGGACTCGGTCCGAAGCGCCGGCGGCTTGATAGGCGGCTTGGACCACCTCTAAATCCGCCGCCGTTTCATCTTCTACGATCAGACGCAGCGGGGCGGCCAAGGCCAATATGCCAGGCAAGTCCAGATATTTTGCTCCGCCCGGCAAAAAATCGGGATGGTCCAGTTCGTTCAATTTTCGGAAGCGGAACTGGCCGGTCTGGAGCCGGGCCTCTTCCAGTGCTTCACGGGCTTGTGCGCACAGGGCAGCGCCCCAATGACCAGCCCCGGCAAGCGCCCACAAGCGGACTTTTTGCGCTCCGATGGCCGGTTGCCGAGCGGCGGCCAGCGCCGTCAAACCGTCATGCACCCGCTTACTAAACAAAGGATGATTATATCCATAAGTATATCCAGCATATGCCTGCCAAGGTTCTTTGCCGGTTGAGACCAGCGGCTGGCGTTGGAGCGGTTTGCCGTCGTCGGTAAACTCGCCCTGGCCGAAGAGATCCACAAGCATCACCGCCTCTGCCTGCTGGAGCACCAGGTCCCGGATGATCGGCGTCGGCTGGCCTTGGGCGTCAAAAAGTGCTTGTTTACCTTCCGGATGCAGGACCAGGCTGATGCGACCGTTTTGCCACCGCGCGGGCCGAAGCAGCAAGGCCGGCACCTCCTCCTGAGCCGGTTTATACCGGAGCAGGAGCTTTTCGAGCCGATAGGTTTGCCGATCTTCCGCGCCCAAGGAAACCACTTCCACCTGGTCTTGAGCGGGCAGGCGTCGGCCGATCATCACATCGACCGCTCCGCCAATAATTTGCCGGAATTTTTCCAAACCCTGTGCGTCCTTGGGCACAAGGGCCAGCAGTTGTCTCTGGGCGTCTTCGGTCCACCAGCGGAGCAATCGGCGTTCGAACTCCGCTCCGCCCTGGGGCCGAGGATGCTGCCCGTCCCAAACGGTCATCTGCTCGTTGCTGAGAGGTTCAAAGGGGGCCTCGACGATCGGTTCTTTTTGCCCTAGGCCCAGCCAACGGTTCATCCAAGGGTACATGACGGATCGGGATACATAATTATAGTTATGCGGGAACTGCAAGAAGGCCCATAGGGCCACCCGATCCGGCACGCCCAGCATCGTGTAATGGGCCTTCAGCTCTGGAAAGCCTTTGGTTTCCATTTCTTTGGTCCAATCGTTGGCGGCGATAAGGCCCAGGGGTCTTGGGGCCATCAGGGCAGCCAGGTCGATGTTGCCTGCTCCGATCCGCAGATAGTTGGCGTTTTCGCAGGTGCAGCCGCCTTGCATGGCCGTCGAAACCATCACGGCCCGCACAGCCGCCGCAGGCCGATCGTCTGCCGCACAGAGGATGAACGTTTGAGTTCCGCCGCCGCTAGCGCCGGTAACCCCGATCCGCTTCGGATCCACGCCGTCCAACTGGCTCAGCCAGTCCAACGCCCGGATCGAGTTATACGTTTGCAGGCCGAAGATGCTTTGCAGGTGTAGTTCTGCCTGGGGGCTGAAGAAACCCCAGTTTTCCGGCGTATTCATCTCTGGACGGAATCCGGCCCGATGGGCCAGTTGCTGGCTGTCGGCGTAGCCGACCATGTCGTATAAAAACACGGTGCAACCCATCCGAGCCAGTTGCACACAACGTGCCTGCAAAGGGAATCGGCCGCAGGGATCGTATTTTTCTTCGCCTTTTTTGATCTGCTCGGCCAACTGTTTTTCACCGGCGTCGTAGAATCGGCCGTTGGGCCAGTGGCCATGCGGACACAAGACCGCCGCTCCTGCCCCGGAGCGATTCTTCGGCCGGTAGAGATTGCCGGTTACATAAAAGCCGGGGAAACTCTCGAAATAGACCTTTTCCACCGTGTATTCGGGCCGATCGACCCGGCCGTGGATGACGGCATTGGGCGGCTGTTTGGTGGGCATGGGCCAAAGGCCGGCGGCCACCAGCACCTGCCGACGAAGCCGCTCCGCCCGCTGCTGCCACTCCTCCGGCGTCTTGCAGACCTGCATGGGAAAATAACCGTTGAGGTCTTTGAGCGGGCCGAACCGGCTGTCTTTTGGTTTTTGCCCTGGCTCGAGCACCCTGGGCGCCGCCGCCTGCGTCCAACCGGCGACCATCAAAACGGCTGCTGCCCATCCGGCAACAACCCCCCAACCAAAGAAACGGATTCTCCGAACCCGCTCCGTTTGATCTCTTTGTGCAACGGAACTCATAGAGAAGTCTCCTTTAGTGAAACCTTCGGGAAAACATTTTATTTACCTACTATACTGGGCAGAGAGGTCGTTTTTCAAGCAATTGATCGTTCGGTTGCGCGGGAGGAGTGCGTTTTAAGTAACACCTGGAGTTTTGCAAATTGGGGATTTCCACCGATCTTGTACACTACCGACCCTCAAAAATCACGGGATTTTTGAGGGACCTGTTCCGTCTGCGAACACCTGAACAAACCCATTTTGCAAAACTCCAGTTATCTCTTGGAATTCTCTTGAAGAGGTTGGTTACGGATTGGTAGCGTTTACCCATTTTCTCCAGATTGTTTTATCGGTATTATTTTTTCTTGTTATGGTTTTTCTTCCTAGATTGCCGATAATTCTTATAGTATGGCCGGGTCGGGTTTTGGTTGGCTCGGTCGTGGGTAATCCCGACGGCAGCCGGAGGTTTGTTCCGTTTCACCTGCCGAATCCATCAAGGAGAAAACGGATGCGATTCTTTATTTTTTTGGGGATCATTGCAGGGATGATCAGCATGGCCGGGCTAAGCTTGGGTGCAGCCCCCCCCAAACCGATCCAACCCTCTGCCCCGCTTTCGCCCATTCCGATGAACCAGGCAGAAGTCCAACCAGCCGCCGAACCCTCTGGAGATACCCTCTGCGAAGACGAAGGCGTGGTGATGAGAGAGCGGCGGATCCGGCCCTATGGCAAGCTGCTGGACAAGTGGGCCTGTTACGGACAGTTCAACTGCGGATGTTCGGGCAGTTATAAATTTCCTGTACCGCCGCAATACACCTATCATTGGCCGGGCATGTACAGCCAGCCCACCATGACCCAATATACAAGCCCGTATCGGTTTCCGCCGCTCAAGGCGCCGCCCAAAGGCGAAGATATTCTCCAACCGGAGAAAGAACCTAACGAGAACGTTTCCGAGCGGATCACGACTCGGCCCATTCGGCCTGTAAGCGACTATCGGCCCATCAGCAGGTAAGTGTTCGGAAGCGTTCTTTGCTGAGGATTGGCATATCCCGTTCGATTCCGTTTCCCCGATACCTCCTGGAAGCCTCTTGTTCGGAGAGGTGTAAAGAATTGCCCCACCCAGGTGATTGCCGATCCTGGGTGGGGCAAATTGTTTTTCGAGGCGACGCCGCCGTAGCAGTTCTGGAGTGAATCGGAAGGTTCGATCAGCCCGTCAGACCTACGGCGTGGGTTCGGGCGTGGTGGGTACGCCTTCGATGATCATCGGTTGCGGACGTTGTTCTAGTTGTTGGAGGGTTCGGATGACGGCTCGTGTACCGAAGGCCTCACCGGGCTGTGCCGTGGCCGCCGCTTCCGACCTCGGATAGATATAGTCATACAGATCGAACGCCGCCGGCGAAAGCAGCAACAGAAGGGCGGACGGCGCCAGGCAGAACAGAAGCGGAAACACCAGTTTTACCGGCGTCTTGTTGGCGGCGGTGGTGGCCAATTGGCGACGGGCCACCCGCAGATGGTCGGCCTGGTCGTTCAAAGAACCGGCCAATTGGACGCCCAGTCGGGACCCTCGCAACAGCAAGGTGGCCAACTGTCGCGCTTCGGGCAGATCGACCCGTTCGACAAAATCGGCCAGTGCATACTTCAAACTGCCAACCTCTGCCTGACGGCGCAAGATGGCCAATTCCTGGGCCAACTCCGGATAAGGGGTCAACTGGCTGCAAACATGTTCCAGGCTTTCGCTCAATCCCAGGCCGCCGCTGGCGCACATGCTGAGCATATCAATCGTATCCGGCAGGCCGCGTCGGATGCGGGCCAATCGACGGCGCCGCCGCTGCCACACATAAAGACGTGGCACAATCGACAAGACCGCCCCCAGGATAATCCCCGCCGGCAATACCCGCCAGGTAACCGTCGGATTGTTGGCCCAAACCACCCAAATACCCGCTACGATAATGGGCAGGATCAGAAGCACAAATCGCAAGGCGTAAATGGTCGTCTTGGCCTGCGGTTGGTACAGCCCCGCTTGCCGGAGCATTTTGGCAAACTCTTGGCGTTCTTTCTGGGATTCGGGGATCTGCTCGGCTAGTGCAGGGGCCAGAGCGGCAAACAGGCCGCGGGGTTCGCCTGTTTCCTCGTCGGTTCGGCGAGGCCGGAAAAACAGCAACCGGCCCACCAGCCAAAACACCACAGTGGCTGCTACAAACACCCCGCCCAACAAAATCCATTCAGCCGTTTCCGGTGTAATCCGTCCCCCGAACAAGTCGTAGATTTTTTCTGTGATCGGATTCATGGTCTCTTCTCAGATCCCAAGTGGCAGAAAAGCGTTTCCTGGATACCCCCTTGGAACGCCGGCTGTCAAGCCGGCAGTTCACTTGTAACGCCGGCTGTTAGCCGGCGGCTGGCTCAG
>JAKPGL010000169.1 GCA_029550925.1 Planctomycetota bacterium
AGGCAGCATCGATTATCCAAGCCTATTGGCCGGTTTGGACGGCTGGGGCTACCAAGGCTACTGGACCCTCCAACCCACCGGCGGCGGCGACCCCCAAGCAGAACTCGCCCGCTCCGCCCGCTTCCTACGGTCCTTGTAAAACCAGAAACGTTTCCGGCAAGAATCCGAACACTTCAGCCGACTGAAGAAAACCGCCTCTCACCCTGTGGGAGAGGCCGGCTAGCCGTGAGGGGTGAGACTAGCCGGGTGAGGGGGTGAAAAAGACGACGCCTCCTTTTCTCTCTCACCCTACCCTCTCGACAGCCTGGGGAAAGGGCTAGGCATAGGCCTAGTCCATTCGGCAGAAATGGTTCTATCTTGGCGGGGGGGCGGGGATTTCTGGGCGGGCCAGTTGTTTGGCCCGGGCCAAATCGGCCGCCGCCTTCTCTTTCTGCCCCAGCTTCTCGTAGGCCATCGCCCGGTTGTAATAGATGCTCGGAAGGTTCGGCTCCAGACGAATCGCCTCGCTGTAGTCGGCCGCCGCCTTGGCGTAATCGCCTTGCAGAAAATACGCATATCCGCGGCTGATCCAGGCCGACACGTTGCCCGGCGACAAGTGGATCGCATAATTCAGGTCCCGAAGGGCCTTGTCCAGTTCGCCTTTTTTGGCCCGGGCATAGCCCCGAGCACGCCAGGCCTCCACATGCTTCATGTCCAGACGCAGGGCCTGGCTGAAATCGGCGATCGCCTTGTCGTAATCTTCTCGCTCCATGTAGATCGAACCCCGGCTCAGATAATTTTCCGGGTCATCGGGATCGCATTGGATGGCCTTTTCAAAGTCGGCCAGGGCCAGATCGAGCTTATCCATTTCCGCGTAAACTTCCCCCCGTTCCCGATAGGCGTTGCCGTATTTGGGGTCCAGTTCCAGGGCGGTGTTCAGGTCCTTTAGCGCCGCTTCCAAGTCCCCGGCCGCATGGCGGGCAAAACCCCGACTAAAATAACACAATGGGTCCTTCGGCGCTAAATACACCGCATAGTTCAGGTCCCGCAGCGCCAACTCGATTTCCCCGTGGACCGCCCGGGCAAACCCCCGATCGCACCAGACCTCGTGATTCCGCGGATTCAGACGCAGCGATTGGTGGTACTCTTCGATCGCCTTTTCCACCTCGCCCTGGCGAAAATAGACCCGCCCCCGGCATGCATAAGCGTCCGGGTCCTGCGGGCTGAGCCGGACCGCTTCGTTCAGGTCGGCCAACGCCTTGTCTAAGTCCCCTTTCAAGTAATAGGCGTGCCCACGTTCCCGATAGCCTTCCCCCTGGTTGGGGGCCAATTTGATGGCCTCGTCATATTCGGCAATGGCCTTATCCAAATGCCCCTGATGGAAGAAGACAAATGCCCGATTCATCCGCGGATCGGGGTCTTTGGGGGCCAGGGTCATCGCTTTTTCCAGGTCGGCCAGCGCCTTTTCGTATTCTCCTTTCAACGCCCAGGTCAGTCCCCGGTCGCACCAGGCGTCGGCAAAATCAGGCTTCAGTTTCAGGGCCTTATCATAAAGCGGCAGGGCCTCGTCCAATCGGCCTTTGTTCGTCGCCTCCACCGCTTGATGATAGGCCTTGTTGGCTGGGTCGTCCTCGTCGGAAGGTTTTGTTTCCTTGGCTTCCTTTTTCACCGGGGGTTTTACTTCGGCAGGCGCCGACTCTTCCTGTTGGACCGGTGCTTCGGGAGACTCCTGCGCGGACGCTTTCGGGGTCTGTTTGGACGCGGGGGCTGCTTTGTCCGAGATCTTCAGACTCGGCGGCAGCGGCGCGGTGGGCAACGGACTTTCCGGGGCTCCGTTTGCCGCCTTTTCCAAAGCCGGTTTAGAAGCCTCACCGGCCAAGACGACGGCCTGCTGGATAGAGCCCCCTCCGATAAGAAGCAATGCCCCCCATCCCACCAAGCCCCAGAGCATCCTCCGATTATCCGTCGTGGTGCGGAGCAGTCCAAAACGAGCGCGTCCGAAAAACATCCGAAAAACCTCCTACCGATGGCAAACACTCCTGCAAGCAACCTCTATTGTACCTCAGGCGGAAAAATCTCCGGAGGAGACCTCCAAAACAAAAACAGTCCCGGTGGGCCAAAACCGAGAAAGGAGCTTCCCTCGCTCTCTTCCGACGGCCAAGGCAATCCGGGGCGTTGTCCCTCATCTTGGGGAGGGAACTCGCCTTTTTCTTTTTCTTCGTTTTTTCTGGGAATGCTCTATAAAATACGTTGCCATGCGTATCTTTTATGTTGGTTTTGCTTAATAAATTTTGTGTATATTACGTAGATTTCTCAATTTGTTTTCGATCGCCGGCTCTCAAGTACACCCCCCGGCCGATACCCCAAGGCAAAAGACCTTACCTATTCCTACCAACACAAAAGTCACAAAACAAAGATACTCCTGTCCCCTTATGTTTCGGATTTTTAGAGAAAACGGCATGGGGAAAATAGACGTATTTGGCAAAATGGACAGGATATGGAGGGGTACCTTTCCCCTCTCCCAGAAGGTGGGCAATCCAACGATCCCTGTTTCCCCTCGGTGGCTTGGGCTGCTTACAGAGTGTTTCAGACATACCCCGCTAGGTCTTGGAACGGAAACAACAGGGCTAAGAATACCAATCCGCCAGACCCGACGGTTAGCTCTGATGGTTGAAAACTCCTGCGGGTAGGTTAAGATAGGCAGTGTCCCGCCCGGCGGCGATACAATAGGCCAAGAGTATCCCGCTCTGCCCCCGCCCAACATTTTCTATGTTTCCGTTCCCGTTCATGTGCAGTGATAAACCTCGCGGATTCTGGAGGGTTCTTGAATGTCCACATTTGCCGGTTCCCGGTTTTTCTGTGCCGTGTTGTTAACAATTTTGGCATTTGGGGTTGGGGCAGGGCCGGTGGGGGCCGATCCGCCCGTGGCCGCAGGCGGAGAAAATCTAGCGATTGGGAAAAAATACACCCTCTGGCCGGCACCGAACTATTCGCACTGCACGGATCCGGAGGACGCCGTCCAACTGACCGATGGAAAGACTACGACGGCCTATTTCTGGACGCAGCGTGGCACGGTGGGCTGGAGTGGGGCGCCGTATGCCGTGGTTACGGTCGATCTGGGCCGACTGGCGCCGATCGGCGGCGCTGCCATGACCACCGCTGCCGGTGTGGCCGGGGTAACCTGGCCCGCCGCAGTTCGCATCCTTTTGAGCGAGGATGGCCGAACGTACTATGACGCCGGCGATCTGGTTACCATGGACCGGAAGCGGGCCGGTCCGTGGCCCAAGGGCTATGCTATCCGCCGATTGGCCAGCGCCCAGGGGGATATTGCCGGTCGAGCACGTTTTGTGCAGTTTGTCATTATTCCTCCTGCCGGCGGGCCGTATATATTCACCGATGAGGTCGAGGTCTTCCGTGGGCCGGACGAACTGCTTCAGCGGCCCCTGCAAGGCCAACCGGTTTCCAGTCCGGCGGAGCTATTCGTCCAGTGGCGGATGCGAGCCAGTCTCCAGCACCGGTTCGAGGCCGACGCCGCATCACTGGAGAAAGCGATCCGGTCGGCCCCGGTGGCTGAGGAATCTCACCGGCAAAAGCTCCTGGATCGGCTGGCGGAGGTGCGTAAGCAACTCAGGCCGGACGAGCCGCCGATAGGCGCAGCGTTTCGAGCTGGTTTGCCGCTTACGAAGGCGCACGGGCAGCTTTTCGGCGTGCAGGCCGAGTTGTGGCGTTCCCTGGGCCGACCGATGCTTTCCGCCCAGGCCGCCTCCGCATGGGACCCGCTCGATCCGTTCGCGCCGCCGCCTGAAGGAAAGGCCCAGGACCAGCCGGTCGAAATCCACGCCATGCGGGGCGAATACCGGGCCGGGGCCATCAACGTCTTCTGGGCCGGCCAGCAACCGATGGATCTCCAGGTGCGTTTTGACGGCTTGCCGGCATCCCCCACGCCGCCCGACTTCACCCTGCACGAAGTCGTCTGGACCGATACAGGTCGGGGAGTTCCGGTGGCGGCCGCTCTGCCCGAAGCCGAGCGTCGGCCCGACGGCTGGAAAGTACGTTTAACTCCAGGATTAGTCCAGCAGGTCTGGTTTACTTTTCATCCGGTGCACCTGCCGCCGGGCCTGCACGAAGGCGTGGTCATCCTGGACGCCGGTGGGAACGGTTCCGGGCGGGTTCCGATTCGGCTTCGGGTCTATCCGATGGAGTTTCCGAAGCAAACCACCCTCTGGGTAGGCGGTTGGGACTATTCGAACGGCGGGGGCAGTTATGGCATTACACCAGAGAACCGGCAGGCCTTTCTCCGGCACTTGCAGGAGCGATTCGTCAATGCGCCCTGGGCCAGCGCTAGTGTGCTGATGAACTTTACCTGGGACGCCGCCGATCCGGAAAAAATCCACCTGGACACGCGGGAGTTCGATGCCTGGACGGCGGATTGGCCGAACGCCCGGGCCTACCTGGTGTTTTTGGCGATGGGCGATTATTCTCACAGCTCCAAACCCCGGTTCGGCGGGGCGGAACTGGGCACGCCGGAGTTCAACCGCCGGGTCGGCGTGTGGATTTCCGCCTGGGTAAAGCATCTGCGCAGCAAGGGCATTGCCCCCGGCCAACTCGGCCTGCTCATCCACGACGAGCCGCACGAAGGAACTGATCTGACCACTCTCTTGGCCTTTGCCCGTGCGGTGCGGGCGGCAGAGCCGGAGGTGCTCATCTGGGAAGACCCCACCTATCACGAACCGTGGAAGGCCCCGCCGGAACTGTTCGACGTGTGCCATGTGCTTTGTCCGAATCGGCCGATGTGGCTTGCCGGCGGCAAGGCGTTCGAGGAGTTCTATCTCCGCCAGCGGGACCGGGGCAAACTGTTGCATTCCTATTCGTGCAGCGGCCCGGCCCGGCTATTGGACCCTTATAGCTACTATCGGCTTCAGGCGTGGCACTGTTGGCGATATGGGGGGACAGGTTCGTTCTTTTGGGCCTTCGGCGACACCGGCGGGGCTTCCTCCTGGAATGAATATCTTGCCCGCCACGGCCCCTATACTCCTCTGTTTTTGGACGAAAAAACCGTAACGGCCGGCAAACACATGGAAGCGGTGCGGGAGAGTGTCGAAGATTACGAAACCTTCGTCATGCTTCGCCGGGCGGTGGAACGGGCGAAAGCTGCCGGGCGCAGCGACGCCGCTTTGGCCGCCGCCCAACGCTTGCTCCAAACCGCTGCCGCCGAAGTGCTCCAGGCCCAGGGCGCAGGGAGCATCTACTGGCATGATCCGAAAGACCGCAACTTGGCCGACCGACTGCGCATCCAACTCCTGGAAGCCATCCTCGCACTTCAATAGGATGACGCCCCTCGCCCTCGGCAGGCTTGAACCGAATTTGTCGGTTTGGGGATAATAAGCGGGTAGCAAAAGCACCAATGTTTTTGCCAGCCCTATGGCAAAAAATGGAAACCCCGGGCAGGAAAAACCTTCCTATCCAATGGCGGAGGTTTTTAACCCCGCCCATTTTGTGAAAGGCGCACATACTATGCCGCACTTCCAAAAAGAATCCACCCATCTCAGGAGACTTATAGGGAGTTGTCTTTGGGTAGGTTTGGGTGTGCTTTGCGCTGGGGTCTGGTCAGAGGCGATTGGCGCAGAAAGACCCAATGTGCTGATGATCATCACCGACGATCAGCGCTGGGACTGTATTAGCCTGAATCCCGCCTCTCGAATTGCCACGCCGAATATCGACCGGCTTGGTCGGGAGGGCATCTATTTTGCCAATCACTTCTGCACCACCTCGCTCTGTTCGCCAAGTCGGGCTTCCATCCTTACCGGCCTTTACGCCCACGCCCACGGCGTGTTGGATAATTTTACCGAATACCCGGAAAGCTTACCTACGTGGCCCAAAGCCCTCAAAGCGGCCGGTTACCAAACCGCCTACATCGGTAAATACCACATGGGTGAAGAAAACGACGATGTGCGTGGGGGCTTCGACTGGTTCGTTACCCATAAGGGCCAGGGCCGATACTTCGACCCCGAGTTCCGCTTTCACGGGGGCGAACGACGGACCATAAAAGGCTATTACACGACCGTGGTTACCGACCTGGCTCTCGACTGGCTCCGCCAGCAAAAAGGAGATAAACCCTGGGCCTTGATCATCGGCCATAAGGCCCCACATAGCTTCTACGAGCCGGAAGCAAAATACGCCCATGCATTTGACTATGTAAATGTTCCCTACCCGGCCAGCGCTTTCCTGTTGGACGATAAACCGGCCTGGTATCGGGATCGGCTGGACACCTGGCACGGGATTTATGGTCCGCTGTTTGGCTATCGGAAAAATTGGCCGGACCGTTCGCCCGAGGGGGCCGCCGCGTTTGCCGCCATGATCCGGGCCTATTGGGCCACGATCCTTTCGGTGGATGAGAGCGTAGGGCGGCTTTACCGGTTTTTGCGGGAGACCGGACAACTAGATCGGACACTGATTATTTTTACATCGGACAACGGTCTTTTTTTGGGCGAACACGGCATGGTAGATAAACGCACCGCCCATGAACCGAGTATCCGAGTGCCGCTGGTGGTTCGGTATCCGGGCCTTACCCCGTCGGACAAGCCGGTGGTTGTCCGGCAGATGACGCTTACCGTGGATTTTGCCTCAAGCATTTTGGACATTTGCGGCCTGCCGCCGCTAGAGAAAACGCACGGCCGATCATGGAAGAAATTGGCCTCCGGCCAGTCCGACCCCCAGTGGCGAAAGAGCTTTTTGTATTGGTACAATTATGAGAAGCAGTTTCCCTATACGCCGAATGTGCGGGCGGTGCGCACGGACGAGTGGAAATATATCCGGTATCCCTACGGCGACGGCGGCCCCGACCGCCATCAAGCGGAACTCTACCACCTGGCCTCCGACCCGGAGGAAACCCGAAACCTGATCGACGATCCAAGGTACGCAGAGAAAGTAAAAGAACTCCAGGCGGAACTCCAACGCCTCTTGGAAGCCGTCGGCGCTGTGCCCGACCCCATGCCGATTGACGAAGGCATCCAAAAACACCTCCCTGACCCGAAAATACGATGAAAGAATTTCCTGCCCCATAGAAAAATATCCTGAAGTTTCCGAAATTTGTTTCCCTTGGTGTTGCTTTTGTGGAGGCGTCCTAAAGGCTATTCCAAGATGGAGGGAAAAAGATGAGCCTTGTCATCCCCGCCGATATCCTTCAGGCCACCGGAATGAGCGAAGAGGAATTGAAATAGGAAATCGCCATTCTCCTATTTCAGAAGGGGAAATTGACTTTGTCGCAGGCGAGTCGGCTGGCTGGAATGAATCAGTTACAATTCCAGCACCTGCTCGCCAGCCCTATCCATGTATACCCCGACAGATTTTGAAGAAGACTTGAACACCTTGAAGGAACTGGGACGACCGTGATCATGAAGGAGATTTCTATGGTTTGTCATGTTTATGGTGTTAGGATCGGTTTATTGAGTGGGCTATTGTTGACGGGTGCTATGGCGGCGGCGGAGAGCCAATCGGGGCACAATACGCTTAGCCCAGCGGAGGCGGCCGAGGGGTGGTTGCTGCTTTTCGATGGCCAGACGCTTTTCGGTTGGCAAGCGGCACCGAAGGAGGCTTGGCAGGCGGCTGAGGAAGAACTTCGGGCCAACACAGGCCAACCGGCCAAACCAGCACAAACCACCAAGCCACACGAAGGCGGTAAACCGGCTACCTCGGCCCTATTGCTTTCGACCAGCCCGTGGGCCGATTTTCTGCTCCGGATGGATTTCCGGGTCGATCCGGGCGCCCAGGCCAGTCTGGGACTCCGAACCAATCCGGATCCAACGGCTGCCGGGAAAGCCGGAGCGGACGGCTATGAATTGGTGCTGGCCTCCGAGGACCCGTCGGCCTGGCCTCTTGGGAGCTTGAAGGGCCGGAAAAAGGCGGCCGGAGCAGCCCTGCAACCCGGTTGGCACACCTTGGAGGCCCGGCTGGAGGCCGGTTCGATTGCTGTCCAGGTGGACGGCCAGGAGGTGCTCCGGTATGAAGACCCCAAACCGATTCGCCGTGGCCATTTGGCCCTCCAGGTGCAAACCGGCTCGGCCGCTTTCCGGAATATCAAACTCCGGCCCCTGGGTCTTCGGAGCATTTTCACCGGCAAAGACCTCGCAGGCTGGAAAACGTATCCGCAGACGCCCACCAAATGCACGGTTACGCCGGAAGGCTACCTTCGGGTGCAGGGCGGCCGGGGACAAGTGGAATCCGAAGGCCACTACGCCGACTTCACCCTGCAACTGGAGGTGTTTGTCAACGGCCAGGGGCTGAACTCCGGCGTGTTTTTCCGCTGCATTCCGGGTGAGTCGATGAACGGCTATGAATGCCAGATTCACAACGGATTTGTGGACGGCGACCGGAACAAGCCGAAGGACTGCGGCACTGGCGGCATCTTCCGTCGGCAGAACGCCCGACGCGTGGTGGCCGACGATTTCCAGTGGTTGACGCTCACTATTCATGCGAATGGGCCGCACGTGGCGACCTGGGTTAACGGCTACCCGACGGCCGATTGGACCGACGCCCGGCCCGCTGATCCCAACCCCCGCAAAGGCCGACGTCTGGAAGCCGGCACCTTGCAATTCCAAGGCCATGACCCAACCACGGATCTAATGTTCCGAAATATCCGAGTTGTCGAGTTGCCGGGACGGTAAAGGAGCGATTCCGGCGGCCGCGAAATATCAGGATATGGAAAAGGTAAAATGCCAGAGGAGACGAGAGGATAAGTGAACCTGGAGTTTTGCCAATTTGGGATTTCCACCGATCTTGGGCACTACCGACCCTCAAAAATCACGGGATTTTTGAGGGTCCTGTTCAGTGTACGAACACCTGAACAAGCCCATTTTGCAAAACTCCAGTGAACCAGTGGGAAACAGGAGATTCCCCCCATGAGAGATACCCTTGATAGCAAACTGGCTAGGAGAGCGAGAGGGTGGATGTTCATTTGTGCGTTGGTGGTCGAGGCAATAGGGGGCCTTTTTGGCTGGGGCCAATGGGCGGGGGCGGCGGAGGCGGCTTCGGGACGGCCAACCCAACGCCCGCCCAATATCCTGTTCGTTCTGGCCGATGACCTGGGCTATGCGGAGTTGGGCTGCTACGGCCAGCAGAAGATCAAGACGCCGAATCTGGATCGGTTGGCCAGCCAGGGGATGCGATTCACCCAGCATTATTCGGGCAGTCCGGTTTGTGCGCCGTCTCGGTGTGTGCTGTTAACAGGCAAACACACCGGCCATTCGGCCATCCGGGACAACCGGGAGATGAAGCAGTTGCCCGACGAGTTAAGACAGCGGTATGGCATTGAACCGGAATTTTCCGGCCAACAGCCATTGCCGGATGAAGAGATCACCCTCGGGGAACTACTGAAAAAGGCCGGGTATGTAACCGCCTGTATTGGCAAATGGGGGCTGGGGCAGTTTGGCACTTCGGGCGATCCGAACCGGCAGGGGTTCGATCTTTTCTACGGGTACAATTGTCAGCGGCACGCCCATTCGTATTACCCGGCCTATTTATGGGAGAACGGTCGGAAGGTGCCGTTGGATAACGATCCACCGGTTCCGGGCCATGCCAAGCTGCCGCCGGGGGCCGATCCGAACGACCCGGCCTCCTACCGACCGTTCCAGGGCAAAGACTATGCTCCGGACCGGATGCTTCGGCGGGCAGAAGAGTTTATTCGCCAGAACAAAGATCGGCCGTTCTTTTTGTTTTATACAACAACCCTAGTCCATTTGGCGTTGCACATCCCGGAAGAAGACCTGAAACCGTATTTGGGCCTATGGCCGGAAACGCCGTTTACGGGCAACGGCTACACGCCGCATCGGACGCCGCGGGCCGCCTATGCGGCGATGGTCAGCCGATTGGACCGGGATGTGGGCCGGCTTTTGGCCCTGCTGGAAGAACTGGGTCTGGAAAGAGATACCATTGTCTTTTTCAGCTCGGACAACGGAACCACCCATTTGCCCAAAGAGGTAGATGCAGCGTTTTTCCAGAGCGTCGGTCCGTTGCGGGGCCTGAAAGGCAGCCTGTATGAGGGCGGCATCCGGACGCCGATGATCGTTCGCTGGCCTGACAAAATACCGGCAGGAACTACTACTGATCATCTTTCTGCTTTTTGGGATATTTTGCCGACAGTGGCGGAGTTAGTGGGATTTGCTCCACCGGCCGGGATCGACGGTATCAGTTTTGCCCCCACCTTGCTGGGCCAGCCCCAGGAGCAAAAACAACATGAATATCTCTATTGGGAAATCGGCAGTTACGGCGGGCAGATGGCGGTGCGCATGGGCCCGTGGAAAGGAGTCATGCAAGGACTGCATAGCAAAGGAGGCGGGTTTGGCGCTCGGGGTATTGGCCCTCGGTTGGAACTGTATCAGTTAGAGAAAGACATCGGGGAAAAGGAGGATGTATCGGCCAAGCATCCGGACATCGTCCGAAAAATGCGGCGGATCGTCGATCAGGCCCACACGCCCAACCCGCTGTTTCGTATGATCCCCTTCGACCCTTTGGAAACGGGCCAGTGAGCGGAGTACGCCGCCCCTGACCTTGATAATCTCTATGAATCGTCCCTTGGGCTGCCTTCGGAAAGAACCCGGTTAGAGATGCTTTTCTCCGTCGAGATACTCTGGATATGCAACCGCCGCCGGAACAAGTCGCTCTGTTTTTTCTCGGAGTTTTGGGAGCGTTAGCCGTCAGTGGGATACTGGTGGCTTGGTTGATCGAGCAGCATCGGCAGGGGCGGGAAGTGTTGCCTTACAGGGCGCGACGGCCTGTGCCGTGGCGTGGACGCCATGTCCTGGTGTTGGCCCTGGTTTTTATTCTAGCGCCCAGTGTGGTCCGGTGGGGGTTGGAATTGGCGGAATTGGACGTAGTTCTCCTGGAAACGATTAAAAAAACTTCTGCATCCGAAGAAAACAATCGCAACGGCGCCCCAGACGGCGACTCTTCGTCTTCTCCAGATCAGAGGTCGTCTCCTTCCGTCGGAAAGGTCGCTTTGCGATTCGAGGCGGAGAACAGGACTTCTTTTGAACGGTTGGGACCTGGCCAAACCCCCACGGAATCGCCCGCCGGCGTCCAGCCCAAACAGGAACAGGGGCATGAGATCGAACAACTTCTTCGGCAAGGGGGCGGGATAGGCGTCTGGGTGTTGGCGGCGCTGATGGCCTTGATAGCTGCCCCGCTCATCGAAGAATGGTTGTTCCGGGCCGTGCTACAAGGATGGTTGGAAAAAATGGAAAGGAGGCTTTTTCGGCAGGTGCGATGGTACGAGCGAATGCGGGCCGCCGCTGCGGGAGACCCTCTCCGGCCGAAGACCGGCCTGAGAGAGTTTTGGTGGAACGGCAAACTGCTCGGAGCAGCGCCCGTGGCGGTCAGTTCGCTATTGTTTGCCGGGCTGCACGTGCGATTGGCCGGTCCACCTACGCCCGCCGATGAAATCCTGCTGATGCTCCTCTGCCAAGGACTAGGCAATCTGCTGAGTTTTGCGGCGGGAATGGTCTTTTTAAGGATTGCGTGCGGGGCAAGGGCCGAAGATTTCGGATTGTCCAGGCTGGCCCCGCGGAAAGAGATTCCCAACGGCCTGCTGGCGTATCTCGTGGTGGTAGGGCCGGTCTATGCGGTGATGATCCTGACGAAAATTTTATTGCTTCTTTTTGGCGCAGACCAGATCGCCCCTGACCCGGCCC
The DNA here is from genome assembly GCA_029550925.1 of Planctomycetota bacterium. Lineage (GTDB taxonomy): Bacteria > Planctomycetota > Planctomycetia > Pirellulales > Thermoguttaceae > JANXAQ01. The sequence goes on from JAKPGL010000169.1 coordinate 11,664, forward strand.
CGCTATTTGTGCTTTCGCTGGTATTGGGACTAATGTACTTTCGCACCCATCGGCTTCTGCCTTGCATAGTGTTGCACATGGCGTTTAACGCCACGGGGCTGGCGATATTTTGGGCCTTCTCCTAAAGTCTTTCGTATTTCGAGGGGGCACTTTCCGCGCGAGATGGACGGCAGAGGGATCGACCCTCACGCCTTCCCCAAGGGATTCCCTCTTCTGAAAATTCCGGGTAGGATCAGGGAATGGCGATGGGGAATTGGACCCCCGAAGGGAAAAGTTTTTTTGGAGGCTTGATTGCGAACAAGGTAGAGCGTTGGGGGGAACAGCCGATATGTCCGAGTATTTGGCTTCGGGGTCGTATATTGCGATTGTGGTGGTGCTGGTGCTTACCGGCATGGGGTTGCCGCTGCCGGAGGAGGCGCCCATTATCGCGGCGGGCGTGCTTAGCGCCCATGATCAGTTAGACCCTTGGTTGGCGCTAGCGTCGTGTATTGTAGGGGCTTTACTCGGGGATACGGCCAGTTATTGGATTGGGTATCATTTTGGTCGAGGGCTGTTCCAGCGACATCGATGGTGGGCCCATGTGGTAACGCCGGAACGGGAACTTCGGCTCGAACGGATGATCCGTTCGCATGGGGTGAAGATTTTCTTTACGGCCCGGTTTTTGATCGGCATTCGGTCGGCCATTTACCTGACCGCCGGGATTCTGCGGATTTCCTTTCTGCGGTTTATTCTGATCGACGCACTGTGCGCGGGCGTGATCATTACGTTTTTTTTCTGGCTGAGCTATTGGTTCGGCGAACAGGCGGCCCGATGGATCCGCCAAGGCGAATGGGCGATTACTATTGTCGTTGTTCTGGGCTGTTTGATCCTGCTTGGCGTCGTAGTTTGGCGGTACACCAAACGGGCGGTTACGGTCCTAGATGCGGACAACCCCTCGCAAGAACAAACATTTCCCCAAGAAGAGGAAAAAGAGAGATTGTAAGGTTTGCCTTATACGGAACGGGAAGAACCCATCCAGACGCCATAGGACGCCATAGAGGGTCTCTAACAAAATGATTTTTTCGATTCCTTTACCCCGATAGGGGGGGTGCTCGATTCTTTCGGGGCTTTCTTTTGTTAGAGGTTGTCCCCCCTTTGTTTTTTCAAGAGGCGCCGCCCGGATTCGAACCGGGGATGGCGGATTTGCAATCCGCTGCCTTAGCCGCTTGGCTACGGCGCCCTAATCAGACCGGCTAAACCAGCCAACCGGACTTCTGAGGGGGGCTTTCGCGGTTTTTTCACTTCGGGATTTGGGGGACCGCTTTTAAGCTTCTCCAGCAAACCCGAAACAATGAACTACCGAAGAATTTTCGGCCCAACTCTTATTAAAGATAAGGAGAATAGGGATTTT
>JAKPGL010000176.1 GCA_029550925.1 Planctomycetota bacterium
TGATCAGTTGCCTGGACAATCTGATCAAAGGGGCCTCCGGCGCGGCGGTGCAGAACTTTAACATCATGTACGGCTACCCGGAAAGTACCGCACTGTAAGCGATCGGAGGAAAAAGGATCACCAAACGATGGAATTTCGTCTTCCCCAAGGGTTTCGGTCTGCTGGAGTCGCCTGTGGGATCAAGACCAAGGCCGACGTTCTGGATTTAACGCTCATCGTCTCCGATCGACCGGCGGTGGGCGTGGGCGTTTATACGACCAACCTGGTTCAGGCCGCTCCGGTCCTGTGGGATAGACAACATACACCCACTAGCCGGGCACGAGCCGTGGCGGCCAACTCCGGCAATGCCAACGCCTGCACGGGCCAGCGGGGTCTGGAGGATTGCCGACGGATGGCCGAACTGGCCGCCCAGGCCATCGGCGTCCAGACGGACGAAGTGCTGGTGCTTTCGACCGGGATTATCGGCCATTATCTTCCGATGGAGCGGATCGCCGCCGGGATCCAGCAGGCGGCCAAGCAACTGGGGCAAGCAGAAGCCGATCTTCTAGCCGCCGCCCGTGGCATCATGACCACCGACACCCGGCCGAAATTGGCCTGCCGAGCGGTTCGGCTCGATCCCAATGGGAAACCTCTTACTAGCGACAAGGAGGTTGGCGCGGCCTCGTCTTCCGCTGGAAAGAAGTCCGCCGGAAGGGAGATTGTGATTACCGGCATGGCCAAGGGCGCGGGGATGATCGCCCCGCATTTGGCCACCATGTTGGCGGTCGTGCTGACGGACGCCCCGTTGGACCCGGCTGCCGCCCAGGACCTGCTCTGCGAAACGGCGGAAGAGACGTTCAACTGTGTAACGATCGACGGCCACATGAGCACCAACGACACGGTGCTCTTTTTAGCCAACGGGGCGGCGGGCGGCCAGCCGCTTTCCGGCCCGGCTTTCGAGGCCTTCCGAACCGCTTTTCGGGGGGTGTGCGAAGACCTGGCCAAGGCGATCGCTGCCGACGGCGAAGGCGCTTCCCATTTGATCACCATCCTTGTTCGGGGTTGCAGAAGCCAGGACGACGCCCGCCGGATCGCCCGTACCGTGGCCGAAAGCCTGCTCGTAAAAACCGCCATCGCCGGCGCCGATCCCAACTGGGGCCGGATCGTCTCGGCCGCCGGCTATGCAGGCCCACGGTTCGATCCCCAACGATTGGTTTTACGTCTGAACGGCTTTTTGCTTTTTGCCGACGGCCAGCCGACCGACTTCAACCCCCAGGAAGTTTCCCAATCGCTTCGGCAAAATCGCGATACCCTCATCGAACTGGAACTGGCCGAGGGCCAGGCCGAGGCCGCCGTCTGGACCACCGATCTAACCACCGAATACGTCCACATCAACGCAGATTACCATACGTAGTCTAGCGCCGTGCGACTGCCGGGAAGACCTTCCTTCCAGCGGACGCTGGAATACCAGCTAAAAATCAGGGCGACAGGGCGTCGTAAACCGTCCTACTGCCAATCGACCAGGTTTCGGCTTTCCAGCAGGAAGAAGCTCACATGGCCGATGGGGTCTTCGCCCTGGAAGAGCATGTAATACAGGCCAGGCCCCGCGAGGTTTTCCAGCACTACCGGGGCGCCGAACCGTCGGCGCGACTCAGGAAAAATCTTCACGTTGCAAAGCCCCTTTTTCTCCCAATGAACCAAATCGTCGCTTAGGGCGTAAGCGATCTTCTGATCCCGCAGGCTGGCCGAATACAACATGAACCATCGGCCCTGATACCGAAGGACCCAATTGTTTTCATTGCCGTCGGGCTGTTCATAGGGCTGGTCCGCCGGGATGACGGGGCGCTCGGGTGAAAGATCGGTCCAGTGTTTCAGGTCGTTGCTGACGGCCAGGCCGATCAGGTTATGACCGGATTTTCGGCCCCAACGGGTCGAACCGGTATAGAAAAGATAGTACCGGTCCTTCCAGGGCACGATCAGCGGGTCGATGGTGCGGCGGTCGATGTTCCAGCGGTTTTCCGGCCCGGTGTTGAAGATTTTTTCCGGCTCGGACCAATGCAGCAGATCCTTGGAGCGGGCAATGCAGAGATAGTGCGGAAACTTGGCATACTGCTGGTAACAAAGGATCCACTCGTCGCCCACCCGGATGACGTTGCCCGGCGAGGCGTAGCCGCTGGGCGAAATAAGCCGAATCGGTTCAAAATGGAGAAAATCCTCCGTGGCCGACTGGCCGATGTGCCAGGTAACCTGTTTCGGGTCGTAATAGGTGAACCAGAGATGCACTTTGCCCTGGTGCAATAGGGCGGCCGGGTCCCGCAAATGAATCTCTGGCAACCGCCAGACCGGATTTTTGATCTTCCGGTAATCGAACTTAGGAAGGCCAGGCACAGGACCGGCTTTGTCCTCTCCGGACGCCCATCTGCACAGCAACGTCATGCCGGCCAGACCGCCGAGTTGTTCCAACCATTGCCGCCTGGTAAAAACTGTCTTCATGGTTTGTAGCCTTTCAGCCAAAGGGACTCCCTTTCTTGTCATCCCCGCGAAAGGGGGGAACCAGAAAAAAGAATTGGCCAGCTCTTCTGGTTTCCCGCTGATGTGGGAACAAGCCTGGACCGCCGCTTGCGCCGGGAAGACTCGGTTCGGGCATCCCACTACTTCATTCGGCTAAAGTATTACCATGGTTTTACCTCATGGGAAAGAGACTGGATCCGAAATGCCGGAAAACTCCGGGCTATGTTTATTTGGTTTAGGCTGGTGTTGATCCAAGCAATTAGAGGAGTGGCAGCGGGGGAGGGGGGCAATATAACCCAAAAGGTGTATATCTCTTGGGGATAGTCGGCCTTTTTGGTTGTGGGAGAAAGAAGTGGTATTTATACTAATAAAGACGATCCTCCGAAAAAAAGCCCTCCGGCGGACAGTTTCGGAGGAGGCGTGGGCACGTTAAAATAAGAGCGTTCCTTAAAGGAGGCGGCAGTTTTGTTGTCGCCGGGAGCGGTTTGAAATCTCCCCGGATTTGTTGGATACAGCCCTATCCTTCCACAGCGATTCCCATCTTGAAGTCCCCACCGGAGAAGTGTGTTGAGGTGATTTTTGGTTTCTTAAGTCCCTACAGGAGGAAAAGAAGATGCGGGTGAAGATTGCATTATGTATTATTGGCAGCCTGTTGGCCCTGCTGACGTTCTGGCGAACCACTCCAGCCCCTTCTGCCGACGCCCAGCCCCAAAATCCCCCCCAGCAAAAACAGCCTCAATACCTCGGCCCCAGTGAGATCGTAGCCGCCAAGGACGGCAAAACCTTATATGTACTCTGTGAGGATTCCAAACAGGTCGCTGTGGTGGATTTAGCCGCCGGCAAACCCACCGCCTTTTGGCCCCTGCCGGGCCAGCCGACCGGCTTGTGCTTACGCCCCGATCAAACACGCCTCTATGTTACCTGTGCCAAGCCGCAGGGCGTGGTCTGTGTGCTGGAACTGCCCGGCGGAAAACTCCTGCAGGAGATACCGGTCGGTTACTGGGCCTGTGGACCGAGCATCACACCGGACGGGACCAAACTCTACGTGTGCAACCGATTCCAAAACAGTATTTCAGTGGTGGATTTGGCCGCCGGGAAGGAAACGGCCCGTATCCCGGCCACGCGCGAACCGATCGCTTCGGCCATAACGCCTGACGGCAAGACGCTTTTTGTGGCCAATCATCTGCCCAACGACCGGGCCGACTCCTACGACGTGGCCGCTGTGGTTACGGTGGTTGATACGGCCAGCAACCAGGCCAGCCCCATCCGGCTTCTCAACGGCAGCACCGGACTACGGAGCATTTCTGTCTCGCCGGATGGCCGGTATGTTTATGTGCCGCACATCCTGGCCCGCTATCAGATGCCCACCACCCAACTGGAGCGTGGCTGGATGAACACCAATGCGTTGACCATCCTGGATGCAGGGGAGAAAAAGCGAATCAATACCGTGCTTTTGGACGACATCGACCTGGGGGCGGCCGTTCCGTGGGGAACAGCCTGCACCCCGGATGGCCGATGGATCTGTGTCAGCCATTACGGTACGCATGAACTGACGGTGATCGACGGCCCGGCGATGCTGGAGAAACTGGCGAAACTGCCCGACCAACTTCCCCAGGGTCAGAATACTCCCTATGTGGATCGGTCGGTAGGCCCGGCGTCGCTGGTAAAGGACGATGTGCCGAATGATTTATCGTTTTTGGTGGGGCTGAAGCGGCGGATTCGGCTCGGCGGCGCCCCGCCCTACCAGGACACCCCGGAAAGCGCCAAGATCAAAGGCCCTCGCGGAGTGGTAGTCGTAGGGAATAAGGCCTATGCGGCGGTGTATTTTAGTGATCTGCTGGCCGGGGTCGATCTGGTCGAAAAAGGCGCCCCTGTGCAACGTTTGCCTTTGGGGCCGGAGCCGGTCTGGACCCAGGTGCGCAAAGGCCACGTCAATTTCGTCGATGCGGCGTTGTGCTTCCAGCAGTGGCAAAGCTGCGAAAGCTGCCATCCCGAAGGCCGGGTCGATGGTCTGAATTGGGACCTGATGAACGACGGCCTGGGCACGCCGAAAAACAATAAAAGTATGCTTTTTGCGCACAGAACGCCGCCTTCGATGTGGACCGGGGTTCGGCCCACGGCGGAAGATGCGGTTCGGTCTGGGATTCGGCATATTCAGTTTGCGGTTCGACCGGAGGAGGACGCAGTAGCTATCGACGAGTACCTGAAGACCCTCCAACCGGTTCCCAGCCCGTACTTGGTCAACGGGAAACTCAGCGAAGCGGCTGAGCGGGGCAAAAAAATCTTCTTCGATCCGGAGATCGGCTGCGCCACCTGCCATCCGGAACCGCTCTACACCGATCAGAAAATGCACAACGTCAACTCCCGCGGGCCGTATGATCGGCGCGACGAGTTCGACACGCCCAGCCTGATCGAATGCTGGCGGACCGCCCCCTATCTGCACGACGGCCGATACGTCAACATGAAAGAAGTTTTCACCGAGGGGAAACACGGCGCTACGATCGGCAAATTGGATAAACTGACTCCCCAGCAAATCGACGATCTGGTCGAGTTCATCTTGTCGTTATGAAAGGGGGCGTCGGATAAGCGACTGGCTTACTACCCTTCGCCGCTGGGGTAGGCCGGGGCCTCCATTCGGCGGAAATGGTCCGTTATTGCTTGCGGGGTCGGGGGAGGACCTTGACCTTCTGGGGAGTTGCGCCGTATTGTTTTGGAAAGAGTGGGTGGCAAAGAAAGTAGGCGGTTTTGCCTTCCCTGCTTCCTACTTTTGGGTTATCTTTGGACAACTCCTTTAAGGGAGAAAAGGAGGATGACATCCCGGCAGTTGGTCATACACACCTTGTGTCATCATCCGGTGGAGCGGATCGCCCGGCAATTGGAGGTTTTCCCGGGGCTGGAGCTGACGGCCAAAGACGATCTGGAAGAGATGTTTTTTCGTTATCCTACCGATATTCAGGAGCCGGAGTTCCAATATCCTCGGGGAAAACGATGCCGGGGTAATCCAAGCCGACCGGGCCGATTTACCGATGCCTGGGGATGCGTTTGGGAGACGAAAGAAGTTGGCCAACCGCCTGAACTGGTGGAATCGCCTTTGGCCGATCTGGCGTTGGCGCCCAGTTACAAACCGCCCAAAGAGCTTTTCGAGAAACTCAGCGTTTCGCAGGTGAACCGTTCCTGCGCCGCCTCGAGCCGATTTGTCTTGGCCCGAAGCGATGTTCGCCCGTTGGAACGGCTTCAATTTCTACACGGCGCTGAGGCGACCCGAGCGGACCTGGCCTGTGGGAATCGGGCGATCCGGGATTTGCTCCGGTTGGTGCATGAATGTTATCTTTTGGAAATCCAATGGTGGGCGAAGACCGAAGTGGATGGTGTGTGTTTTCGGGACGCATGGGGCGGCCCGGAGGGTCTGCTCGCGCCGGTCGATCTTTGGCGAGACCTATTCAAACCGCTTTATCAGCAATACTGCCAACTTCTGCGGGAGCAAGACAAATATGTCTTTTTCGAGTCGGGCGGCAACATCGCCGCTATTTTAGAGGACCTAGTAGAAATCGGCGTGGATGCGGTGGATTGCGATTTGGGGGCGATGAATCTCGAAGACCTCGCCCATCGGTTCCGTGGACGAATCACCTTTTGGGGCGGGAATCCTCAGAAGATTTTGATTCAGGGCGATCCGGCCCAATGCCGACAGTGGGTCTGCCGGATTCGTCAAGCCCTGGATACCGGCCGGGGAGGACTGATCGGCAAATGCCTGTGGGACGCTCGAACGCCGTTTGACAATTTAGCCAATCTCATGGAAACCTGGACCCAACCGCTCCCGGTCGTCCTGAAAGCCCTTGGCTCTGCCTCTGCCGCCTCGTCGTAAGTACACGGCAGCGGTCCCCAGCGGCCGGCCGTGCAAAACTCTGTTTTCAGCCTGTATCCAGAGGGGGATTCCCAAAAGGAAAAAAGACATGCTAGAATAGGGCAATTTTGGGAGTTTCCAGGGAAGCTTTCCTAGGGTGGTCTCTCGGAATTGCCAAGTGGGAGAATGTATGCCCCGACGAAATGATCTTCACAAAATCCTGATTATTGGTTCTGGGCCGATCGTGATCGGTCAGGCCTGCGAATTCGATTATTCCGGTACGCAAGCCTGCAAAGCTCTCCGGCAGGAAGGGTATGAAGTAGTGCTGGTTAATTCGAACCCGGCCACCATCATGACTGATCCGGAAATGGCCGACCACACCTACATCGAACCGCTCACATGGGAAGTGGTGGCCAAGGTGATCGAGAAGGAACGGCCCGACGCTTTGTTGCCGACGCTGGGGGGACAGACTGGTCTGAACATTGCGATGGATTTGCATCGGCAAGGAGTGCTGGACCACTACGGAGTGGAAATGATTGGGGCCAATGCCAAGGCGATTGAGAAGGCTGAAAACCGGCAACTATTTAAAGAGGCCATGGAACGAATAGGGCTGGAGGTTTGCCGAGGCTGCATCGTCCACACTCTAACGGAAGCCCGTGAGGCCATGCAAGAGATTGGACTGCCGTGCGTAATTCGGCCCAGTTACACGTTGGGGGGAACAGGCTCGAACGTGGCCTACAACCGGGAGCAGTTTGAGGAGTTGGTATCCCGAGGACTGGCGGCTTCTCCCATCTGTGAAGTACTTTTGGAAGAGTCGGTCTTGGGGTGGAAAGAGTTCGAGATGGAAGTGATGCGGGATGCGGACGATGTGGTGGTGATTATATGTTCTATTGAAAATTTTGATCCTATGGGCGTCCACACCGGCGACTCCATCACCGTGGCTCCCATCCAGACTTTGACCAATAAAGAATACCAACGGATGCGGGACGCTTCGATCGCGGTCATTCGGGAGATTGGCGTGGATACGGGCGGCTCCAACATTCAATTCGCCATTCATCCGCAGACCGGCCGAATGGTCGTCATTGAAATGAATCCCCGTGTAAGCCGATCCAGCGCCTTGGCTTCCAAAGCGACCGGATTCCCCATCGCAAAAATTGCCGCGAAACTTGCCGTGGGCTATCGGCTCCATGAATTGCCCAACGATATTACTCGCAAAACCCCCGCCTCTTTCGAGCCGACCATTGACTATGTGGTGGTGAAGATCCCCAGGTTTACCTTCGAGAAATTCCCCGAAGCCGATCCTACCCTAACTACTCAGATGAAAAGCGTCGGCGAGACGATGGCCATTGGCCGAACCTTCAAAGAAGCTTTCCAAAAGGCCCTTCGCGGCTTGGAGATCGGTCGGTTCGGCCTAGGCTGCGACTCCAAAGACCTCTGGGACACGCCGCAACAGCCCTCCATCGAGCAAGTCCGGCAAAAATTGGCCATCCCCAACGCCGAGCGATCCTGGTATCTCCGCTACGCCTTCAAGTACGGCATGACTATCGAGGAAGTTTTTTCCCTCACCGCGATCGATCCGTGGTTTTTGCGCGAAGTGGCCGAGCTAGTCGAGATGGAAGACCGCCTCCGGCAGTATGGTTCTATGGAGAATACGCCGGACGCAGACTTTCGACGGGCCAAGCAAGACGGCTTTTCCGACCGTCAGTTGGCCGTCCTCTGGGACACCACCGAAATGGAAGTCCGACGGGAGCGGTGTCGGCGGGGCATTGTGGCTACCTTCAAGGCGGTGGACACGTGCGCCGCCGAGTTCGAAGCCTATACGCCCTATTACTATTCCACCTACGAAGAAGAGGACGAGACCCCGCCGAAAAAGCCCGGCGTCCGTCGCGTGATGATCCTGGGCGGCGGCCCGAACCGCATTGGCCAAGGCATCGAGTTCGACTACTGCTGCTGCCACGCCAGTTTCGCCCTGCGCGAACTGGGCATCGAAACCATCATGGTCAACTCCAACCCGGAGACCGTCTCGACCGATTTCGACACTAGCGACATCCTTTTCTTCGAGCCGTTGACGACCGAAGACGTGCTGAATATCTACGACCGGGTCCAGGCGGACGGCGTGATTGTGCAATTTGGCGGGCAGACGCCGCTCAATTTGGCCCGGGCGTTGTCCAACGCCGGCCTACCCATCCTGGGAACTTCCGTAGATACCATCGAAGACGCCGAGGACCGGGAAAAATTCAAATTGGTATTGGAGCGGTTGGGGCTTCGGCAACCGGCCAACGGCATCGCCCGCACGCTGAGCCAAGCCCGCCAGGAGGCCGCCCGATTGGGCTTTCCTCTGTTGGTTCGGCCCAGCTTTGTCCTGGGCGGTCGGGCCATGGAAATCTGCTATGACCAAAACCAATTCGAGCGATTCATGCAGGAGGCTTTTGCCGCTTCCGACGGCCAACCAGTACTCATCGACCGCTTCCTGAACGATGCGACCGAGATCGACGTGGATGCGGTAAGCGACGGCCAACAGGTGGTCGTGGCCGGCATTATGGAACATATCGAGGCCGCCGGCATCCATTCGGGCGATTCCGCCTGTGTGATTCCTCCGTATAGCCTGCCTGCTGGAGTCCTGGAAGAGATTCGGCAAGCGACGGCGGCCCTGGCCCGGCATCTAAACGTCCGAGGGCTCATGAACATCCAATATGCCGTCCAATATGAAGACGGCCGTCCGGTGCTCTATGTCCTCGAAGTCAATCCCCGGGCAAGCCGAACCGTGCCGTTCGTCTCCAAAGCCACTGGAGTACCCTTTGCCAAAGTGGCCGCCAAGGTGATGATCGGCATTCCTTTGGCGGAACAGGGTATCCTCCAGGAACCCATCCCGAACCGGGTCTGCGTGAAAGAGAGCGTCTTTCCCTTCACCAAGTTTATCGGGGTCGATACGGTCCTCGGCCCGGAAATGAAATCCACCGGCGAAGTGATGGGCGTCAGCCGACATTTCCCCATGGCCTTTGCCAAAAGTCAATTGGCCGCCGGCACCGTATTACCTACGAGCGGCTGCATTTTCCTTAGCGTGGCCGACCGCGATAAAGGGCGTATCGCGCCCATCGCCCGCCGATTGGCCGAGATGGGCTACCGCCTCATCGCGACCCGCGGCACCGCCCAGGTGCTTCGTGATGCAGGCATCCAAGTGGAACTGATTAAAAAGGTCCAGGAAGGCCATCCGAACCTGATCGATCTGATGCGAAGCGGAGAGGTCCACCTGATCATGATCACACCCAGCGGCAAAGGCGCCCACACCGACGAAGGCCGTATCCGCGCCGCCGCCGTCCGCTATAGCATCCCGTATCTCACGACCATCCGGGCTATGGAAGCCGCGGTGCAGGCGATGAATATCCTCCGTCAAGAGACTATCGAGGTGGAAGCCCTCCAAGACCGTTTCCCTGACGCCGTCCGGAAACGTCCTGAAAAGTCCGCCCCAACAGCGTCTTCTTGAACCGGAACATTTTAGCCGCTTGAAATCCTCCAGCGCGGCTAAGACGCCAGCCAAAGCCGAGAGGCCTGGACCTTGTGTCCGAGATCAGATTTCGTCCAGGCCCCAGCCCTTGCGGTACTCGCGGCTCAGGTATTGGTTGGCCTCTTGGTTATTGGTGATTTTGAAGGCTTTGGGGTCCCATTCGATTCGGCCTTTGACCTTCAGAGCGATATTGCCCAATAGATACGCTTCCGTGAAGGGCCCGGAGTAGCTGAAGTTACAGCCGGGTTGTTTGCCGGTCTGAATGCCTCGGAGCCAATCGGCCCAGACGCTTTGCCGATCCCACTCGCCGGGGGCGAGTTCGGGCGTTTGGTACGCCTGGCCTTTGCCGTCCCGGAACGGTCCTCGGTTGGCCGGATAGGTGTTTTTCGTACCGACGAAGACCGGTCCCAATCCGCCGCCGAGTTCCTGGGGTAATTCCTTACCGCCGTCATACCAGAAGAGCTTGACCGGCGGTTGCTTGCCCCGGGCCGGGAAGTCGAACCGCAGGATGCTCCACTGGGGAAACATCTCGGCGGTCATGCCGGAGGTATCCACCACTTCTACGCTTGTGGGCTGATCCAGTTCTAAAGCGAAGAAGATGATGTTCATCACGTGGGGGGCGATGTCGCCCAAGGCCCCGGTCCCGAAATCCCACCAACCCCGCCACACAAACGGATGATAGACAAACTCATGCTTGAACGAGGGGAGTTTGCGGGCCGGGTGGTCCTTCGGCCAATGGGCCACATAGGGGCGCATCGGCGCCGGGCCGAGCCACAGGTCCCAATTCAAGTTTTTCGGTACAGGGTCTTCGCCCGCAGGCCGATCGGCCCCTTGGAGCCAAATGGGCCGATTCGTCCCAACATGAACTTCTGTTACCTCGCCCAGACCGCCTGCTTGGATGAGCTTCCGAAGACGAAGCATCTCAGGATTGCTTTGCGTGTCGGTGCCCATTTGGGTGGCGAGTTTTTTCTGCTCGGCCAATTCCCGCATCCGCCGGGCTTCCGTCACGTTGTGGGTAAGCGGCTTTTGACAGAAACAGTGAACGCCCCGCCGCATGGCCGCCATGCTGATGGGCGCATGGGTATGGTCCGGCGTGGCCACTACGACGCCGTCCAATTTCGCTTCGTCGAGCATTTTGCGAAAGTCGGTGTAGAGCTTGGCGTTAGGATGGTTGCGAGCCCAAGAGTGTAGTCGGCCTTCATCGACCTCGCACAAAGCGGCGATCACCGCCCCGGCCTCCTCCAATTTTTTGGCGTCATGGGCGCCTATGCCGGCGCCAATAGCACCTACCGATGGTTTTTCATTGGCCGCATAGGCCCGTACACTGGCCGGCCGGATCAGGGTGCAGACGCCGACCGCTCCGGTCGCCTGAAGCATACGACGACGAGAAATTCGATTTTGCATGAGATGGTCTCCTCGGCAAAGGAAAGGCAATGGAAGGGAATCCAGGAACTTACGTTTGAAGGCGGGAAAATCTGGACGGCCTGCCGGCTTCCTTCGAATCCTCTGAACTGATTCGGAGAAGCCGGAAGGAGGCTTTCTACGATACATCAACGGAGGATCATGGTGAGCAACGGCATTTATTATAACGGATATCCCCCTTGGGCGGAACCATCGCCGGCAGCCGATGCTTGACGGAGGATTCTCGGCGGGCTAAACTTTCGGCTTATTCTCTGGAGAGGAGGTTCGCCCCATGAGCACCCAGCAACGGATCGGCGCCTTGGACCTGGGAACCACCGGAGTCCGGTTTGTCATCTTCAATGCTGAAGGAGTAGAACTGGCCTCAGCCTATCGGGAAATCCCGTTGGTCTATCCTCAGCCCGGTTGGGTGGAGCAAGACCCGGAAGAGATGATCCAGGCCTCTTTAGCCGTCATCCACCAGGCCCTCCAACGGGCGGGACTCCAGGCCAAGGATTTAGCCGGGTTCGGCGTCACCAATCAGCGGGAAACAGTGATCGCTTGGGAGCGAGCAACCGGCTGGCCGCTTGCCCCCGCCATTGTCTGGCAGGACCGACGAACCGCCGACCGATGTGAGACGCTTCGCCATTCGGCTTGGGCGGACCGGATCGGAGAACTGACCGGTTTGGTACTGGACCCTTATTTCTCGGCTACCAAAATCGAGTGGATGATCCAGCATGTGCCGGGTCTCCGGGAAAAGCTCCAACAGGGCGAAGTCCTGTTTGGCACGGTGGACAGTTGGATTCTTTTTCGGCTTACAGGCCTGGGGGCGACCGACCCGACGAACGCCTCACGTACCATGCTTTTCGATTTGCATCAGCGAAGGTGGCGCCCGGAGCTTTGCGAGCTTTTTGGGACGCCGATGGAGGCCCTACCAGAAGTGCGGTCGAGCCTATCCATTTTTGCGACCACTCGGAAAGATCTGTTTGGCGCCGAGGTGCCGGTAGCAGGAGTTCTGGGCGATCAGCAGGCCGCCCTTTTCGGCCAAACGGGTTTTGAAGCCGGCCAGGTGAAAGTTACCTGGGGGACCGGGGCATTTCTGCTGCTGAATACAGGTCAACAACCAGCCCCGCCGCCTCAAGGACTTCTCTCCACCTTGGCGTACACCGATTCGGAAGAGGCTTATTATGCGCTGGAAGGGTCGGTCTTTGTGGCCGGGGCGGCGGTCCAATGGCTGCGGGATAGCCTGGGGATCATCCGATCGGCCCAAGAGACCGAGAGCCTGGCCCAAAGTCTTCCGAACAACGAGGGGGTGTATTTTGTTCCGGCGCTGGTGGGGTTGGGTGCGCCGCATTGGGACCCTTATGCACGGGGCCTGCTGATCGGCCTGACTCGCGGAACCGGTCCGGCGCATCTAGCCCGGGCCGCCTTGGAAGCCATCGCCTATCAAACCCATGACCTCCTACGGATCATGGAAGAGAGAATAGGAAGCAAAATTCAAGAGCTTCGCGTCGATGGCGGGGCCGCCAAAAACGACTTCCTCTGCCAGTTCCAGGCCGACATTCTAGGCATCCCGGTGATACGACCGAAGATTTTAGAAACGACTGCTTTAGGGGCGGCTTTTGCCGCCGGCCTGGCCCTGGGCTTTTGGCCCGACCGGCAAACCCTACGGGCCATCTGGGCCGAAGATCGCCGATTCCTCCCCCGCATGACGCCGACCGAGCGGGAAAACCTGCTTGCCGGCTGGCAACAGGCCCTCCAGCGAGCACGCCACTGGGCAAAATAGGACCACTCTTTCTGCCGGCGTTCAGAGAAAAGGTCTGTAGTAATACTTCAGCCGAATGGCGTACCCTATCATTCCTGCGCAAGCAGGAATCCATGCCTCTGGCAGAGCGGGGCAAGATGTTATTTCTCGGCGGCTTGCAGGTGGAGGCTGTCCACCGAGAGTTCTCCCACCGCGCCGAACAGACCGATCCGCAGGATGGCTTCCCGGGCATGGAGGGGCACATTCAGCCGACTCCGCTCCGGTTGCCAATCGAAACTGCCCCGCCACGGTCCCAACGTGGCTTCGCCGGCAGGCGTCCGTTTTTCGTCGTAGAACAGGATCGCCAGCACCGGAAGTTCCCCGGTTGGTCCGGGGCGGATGTCTTTACCGCGCACCCAGAGGGAAACATCCAAGGCCCGGACCTTTCGGCCATCGACGGCGAACCCTTGAAGGGCCTGCGACGGTCGGCCCGGGGTGGTATTCGTAAATGTAATATAATGTTTCCCCGACGGCGCCTTAGGGTCTTCCACCCAGGCCAATTGCCGAAGGTAATGCCAACCGAGCGGTTCCGGCGGATCGCCTACCGTTTCTTCAAAATCGCCGTTAACGAGGGTCGGTTTGGTCGGGTCGGGCCGGACCTTTCGCTGGGTCTCGGCCTGACCGGTCATCGGCACAAACAGGGCCGGTTTGAGGGCCTCCTGGACCAATCGGCCATTCTCCTTTTTCAGAAGATAAAAGACCTGCTGATAGCGCTGGCCGACCGGGATGATCATCCGTCCGCCTTCCCGAAGTTGCTCCACCAGCGGCGTCGGCACGCTCTCCGGCGAACAGGTAACAATGATTTTGTCGAACGGCGCCTTCTCCGGCCAGCCGAGATATCCGTCCCCCGCCTTGACGAATACATTGTCGTATTTGAGCCGTTTGAGCGTCTGAGCGGCCCGCCGGGCCAAACTCTCGACAATCTCGATCGTATAAACCTCCTTGACCAGCGGACTGAGCACGGCGGCCTGGTAGCCGCTGCCTGTGCCGATCTCCAAAACCCGATCCGTCGGCTGGGGGTCCAATTGCTCGGTCATATAAGCGACGATAAAAGGGGGAGAAATCGTCTGTCCCTCGCCGATCGGCAAGGCCATGTCCAGATAGGCGTACTGCCGTTGGTTGAGCGAGACAAACTCGTGCCGGGGTGTGGTCCGCATCGCCTCGATGACCCGCGGATTTTTGATTCCGGCCGCGATGATGGCCTCGGAGACCATCCGCGCCCTGGCCTCGTCAAACCGACTCTGTCCCCACCCCAGAGCCGTCCAGCCGCCAATCACGAAAGTCCCCGCCAAAATTATCCGCCAAAACCACCGGCCTTTCATGGTCGAACCCTCTATAAACCAGCTCTCTTTAAGTATAGGGTACATTCCCCCGCTTCGCCTAGGGTGAAAATATCGCCGGGGTTTTTCCATCTCCGCTTGAGGCAAATGAGAAAATCCTCTGTGCTTTGCAGCGTTCCAAGGCGTAAAATAACTCGAAGAGGCCTTCTCTCCGTCTCCCCGGTTTTCAGACCTGTTCTACAGATGGAGAGAGGGGCATAGGAATTTTGTTCGGGAGCACCTATGGAACGAATGCCGTATCCTACCGATATAAGTACCTCTGCTTTGAAAGAGCAGGTGGTGCGGACGATTTTGCCCCGAGTGCAGACGCCGGCCCAGTATATCGGCGGCGAGCTGAACGCCGTGCAGAAACCGGTCCAGGGGCTTCGGGGACGCATCTGCCTGGCCTTTCCCGACTCCTATACGATCGGCATGAGCCATCACGGCTTGCAAGTGCTGTATGCGGCGGTCAATCGGCGAGCCGATTGGGCCTGTGAACGGGTGTTTGCTCCGGGCCGAGACCTGGAACAATTGCTCCGGCAGGCGCAATTGCCGCTGTGGAGCCTGGAGACATTTACACCTCTTCACCAATTCGATATTGTCGGCTTTTCCCTCCAATATGAACTGCAAGCGACCAATGTGCTCACTATTCTCAATCTGGGCAGGATCCCATTGCGAAGCGAGGAGCGGACGCACGCAGACCCGCTGGTGATTGCCGGCGGCCCATGCGTTCAAAACCCGGAACCTTTTGCCGAGTTTATCGACCTGTTTGTGCTGGGCGACGGAGAGGAGAGTTTGCTGGAACTGGCCGACGGCTGGCTCCAGGTCCGAAGCGAAGGCGGCGATCGGCAGGAACAATTGGCCCGTTTGGCCGACCGATTTTCTTATGTCTATGTCCCCTGCCTTTACCGGCCCCAGCAGGATACCGAAGGCCGACCTCTGCCGCCCGCGCCGATTCGGCCAGAAGCCCGGCCGGTTGTTCAGTCGGCCGTTTTGGGTGACTTGGAACGTTTTCCGCTGCCCACCCGGCCGGTGGTGCCTCATGTGGCGGCGGTGCAGGATCGGATCACCCTGGAGATCATGCGAGGCTGCCCGTGGCGATGCCGATTCTGCCAAAGCACCACCCTGAAACGCCCCGTTCGGTTCCGCACCGTAGAAACGATTCTGCAGGCGGCGTGGGAATCGTACCGGGCGACCGGCTACAACGAAATTTCGCTCCTGTCGCTTTCTACGAGCGACTACCCGTATTTTGACAAGCTGATCGATCGGCTTCAGGCGGAATTCCGGCCTCTGGGCGTGAGCGTTTCCGTGCCCAGTCTGCGGGTGAACCACCAGTGGCGGATGTTGGCCTTGCAACTGAGCACAGAAAAGCACTCGGGCTTGACCTTGGCCCCGGAGGCGGCTCGGGAGGAAATGCGCCGCCGGATCGGCAAACAGATCACCAACGAAGACCTCCTGGAAGGATGCCGACAAGCCTTTCAACAAGGTTTCCATCGGGTGAAACTCTACTTCATGTGCGGCCTGCCCGGAGAAACCGCCGAGGACCTGGCAGGCATTGTCGATCTGGCCGAAGAGATCGCCCGCTTGGGCCGACAAGTGCGCGGCCGAAACGTTACCGTCACGGCCAATGTTTCCAACTTCATCCCAAAACCCCATACACCGTTTCAATGGCACGGCATGACAAGCCGAGATTACTTCCAAGAGGCCCATCGCTTTCTGCGCCGACGGGTCAAGATGCGAAGCGTCCAGATCAAATACCACGACCTGGAGACCAGTCTGTTGGAGGGCTTGATCTCTCGGGGCGACCGTCGGCTGGGCCAGGTCATCCACCGGGCCTGGCAACAAGGCGCCCGTTTCGACGCCTGGACCGATCAGTTCCAACCGGCAATTTGGCAAGAGGCAATCGCTCAGTCGGGGATAAACCCGGCCTGGCTGCTCCACCAACCCTATTCGTCAGATCGACCGCTGCCGTGGGACCATGTCGGCATCCGCCAGGGCCGAGACTATCTTCACCAAGAATACCTCCGCTCCTTGAACAGAGAAGCGACCTAAGAACAAGGGGTGCAAGAAGCGAAGGATTCCCCCCCGGCCTTTGCCGAAAAAAAGGCCTTTCTCCACGGAGAACGGAGAAAGGCCCTTTCGCCATATACTTCGTAAGGAGCGCCAGAGTAAAACGTTTCTTCCGGTCAGGCCGCTGGTTGAGACGCTTTGAGTTGGTTACGGAGCAGCGGCAATACCCTCGGCCGATGGGACATTAAACCCAAAGGCCAACGCCTCTTTGGCTCCGGGGGTCAGGTAAACGACTTTGGTATCTTCCAAGATTTTCCCGTCGCGGACGATTTCGACCCGCACTTCGTATTTGTACCGATACCCGGGCATCAGGCCGTAGGAGACATATTGGCGTCGGCTTCCCGGAGTACGGGTTTCCAGGCCGTTGATGAAGACCTTGGCGTCATAGGGAACATAGATGGTCAGCAGCCCGCTGTCGGAACGGGTCGGTTCTAGCCCTCCCTGAGCAGGACCGGGCAACGGCGGTTGCGGCGCCGGAGTAGGCGACGGGGTTTCCGGACCGGGCAGGGTCTTGGAGGGGACTTCCGGTTCAGCGGGTTTCGGACTCGGCAACACAGGTTTCGGCATAGCAGGAGCTTCCTGCGTTGCTGTCCCGCCTTCCACCTGCACCGGGACAGAACTGCTTACTACCGGGGCTGCGGAGCAGGCGTCCCAGCAGCAACACGGATCACACCAGCAGACCGAGCAGGTGGTAACACACGGGCTGTAGTAGCACGTGCGGCCTGCATAGTACCAACGATAGGGGCCCAACAGAAGCCGACGGATCGGCCCACGACGGATGCCCAGGTACCAGCCGTCGGAGCAGCCGCCATACCCACAGGTCCAAACCGGAGCCCCACCCAAGCCCCAATACCGCCAAAATGCTTCCGCCTTCGGCAGGTGCAAATACCCTAGTGCGATCCCACTAGCCAGCAAACCCAGGATCAATGTTCGCTTCGTAAAACCCATCGTGCCAAACTCCTTCCGAGAAGGGACTAACCGAGTTACGGACAGACTCCTACTTTGTTAGCATACCAGTCGGGAAAGAGAATTCAAGTAACCTAGATGAATTTTTCTGGATCGGGGGAGTGCTGGAAATGGTTAACTTTGGAAAATTTGGTAGAGTTTTTGCAACTTCAGGACTTTGGATGTCTGGGCCTTTGATTTGAGAAGAGTCAGGTCAAGAAAATTAAGGATACCCATGCAGGGGTAATTCACACTACAGATGCATAAGAAACCACCCGATAGATGGGACTCCAAAGGGATCGGGCTTGCTTCCGCCCCCTGAGAGTTTTTATAGTGAGACCTTGCGTGGGATCGGGTGGAGCTTATAGTGGGCTGATATGGCTAGTATGTGGGAAAAAGAAACGCCGGAGGGTGAAGAACTTTCGCTCCGCGCACTGAGCGAAGCCTTCCGCGAGGCAATGGGGCGCACTAGGGCTACCCCTGTGCCGCCGCCAGAAGGGGAATATTGTCCTGGGATTTGCCCCACTTCTGAGGGGATTACTGAATCGGAAGCGGTCCCCCCCGAAAAGGCAACATCTCTAGCCACCCCCCAAGAGGAGTTGCCCGAAGAGTACCATGATTTAGGGGAGCAGAGCTCCCCCGTCGAAATCGGTCCTCTCAGCATTTTGGAAGCCCTGCTTTTTGTGGGCGATCCGCAGAATCGGCCTGTTCGGCCGGAAATGGCCGCCTCGGTCATGCGAAACGTCCAGCCGGAAGAAATCCCTGAGTTAGTCCGAGAATTGAACCGACGTTATGACTCGGCTGGCTGTCCCTACCACATTGTCAGCGAGGGGCCGGGCTATCGGATGACCCTCCGGAAACCTTATTGGCATTTGCGAAACCGGTTTTTCGCCCGGATTCGGGAGACCAAACTTTCGCAAGCAGCCATTGACGTACTAGCGATCGTGGCGTATCAGCAACCGATTACCGCCGAACAGGTCCAACACCTCCGGGGCAAACCTAGCGCAGGTATCCTCTCGCACCTTGTTCAACGGCAGTTACTTCGGGTGGACCGTGCCCAGGATGGAAGTCGAAAGGCCTATTATTGTACGACGGACCGATTTTTGGCCCTTTTTGGACTGGAGAGTTTGGAGGATTTGCCGAAAACAGAGGATATAGATAAAAAATAAAATCCACACATTAAATATGGTGGTATATACCCCCTCGAAAGTTGCATTTTTGCTCTTCAAAGAAATAGCTCCTCAGAACCCCTCTAATAAATACATGACGAAGCCCTTGGGGCTTGGTAGAATCTATGGAACATTTCCGCCGAATGAAGAGGTCTTTTTGTCATCCCCGCGAAAGTGCCTGATGCAAAGCAAAAGGATGATGTTCCCCCTCTGGATTCCCGCCTGTGCGGGTGAGCGGGAATGACATTTGTGGGCTCACTTCCCAATAGATGGTGAGGTTCTCTTCCCCAGGAAAGTCCCTCACTCGGCTGAAGTGTTACGAATCTATCAACCCATATTGGAAGTTCTTCTTTTTAGGCAACTAGTTAGGGTCCATTGAATGCGGTGCGAAGAGGTTCGTAAGCAGGTTTTTAACTCGGCACCGGTGATTGCACCATCGCTTTTAGCGGCTGATTTTGCCCATTTGGCCGAGGAAATCCGCCAAGTGGAACAAGCCGGGGCCAAGATGCTTCATTTAGACATTATGGACGGCCATTTTGTCCCGAACATTAGCTTTGGATTGCCTGTGGTCGAGGCGGTTCGTCGGGTAACGGGGCTGTTACTGGATGTGCATTTGATGATTTCGGCCCCAGGGGCATATCTCCGGCAATTTCGGGAAGCGGGGGCCGATCTAATCACCTTCCATGTGGAAGCCATCCCCAATCCGGGGGAATTGTTAAAGGAAATACGCCAGTTAGGGGCTTGTGCCGGCTTGAGTCTGAATCCGCCCACGCCTGTTTCGGCGGTGGAACCGTTTTTGGATCAATGCGACTTGGTGCTGGTGATGAGTGTGATGCCGGGTTTTGGTGGGCAGCGGTTCCAGCCGGAGGTCTTGGAAAAACTTCGGCTTCTTCGGCGGAAAGCCCCAGCGGGATTATTACTGTCGGTTGACGGGGGGGTTGACATAAACACAATAGGGGGATGTTCAAACGCTGGGGCGGATATATTTGTGGTAGGGACAGGGCTTTTTACCGCCCTGGATTATCGAACCCGGTTGAGCGAGTTGAGCAGAGCGGCGGGGAATGCCTTTTATCGGAGCGCTTGCCAACCAGTCTTAGAAGAGGCACAATCTACTAATAGGGTGCTTTGGCCAGAGGGGTCGCAGTAGCCTCTGGGAGTTATTCCTACGGAGATGGTTGGGTATGGTGCGAATTATTTTGATTCATCCTGGTACTACCTCATATACTCAGGAAGGACGCATTCAAGGAAATCTGGATTTGCCTTTATCGGAGGAAGGCCAAACCGAGATAGCCCAATTGGCCGAGCTACTCCGAAACCAGGGGATCGAACTTCTTTATGCGCCGGAGTCGGAGCCTGCTTGGCAGACAGCCCAGAAAATAGGCGATTTGTTGGAGGTGAAGGTCAAGAAATTGGAACGGATGGAAAACCTGAATTTTGGGCTTTGGCAGGGTATCCAGATTGAAGAAATTCGACATAAACAGCCAAAAGTATATCGCCAATGGCAGGAGCAGCCGGAAACTGTCTGTCCGCCGGAGGGGGAGATGTTGGCCGAGGTGGAGGCCCGCGCCCAAGCCGCCGCTGCTCGCTTGCTGAAAAAACACCCCGAAGGGGTCATTGGCGTGGTTTTGCCGGAACCCTTGGCCAGCCTCGTTCGGCGGGCGCTAACGGGCCAGGCTCTTGGCGACCTGTGGAAGGCCCTGGGGATGCACGGAGATTTTGAAATTTTAGAGGTGAATACCCAGACCCCCACTCCGGCAGGGGCCTGATACTTCCACTTTTCCCAACCAGTCCTATCTCTCTAGGGAGCAGCATGACTCTATGAGCAGTTCCACGCCGGATCCGAATAGCTGGCGGAGCTTAATGAAGCGGCCCAAACGGGCGGTACCGGAGGGGCTTTGGCAACGCTGTCCCGGCTGCCAGGCCACCATTTTCCGCAAGGAAGCCCAAAAACTTCTGGGCGTCTGCCCGGAATGCGATTACCACTGGTATGTACATGCCAGGGAACGGATTGCCCAAGTGTTGGACGAAGGGACTTTCGAGGAATGGGACGCCGACTTGGAACCGGCCGATCCGTTGGAGTTTTTCGATAAGCGATCGTATGGGGATCGGATTCGGGAAGAGCAGGCTCGCACCGGGCTGCGAGAAGCTGCCGTTACTGGGACCGGTATGATCCGGGCAAGACGGGTGGCCTTTGGTGTAACCGATTCCGCTTTTATCATGGGCAGTATGGGGTCGGTCGTGGGGGAGAAGATCACCCGGCTTGTGGAGCGGGCTGCCGAGCAGGAGTTGCCGTTGATTATCATTTCCGGTTCCGGCGGGGGCGCCCGGATGCACGAGGGCGTATTTTCTCTCATGCAGATGGCCAAGGTCTCGGCCGCGATTGCCCGATTTCATGAGGCGGGGGGACTTTTTATTTCGGTGCTTACCAATCCGACTATGGGCGGGGTGGCGGCCAGTTTTGCTTCCTTGGGCGATCTGGTCTTTGCCGAGCCGAAAGCACTGATCGGATTTGCCGGTCCTCGAACCATCAAAGCCACCATCCGCATCGAACTGCCCAAAGGTTTTCAGACCAGTGAATTCCTCTTGGAACACGGATTTATCGACCGAATCGTACGCCGACCGGACCTCAAGAGCGAACTGGCCCGGGCGATCGACTATTGCGGCAAATAGGCGATCCATTCTCCCCAGCCAATAAAGCGGCCTCTTTTTCGTAACAGGAACGTCTCAGCCGAGTAAACAGGTTGGGATATTAGCGGCATCCCTACGAAAGTCACTCATCCAGGCGGGGAGCAACAGGAATGGAAAACATCGGCGCTGTCGGCGGCCTTTTTCAACGACGGTTGGCCCTTTCATGCCGGGTTTTTGTGCTCCTAAGCTCATTAGGATTCGGCAGGGCGGCATGGACAGAGGCCCTGTCCGCGGCGGCGGAGGGGGCGGCGGCAGGAGAATCGCTATCAGGGGCGGCAAAGGCGGGCGAAAGCGCTGAGTTTACCGCTCGAATCCATGAGGATTGGCGACGGCAGGAAGCCCGGTTGGGCGATCGGCTTGGCACCGCCCGGTCGCTCAGGCGGCTTTTGGAACGGGCGGAAAAGACCCTGGCCGCCTCTGCACCTCATCTGGCCGAACCGGTGCGCTTAAATCGCGAAACACAGATCCACTCGTGGCGTCAGCAGTTTGAGCAAAAGGTTCGGCAAGACGACCTTTCCGCCAAAGGGGAAGATTCCAAGGATAGTATTTCTTTATACGTGCAGATGCGGACCACCCTCCGCGGCTGGGTGCTGGAAGACGCCGCTATCGGACAGCAGCCGATCCTTTTTTTGAAAACCCGGCGGTTCGTCTGTCAGATGCTCCATGAATACGTGGGCAATTACTATAATGTGGCGGATTTGGCCGGCGGGGGCCTGTATTTGCTCCAACAGCCGGGCCAATCCGCCCAGGTACAGCCGCTGACCGAGGGACGGTTTCCTCGGGGGGCGTTTCAGACCTTGGCTTTGGATTACGAGGGCCAACGGGCCTATTTTGCGTTTGTCCATGTTCGGCCAGGTCCCCGGGATCGTCCGGTGCTGCCCAATTGGCACATGCTCACCAAAACGCCGCTGCCGCCGGAGTTTGACCATCTGGGTCCTCAGCGGGAATGCTTCCATCTATATGAGCTGGACTTGGCAAGTCGAGCGGTTCGGCAACTGACGTTCGGCCCGCATGACGATATCGGTCCATGTCCTTTGCCGGACGGGAATCTCATCTTTCTTTCTACCCGACGAGGCGGTTTTACCCGGTGCAACAATTGGTGGGAGCCGCTGCCAACCTATACGCTGCATCATTTAGATCGGCAAACCGGCCGGATCACCACCCTCTCGTTCCACGAAACCAACGAGTGGCATCCGACGGTGCTCCATGACGGTCGGATCTGTTACAGTCGGTGGGATTATGTGGATCGCTCGGCGGCACATTTTCATGGACTATGGACCTCGATGCCCGACGGCACGGCGGCGCGGGCGCTATTCGGCAATTACACCATGGCCATTAGCGCCTGTTTCCAGCCCCGGGCCATTCCGGGTTCGGAGAAGATCGCTTTCATTGCCGGTGCGCATCATGCCATTGTAGGCGGCTCGTTGGTGTTGTTGGACCCAAGAAAAGTACAACTCGATCCACACACCGGCGAAGATCGTTTCGGTTGTCTGGAGGTGCTTACGCCGGAGATCGAGTTTCCGGAAACCCCCAACCAATGGCCAACCGGGTATATGGTCAGTCCTTGGCCGTTGGATGAAGATCGTTTCCTGGTCGCCTTCGGGTATGACCGATTGCCGGGCTGTGGCTCCGGCAATGGCTCTGAGGAAGGAACCGGCTTGTACTATTTCGACCGATGGGGCAATCTGGAATTGCTGTATCGAGAGAAGGGTTGGAGTTTGCTGGACCCGGTGGTGCTAGCGCCCCGTCCGAAGCCGCACCGATGGGCCGATCCGCTCCGAGAACATCTGACCACAGAAAAGGGGCGGCAATGGCAAATTGGACCGGATGAAGCCCTGGTGTATGTCTATGATGTGCGGCGGAGTTTGCTGCCTTTGCCGACCGGTCGGGAGGTAGATCATCTGCGCATCTTCCAACTTTTTCCCAAGAGCACGCCGACGGCCAATGATCCGCGCATTGGCCATGCCAACGCCGAAAACGCCCGGGCACTATTAGGGACGGCGCCGGTGGAACGGGATGGATCGGCCTTTTTCCGTGTACCGGCCCGCAAACCGCTTTATTTCCAACTGGTGGATCGCCAGGGCCGAGCCATCCAGGGAATGCGGACCACCGTCTATTTCCAGCCGGGCGAACAGACCGGATGCATCGGCTGCCATGAACCCCAGCAGCAGACGCCGCCGGTGCGAATGCCGTTGGCCCTGTGTCGGGAACCATCGGCGATCCAGCCGGGGCCGCCCGGCGCCAAACCGTTCAATTTTGTGCAGCTCATCCAGCCCATATTGGATCGGCATTGTGTACGGTGCCATGCGGCGGATGCGGACCAGAGGCCGGCAACCGGGGCAGTGGGAAGGTCCACTACCGAATCGGGTTCTCTTCAGTCGCATACTTCTGCGGCGGTTTCCCGAGCAGATGCGCCCGCGACGGATCGCCCCAAGAAAAACAATCTCCTCCTGACCGGCGAGCCGGAAGGCCATTTCACCAAAGCGTATCATCAGCTCCGTCCGTATCTGGCCTTCTTCGAATGGGGCGGGGCCAGCATCGACCAGATTGTAACCCGTCCTGGGCGGATGGGGGCGGACATGAGTCGGCTTTCGGCGGTGCTGGATGATCCGGTGCATCGGCAGGAAGTGCGACTTTCGGACCAAGAGCGGCGGACGATCTACCTGTGGCTGGATGCGAACGTGCCATTTTATGGGACCTACGATCGGCAGTTGCAGGCCGCCCAACGCCGGGGACAAGACATCCCCCTGCCGGAGCTGCAATAGTGGGAACCCTAAATGTTATGCAGAGCAGCGGGGAGTAATGCGGGAGGAGGCTTTTTGGGGTGGGGCGAACTCGTGGCTTCCCGCCTTTACAGGCCGGCTTTGGCCAATTCTTCCAGCAAAGCGGCGATGCCCTGGTAACGGGCGCGGAAATCGGCTAAGTAGGCGGGCCATTCCTGACCGGTCCCGCTACGTTTCATCAAGGAGCGGATTTTACGGAGCAGTCGGCACGCCTCGGCATAGTGATGGGGGGTTCGTTGGGCTACCAGCCGATCCACCCGACGCCGGTAAATTTCCAACGCCTCTGCCGGGTACAGTTGCTCAGCCATCTGGGCGATCTCGGTTTCCCAGGTTTCCAAATGTTCGGCAGGATGTGTTTGTAGCAGGGTCAACGCCCGGCCCAGTTCTTTTTCTTCCAAAAGAATCCTTGCCAGGAGACCCCACTGGCCGATCTGTTCCAAGTGTGCCAGCAGTTCACTGCGTAATGGGTCCCATCGGCCTACCGAGCGGGCTGCCTGCCGAAGTTGCAAAAAAGCCTCAAAACTCGGCTCTAACCGAAATATCTGCTCCGCCAAATCGACCAATCGGTTTTTATGTTCCTGAGTCTGCCGATGCCGGGCTATCCAATCGGCCAATGGCCCCTGGGGCCGATCGGCCAGTCGCTTTTCCACCAATTGTTCTGCCTGGGACGATCGACCGGCGGCGTCCAAAAGATCGGCCAGTTGCAGCAGTTCGTCTTCCGCCAGATGCTGGGCTTCCTGGAGAGCTTCCTCCACCCGCCCCCAAAGGACTAACCGCCGAACAAGATCGAAATGCCGCCCTGTAGTCCGGCAGATGCGGGCAAAACCATCCATGTCCACCTCCTGCCCAGCCAATTCCAGAAGGAGGCCGCCCCAAAGCCGCTTGATCGCTTGACTGTCGGCCAACCCGGCCAAGGATTCAATCCATTGGCTCAGCAGGCTCTTTTCTGTCGGTGTGGTTTGCCGACGGAAAACCTCCCCTACGTCTTCCCGAAGCGAGCCGAACAGTTCCAGATTCCGACGCAACAGCGACAGCAGTATCCTTAACACGCCGGTCCGAATGTCTGGAGCGGTTTCACGGTCGGCCAACACCTTCTCCAATCCTTCCACGCAAGCATCCACAATCCGCGAAAGCGGCCAGTGGAATATCTCCTGGGTCTGTTCGTAGGCCAACATCTCCTCTAATATCGCTCGATAGACGACCGAAGCGTTTTCGGACTCGCGTTGAGAGGCGAACGCTTCGGCGATTTCCAGAATGGCCCACAATCGTTCCGCCGTCCGCTCCCACTCCGGCGGGTCCACCCGGCCGGCTTGCTGGAGCAGGGCCTTCACCTGCGAGCGATAGGCGGCCGCATCCGGCGGTGAGCGATCGGCGGCAACCTTCGGCGCCCAACTGCAGACCGCCTCTTCCATTTCCGGATGAAGCTCCAATAGTTTTTTAATAATCTCCACCAGTTCCCGCCGGGTGCAACGGTCCAGGGCGTTTTCCAATTCTTCCAGGGCGCGGAATGCTTGAGGCTTTTCACGCCAGGCGACTAGCAATGCCGCCACGTGTTTACAGTATCCCCCTTGGCCGATCGGGCAGGAACAATCCGCTTCGGCGACGCCGGCGTCATTAAAAAGCACTCGAACCCGGTACGGCTCGAAGCTGGTGCCCCGACACAGGCCATGGATCGTTTTCCCCTGGCGGCGGAGTTGGCGGAGAGCGCCTTTTTGGAAATACTCCCAGCCGCGACGCAGCGCCCTGGACCCCACGCGTTTTTCGATCTCCCCGTCTTGCAACGTCGGAATGTCGCCCATCGGATTCGCCTAGAAAACCGCCGTCTTCTTGCTTCTCCAGAATACCCGAACCGAAAGTTCCTACAAAGAACTGATAAAATTTTAGTCTAATCCGACGTCGCCGCCTGTGCAACGTGAGATTTTTCTGGAGTTTACCCAGAGTTGATTTCGTGGAGATGTGCGAATCGGCCGGAATTTACGGCGATTGACCAGGTTAAGTCGCTTTGGACCGCCCAGCTCGGCTCTTACCAACCGGTCGAGTACTAGCACGGACGACATCCCGGCGGTAACCCGAAAGATGAGCGAATTTTAGCTTCTGCCCGGTATTTGGCGATCATCCCACACTGGGCAAACTCCAGCCAAAAAGATTGATCCGACCAGAGAGCGAGACGGGGTTGGGACTAAAGTTCGAGCCAGAAGTTCGAGCAGGGAAGGATCGGATTCGGCAGGCAATCTATTCAGGCTGAAGCTGGATGTCATCTAAATAGAAGCTGCTTTTAGCGTCGGCGGCGCTGATAAAGCCTAGCCAGCACAGCGACTTCCAACCGGCAGAACCCACCGGCAGGTCGGCAAACGTCTGCGCCGGTTGGCCGGGCGTCTCCACGCGGAGCTGATACGTCCCAGCCGCCTGTTTACCCAGCGGCGCAGAGATTTCCAGCCGAACCCACTGGCCGATCGGCACTTTGCACAGCGGCTTTGCGCCGGCGAAAAGTTGCCCTTCGGCGTCAATGCGAATCGACGGTCCAACCAGGTACGGCTGGCTGGCGTCCCGCCATTCATGCACGAAGACGGCCCCTGGTTCCAATCGGACGGCAAATCGCAATCGGGCCGTCCCTTGCCGCATCCGTAGAACATAGTACAAATGCGGCTGCCAAGGATATCGGAGGCCCGGAGCGTCCTGAAACCGGAGGCTGTGTTTGCCGCTGGCCGCCGTCTGGTCGGTAACCCGAATGCTAGCCCCGTGTTCTTCGCCGGAGGTAACCGCCTGGGGCGCTGGCTGCCCCATGGGCGTCTGCTCAAAATCCTCCTGTAACGCCTGAAGCCAACGGGGTTTGACCGGCGGCAAGTCCACCGGCGCACGGAGAATTTTCCTGGGCAAAGCCACCCACTCCGGTTCCCCATAAAGTCCGGCCTGCGAGGGATCAAATGGCTTAAAGCCGATGCGTTCTGCCGGCGAACCGGGCCGGAGCCGAAAATCCCGCTTTTGCGGATCCATAAACATCGGATCGGCCACCAGCGAGCCTTCATCCCGGCCCGCTGCCTGCCACTGCGAAAAATCCAGCCCATCGAAATCCGGATCGGCCGTCGAACTGTCCCAATAGAGGTTCGATCGCATTCGGTAGTTACCGTTGGACCAGGCGCCCAGCAGAAAATAGCCGGTCGTCGAATAGATAATGTTCCGTTCAAAGAAAAAGGAAATATGATCTTCCTGGCGATACCTGGCCAGTTCGCCGCTGCGAGAGAAGGCGAAGATATTGTTCCGAACCATATTTTCCCGGCCGTAGTGCTGGGAGAAGCAGCCCAGTTCGGTGTTATAGACCAGATTG
>JAKPGL010000189.1 GCA_029550925.1 Planctomycetota bacterium
CGCCGGATGCTTTCGGGGAATGAGCAGAGGGGAGGTGCGGCGGGGGCAAAGGTCCCCCTCACCCGGCCTGCTAGCGCAGGCCACCCTCTCCCGCAAAGGGGCGAGGGCAGATACGCCCCCTCACCCGGCCGAGCCTGGTCGCCTCGGCCACCCTCTCCCGCGGAGGGGCGAGGGTGGATACGCCCCCTCACCCGGCTTGCTTCGCAGGCCCCCCTCACCCGGCCTCGGCTTCGCCTCGGCCACCCTCTCCCGCAAGGGGCGAGGGTGGATACGCCCCCTCACCCGGCTTGCTTCGCAGGGCCCCCTCACCCGGCCTGCTGCGCAGGCCACCCTCTCCCGCAAAGGGGCGAGGGTGGATATTTGCCTCTCCCCCGGCGGGAGAGGTCGGCGGAGCGGAGCGACGCCGGGCGAGGGGGAACAAGTGAGCAGCACAAGGAAGCCTGGATCGGGAGCTTGCGCGGGAATGATACGCTGGCGCTTGCGCGGGAATGACAAAATACTCTACGCGGCTAAAATGGTACTTAGGGCCTCTAACAAAACGAAACCAGGAAGGAATTCTGCGGGGGTTCCGGAGCGATGGGGAGTGGTGAGGCGTTTTGTTAGCGGCTTTTAGCGGAGGGACCCTTTGGCGTGTTGATGAAGTTTATTTTGGCAACGTTGGTGCCGCCGATAGTGTTGGCCTATCTGGGCGGCTGGTTGATGCGGCACGTAGCGCCGCGGTTAGGCTGGCTGGATCGGCCGGGCGGCCGAAAAATCCATACCCAGCCGATGCCCACCAGCGGCGGTCTGGCCGTCTGGGTTGCCGTGGTCGGCGTGTTTGCCGGCGGACAGGCGATGCTGGCCTGGCTGAAGGCCACCGGCCAGTTGCAGTTACCCGCGCCCAGCATTGCCGGTGTGCCGATGCCCCAGTTTGCTGTGCCGCACCTGGCCGGCTTATGGGCGCAATCGGGCAAGCTCTGGACCTTGCTGGGCGGCGGGACGGTGCTGATGATTCTTGGTTGGCTGGACGACCGTCGGCCAGTGGACTGGCGAGTGCGACTGGCCGTGGAAACCCTGGTGGCTGTGGTGCTGGTGGCGATGGGCTGGCGGCTGAGCCTGTTTATCGAAAACGTGTGGATCACCGGGGCGGCCAGCGTGCTGTGGATCGTGGCCTTGGTGAACGCATTCAACATGCTGGACAATATGGACGGGCTGTCGGCCGGGGTGGCGGCCATTGCTGCCGGGATGTTGGCCGGTGTGCTTTTGATGGTGCCTAATCCGCAGTCGCAGGCGCCGCAGTTTTTTGTCGCTGGGTTTCTGCTAGTGCTGGTGGGGGCGCTGATGGGGTTTTTATGGCACAATCGTCCGCCGGCCCGGCTTTTTCTGGGCGATGCGGGCAGTTACCTGGTGGGTTTTTGGATCGCCATGGCCACGCTGTCGGCCACCTTTGTGGTGCTGGAAGATGGGCAGCCGAAACGCCATGCCATCCTGGCCCCGCTGTGTGTGTTGGCTGTGCCGATCTACGATATGATCACGGTGGTGGCCATTCGGCTGCGGGCCGGGCGAAGCCCATTTGAAGGCGATCGGAGCCATCTATCGCATCGGCTGGTAGAATTGGGGATGAGCCGGGCGCAGGCGGTGGGGGTGATTTATTTGCTCTCGGCCACCTGCGGCCTGGGGGCGCTGCTGTTGCATCAGGTGGATATGACCGGGGCATGCGTGGTGCTGCTTTTGGTGGTCTGCGTGCTGGTGGTCATCGGCATTTTGGAGTCGGCCGCCCGGCGGAGCCGAACCGAAGGAGGCTAAGGAATGCCGGCCGGAATGGCAGTTTTAGCCCGGTAGTCCACGGCTGCCCAAAAGACAACAGGGATAACCATTCGAATGGGCCGAAGGGGTTCCAAAAATCGAGGCAAAAAGCCCGCAGTTCCGGCGTCGGCGTCGGACAGGAGTGCCCAGGCGCCGCATGAAACCGGAGGGGGCAGCGGGGAGTCGGCTGGCATCGGGCAGGTGGTGGACCGATGGCGGCCGTGGCTTTTGGCCGGAGCCGTCGCCTTGCTGGTAGCCCGACCTCTCTATCCGAGCGAAACGCCCGGAGAAACCGGCGATGGATTGCCGATCGTCATGCTTTGGCTTGCTTTGGCCGTGGTTTGGATGCTGGGGCTTTTGGGCCGACCGAAGTTCACCGTCCGGTTTGGCCTACTGGATGGGATCGTGGTATTTTTGGTCCTGTGGCATGTGGGGTCGGCGCTGCTGGGAGCTAGCCGAAGCCATGCCCGGCCTGCCGTCAACATGCTCTGGGAATGGGTGGGGCTGGGAGTGGTGTTTGTTTTGGTTCGGCAATGGCTGAGCGGGCAGAGAGAAATCCGGGCTGTGGTAGTGGTGATGCTAGCCCTGGCGGCGGCATTGGCTGGGTATGGACTGTTCCAATGTGTGTATGAATTCCCTCAAAACCGGGCCGCCTACCAGGTCGATCCCGAAAAAGCCCTCCGAGAGGCCGGTCTGTATTATCCAGCCGGCTCGCCGGAACGGATCGCCTTTGAAAAACGCCTGGAAAGCCGAGAACCGATCGCCACCTTCGCCCTGACCAATTCGCTGGCCGGGTTTCTGACGGCCTGGCTGGTGGCGGGGGTGGGGATTGGGCTGCTGGCCGGCGGCTGGTCGGCCGGTTGGCGCCCCAGGATAGGCCTCTTGCTTGGTTGCCTGCTGATAGCAGCTTGTCTATTGCTTACCAAAAGCCGAAGCGCCTACCTGGCGGTCCTGGCCGGAATGGGTTGTTTGGGTCTGTGGCGCCTCGGGGCGGAGCTGAGAGGGCGGCATCGGCCAGGAATGGAAAAGGAACGACTTTTTTATGGCGGCGACTTGGTACCTCCTTCAGCTAGCCTTCAGGAACAACCCGCGCCAACCCCTTCGGCAATCCAGCCCCAGAAAGAATCAGATGTTCAGCAGCAGCACGTCTCAGCGCCCCGAACCGTCTGGCAACGGACGATTTTGGCCGGGGTCGGCATCCTGGTGGTGCTGGGGCTGATGGTAGGGGCGGCTTTTTATTGGGGCGGTCTGGATATCCAGGTGCTGACCGAAGCGGGAAAGTCGCTCCAATACCGGTTGGAGTATTGGCAAGCCACCTGGCAGATCATCCGGCACCAGCCGATTTGGGGCTGTGGACCGGGACTATTTCGATATGCGTACACCCGGTTCAAGCTACCCCAGGCCAGCGAAGAAATTGCCGATCCGCATAATTTCCTGCTGGAAATTTGGGCGACGGCTGGCACGCTGGCTGCCTTGGCAATGCTGGCTTTCCTGGCCCTCTGGGCGGTCCATGTGGGGCGGGCTGTCCGGACGGTGGGCCAGATGGCCCGCTTTAGAAGGGCCGGTGCTTTCGGCCCGACTGTTCCTCTCCCGACCAACAGCAACCCGTCTAGCCCGTCCACCTCGGAGAGGCCGGGAAAACTATTGCTTGGAGCGGCGGCGGGGGTGGCTGTGGGGTTTTGGGTGGGACAGTGGAGTGCTGCGCCGCCCAGCCTCTATGTGCTGATGATCGGCCTTCCATTGGGTCTGGCCACTATCTGGGCACTTTGGCCCTGGGTACAAACAGGCGGCAAGCCAGGCGGTTCTCCTCTCCCCCCAGCACTCCAAAAATCCGAACCATCTAGCAGAACTCTGCCATCGAACTTTTCCATCCCCGATTTCTTACCCACTGTGCTGGCAGTGGCGGCTGGTACGGTGCTGGTGAACCTATTAGCTGCTGGTGGCATCAGTTTTGCCGGGGTGGCGGGCTCTCTGTGGTTGCTGGCCGGCCTGGCAACCGGAACTCCTGCACGAGCCGGCAGTTCCGAACATTTCAGTACAACTCTCCCGGCCTTTTTCGGGGCGGTTCCCTCGGGGCCTTCCCAGGACGTTTCCGGTCTGGCGGATTGGTCGGCCAACGAAGTTTCCACTCGGCGGGGTCAAATGCCCCCAGGGCGAGAGCGTAGGCATTGGCTAACCTGGTTGGACCGGGAGCATCAGGTGGGTTGGCCTGGGGCGGCAGGAGGAGTGGTTTTGACCATGGCTGTGTTTTTTGCCTGCCATCAGACGGCTTTCAGCCCGGTGCTGGAGCGTCAGAGCTTGATTCATCAGGCCCTTCGGTTGGCCGAGACCGACCGGCAGCGGGCGGAAAAACTCCTCCAGCAGGCAGCGGCGGCCGATCCGCTTTCGGCACAACCGGCCGAATGGCTTAGCGGCCTGGCCTTCCAGCAGTGGAACGAGCGGTTTGCCAGCCGGCCTACTGAACCGGCCCATTGGACGCCCCGGTTACAACAGTTCGAGCAATATGCTTTTTTGGCCCTGGAGCTAAACCCGGAAGATGCCCCGGCTTGGTTTGTCCAGGGGGAGCGGTTTTTCCAGATCGGAAGCCTGCTGCTGGGGCAGTCGAGTGCGGAGGTCCGTCGGGAAGGCCGTCGGGCGTTTCAGCGAGCGTTGGGCTGTTTTCAGCAGGCAGCCAGCCTGTATCCGAACAACGCCCTGTACCGGGCATGGTTGGCCGAGACGTTTGCCGCCCTAGGGTATCAGCCTGGCATGATCCGGGAAGCCCAGGCAGCCCTCTGGCTGGACGAGCAGATGCCCCATGTGGAGAAAAAACTGCCGGAACCTCTGCGCCGCCGATTGGCCGAGATGCAAGCAGGCCTTTACAATACAAAAACGGCACCTTAATAAAACCATACGGCGGGAGGTCCTGTAAATCCATCAAAATAGGGGAGATCGCGAATCTGAAGAGGGTCTTTAGCGAACCTTTTGACTCTGCGGATCGAACAATTACTGGGAACCTGTTCTGTTGGGGGAGAACCTTCTGGGAATGGGAATACCACGGGGTAATTTTTCGAGGTGGTTCTCCTTCGACAATCCTTGAAAGAAAGTTGTGGAAATGAGCGGAGTGGTACGGGCGGTGGTGTTCAGTGCGGCGGCAATTGGGGTTGGGATCGGGGTAGGAGTCGGCTGGGCGTATTATCGGGTCCGAAGTGCGTATGATCCGAAGGTTTTGATCCAGGGGGCCAAAGGCGGCCAGGAAACTCCGGCCCCCAACCAAGCCCGGCCCAAATTGGTGATTGAGGAGCGGGAGTATAACTTCGGCGTCTTGGATGCCGACGTTACCCGGCGTCATGCCTTTGTGTTTCGTAATGAGGGCCAGGGGGTGCTAACCCTGACAGCCGGTACGACCACCTGCCGATGTACGCTCTTGGACCTTCGGCAAACCGAAGTGCCGCCCGGCGGTTCGACGGAAGTGGTCATTGAATGGAACACCAAACACCAAGCCGGCCCTTACCGCCAAACCGCCACCGTCCATACGAACGACCCAGAACACCCAGAGGTGGTGCTAACGATTAGCGGTGAGGTGCAGTCTGCATTGAAGGTGAACCCGCCGGAGTTAGTGTTTCGGAACATTCGGGTAGGAGAGTCGGCCAGCGGAGAGGCGAAGATTTTTGCCTATATTGCCCAGAATTTCCAGATTGTCGGCCATGCCTGGGAAAACACCTCCAAAAACAAGGAACTCCCCAAATTGGAAGTATCGATCTCCCCCCTTTCCGAGGAGCAACTCCACGAGTCTTCCAAGGCATCGGGAGAAGCCAGTCGGGTGCAGCCTCGCTCTGGGGTGTTGGTTAAGGTTCGCTCGGAGCCTTTCTCCACTCAGGGAACATTTTCCCAAAAACTCGTACTGAAAACCAATCAGCCGGAAACCCCGCAAGTCGAAATTCCGGTGGAAGTTACGGTCGTAAGCGACATTTCGATCTTTGGCCCGGGCTGGTACGAAAAGGCCGGGATTCTCTCGTTTGGGTGGGTCCAGCAGGGACAGGGAGCCGAGCGAAAACTGACTATCGCGTGCCGGGGACCATTGAGTAAAAAGGTCCAGTACCAAATTGTTTCGGTGGAACCGAAGTTTCTGCAAGTGGAGCTGGGGAATCCGAGTATTTTGGGTGACGGAGAGGCGAGTTTGACTCCTCTGGTGGTTCGAATTCCTGCAAACACGGAACCGGTAAACTATTTAGGGGGAGAATCGTACCCCTTAGGAAGGATTCTTATTTCGACCACACACCCCCAAGTACCCCAATTGGAAATAAAGGTGCGTTTTGCTGTGGAACCCTAGGGAGTTTTTTTGTAAGCTGTCGGGGGCCTGGGGGCTACGTAGCACCGGCTGTTTCTCAGGCTGGACAGGCTAAGTTACGTAGTTACTAGCAAGCCGGTCTTACAGACTGGGAACATTCAGCGGGCGAGGCGGACCATCAACCCTCGCCCTAGAGGGTGAGGCTCAACGCCCCACCCACGCCCAGTTTAACAGACTGGGGTACCACAACGTCGGTCTCCCCCGGCGGCGGAAAATGGGGAGACAGCACCCCGGCATCCCGCGGGGAGACATTTGGGGTAGGGAGATCCAGCCATGCTTCATAAACCCGGTTGGAGATATTTAGTTGGAATTGTAGTTCTGGTAGGGGTATGGGGGTGTCAATCGGAGTCGCAGCCTCCCCCCTCAGGTTCCTCGGCGAAGCAGGCCGGTGCTTCAGAGGGGATAGGCACCCGGCATCCAGGGGATCAATCCAACGGCAAGGCCCAGGCCCAAGAACCATTTTTGCCGGGCCGGCAGGCTGGAACATCTTCCGAGTCCTCGGCTCAGGCCCCCAAATGGTGGAATCAAACTTCTCCTCCGCAGACCACAGAGCCATCGGAACCCTCTCCGTCGGTAGGTAAAGCGGAACCAGTCGTCCTACCCCAAGCTCCTCGAGAAATAGAAAAGACCTCTTCTCCCGGGGAACGACCTGCCGGTGGTGCTTCTGAACAGTCGCCTTCGGAGAGTTTACGTCCGAATCCTCTTCGGGGAGGCCCACCGCAGGAGGACCCCCTTCGGCCTGAACAGATTCGGTTGGAGATGAGGCCTAAGGAGAGCGTCTCTAAAGAGCCGGGCGTGTCTGCTGCCGAGGGGCGGGAGGGTTCTTCTTCGTCGGAAGCCCCTGCCCAGCGGATCGTCCTGGAAGGACCGTCCGCCAGCAAAGAAGCGAGTCCGGCTGGATATTCCCAGGCTGTTGAGCCGTCCAGCAGTCGGCCGCCGTTCGATCCGTACAAAGAGCACGGGTACTTTTTTGTCGGTTGGCCGAAACCGAAATTGGCTCTGGTGCTCACGGGCAACCGGAACGGCTACGTCGAACCTTGCGGCTGTGCGGGCAAAGACCGGATGAAAGGGGGCATTAGCCGACTGCACACGATGCTCTTGGAATTACGTCAAAAGCGCTCTTGGCCTACAGTCGCTTTGGACGTGGGCGGGATTTCCAAGGGAAGTGGGCTTCAGGGGGTGCTAAAATTCCACGCCTTGACCGACGCCATGCGCAAGATGGGCTATGATGCGGTGGGGGTTGGCATTGGCGATCTGAAGTTCGACCTGGGCGATTTGATTGCGGCGGCTTCAGAGGTAGATGGCAAACCGGGGTTATTCATCTCGTCGAATGTGGCCCTGCTGAGTTGGGACGCCGGGTTTACCGGAAAGCCCCGGGTGATTGAAGCCGGCGGGATGAAAATCGGTGTGATCGCTGTCCTGGGACAAGAGTTTCAGAATCAGATTTTAAGCAAAGAGATTCTTTTTGAAGCTCCGGAAAAGGTAGTGCGGCAACAAGCCGAACCGCTTCGGAAGCAGTGCGACCTATTGATTCTGCTGGCGCACGCCTCCCGGCAGGAAAGCTTGGAGCTGGCGAAGAAGGCGCCGGTGTTTGATTTGGTGGTTACCTCGGGCGGTGCGCCGGAGCCGCCCGCTCAGCCACAACCGATCGAAGGCCAAAAAGGCTGGTTGATCGAGGTGGGTGAAAAGGGGATGTATGCGGTGGTGGTCGCCTTTTACGACGATCCACAGCAGCCGCTCCGCTACCAGCGGGTGGTCCTGGACAGCCGGTATCCGGATTCCGAACCCATGCGACAGATCATGGTCGCTTACCAGGAGCAACTGAAGGATTTAGGACTGAAAGGCTTAGGCATTCAGCCGGTGCGGCATCCTCGGCAGGAGCAGAACGGGCCGTTTGTCGGCAGCCGGCAATGCGAGTCGTGCCATGAGGCTTCGTATAAGGTGTGGAAGCGATCTGGCCATGCGAAGGCGTGGGAGACGCTCCAGCGGGCCGATCCGCCTCGGCAACATGATCCGGAGTGCATCAGTTGTCATGTAGTGGGCTGGAACCCGCAGAAGTATTTTCCGTATCAGAGCGGATTTTGGAACGAGAAGCAGACATCGCATTTAACCGCGGTCGGTTGCGAAAGCTGTCATGGGCCGGGCGGCAAGCATGTGGACGCCGAACTGGGCCGACTCGGCGCCGACGAGGCGACCAAACAAAAATATCGCCAGGCGGTGGTCCTCCCATTGGCGGACGCGGAAAAGACCTGCCTGGAATGCCACGACCTGGACAATAGCCCCGATTTCCACTTCAAGACCTATTGGCCGAAGGTCGAACACCGGGAAGACTAAGGAGGGGCTTACCCTGGCCTTAGGGGGCGAGTTCACTACCTTCCAACCCTCAGACGAGGGTCCGAGGCTCTTGAAACTCCCACACTCCCTCGCATCCTAGCAGGCGAGATTCCCAGCGGGCCGGGCGCGCTTTAGGACAACTCATGCGCCCCGGGACCAATCGGGGTTGGGTTTGGGGAGGATTTCGCGCGGGGCGTTCTGTTGGAGTTTTTCGACCTCGGTCTTGGCGGCGGCAACGGCTTCGGGCGTTGGATGGGCCTGGAGGGTAACCTGGAAGGTTCGGCTTCCGCCGGGCGGCAGGACAACGACCCGCCCTTTGGCCTTCTCGAAGGACTTGTTGTTGGGGAAATTGGTTGCTGGTTCCATGCCGGTTACATAGCCGTCGATGACGGCCTGCCGGTTTTTCCATTGGATGAAATAGGGGAGTTGGCGTTTATTGAAGGCGACGCTCACGCCTCGGCTTGCGGCCGCATTGTGCAGCAGGACCTGGGTTTGGCCATCGGCGTCGGCGGCCAAGTCGTAGAAGAAGCACGCCTCCGGCGCGCCGGGGGTTTCCGGCCCGTAGGTGTCCCAATCGGGCAGATTGCCCACGGCCACGTCGTTGTGCGGGGCCATTTTCTGGAAGGCGGCGACCAGTTTGGCCCCTGGTTCCAGCAGAGGCGCCCCCACATTGATATGATACAGCAGTTCCAGTTCTCCGGGCTCCGCGGAGATATTGGTAACGACATCGGTGATGGTGAAGCTGGGTTGGCCGACGCGGGTGGTGATCGTGGAGGTCATGCGGAGTTTATTGCCGAACAGTCGCGCCTCGTCCACAACGCCCAGGATGGTAATCAGCCCGCTGTCGCCGTCGATGCTGAGGTCTAGTTTCTGGGCGGGGCAATTGGCGATTTTACCGTGCAGACTGTAGCGGAGTCGGCCGTCTTCGTGGAATTCTGGAGCGCCGTTGGATTCCAGGCCGCATCGGCAGACCAATTCGTCGAAGCCGTCCAGCCAGCCAATGCCGCTAGCCTCGTTCAGCCGAACAAACGCCGGGTGGACTGGGCCTTTGACGGGCGACTGCCACCCCAGGGTCATATCGGCGATTCGCGCCCGCCAGATGCCCATGCCTCGGGTGGGGACCACCACAAACCGCAGCAGGCCGTTATCCACTTCCACCACGTCCACGCCGTCGCGGAGGCCGCCGTAGAGTCGGCGTTTGACAATCCGGTAGCCTGTCGCTGGGCCGCCAACATCGTTCGGCCCGACCGTAAAACACTCCACATACACGTCTTGATCCACATCGGTCAGCGTCCAGGTCTTTTTCGACATGGGGATGTTCCTCCTCCAGCAGGAAATGAACCGCCAATGGAGTTGATAATATAATCTACGAATCGAGGGTCGGTTTGCCTACCCTGTGGGGGGAGAATTCTCCATTTTCTGACAAGCCCCACCGATCTAAAAACTACCCGTTTTGTAAGCCGGATACAATCGGGGGGGCTGGTTTTCCCAAAAACTGGGATCAGCCCGCTGCCCAGGCCCCTGCCGCGAGGTCGCTCCTTCCGCCGAAAAAGCCCTAAAAAAAGCGACCACCCGCTTGTCAGACGTCCCGAAACTGGCAACAATGCTTCTTATCTGTAATTTTCCGTTTTGAGGGTTTCTTTGGGAGGATGAAGTAACCATGTGCGCATCTCCGATCCACAAAAAGGACAATGTTGGCGCGATCTTGCAACGGGCGATGGACGCCGGCGAAGGCATCCTTCGGCTGACGCCCACCTGGGTGCCCCGCAGCTTCTTGCAGCCGGGTAAACGGATCAAACTCCACCCGGACGACTGGTACGCCCTAGGGATGCACCGGGGCGGCATCGACGAACGTTGGTTCGCCAGCACCACCGAGGCCATGAACGAAAACCGCGCACCGGACGAAGGCCTCAGCTATTGCATCTTCGAAGGAGAGCGCTTTCTGCTCCGGGACGCCGTCGAGGAAGGAAAAGGCCGGATCATCGGCGAACAAATCTGGAACCAGTATCATCGTTGGCCCGTGTATTCCAAGTTCTTTGACAACATGGGGCCTATCCCGCACCACATGCACCAGCGGCACGAACACGCCGCCCTGACCGGCCAACAGGGCAAACCCGAATGCTACTACTTCCCGCCCCAACTCAATGCGGCCGAAAACCACTTCGACTATACCTTCATGGGCCTTGAACCCGGCACGACCAAAGACGACGTCATCCGCTGCCTGGAAAACTGGAACAAGGGAGATAACGGCATTTTGTATCTCTCGAAGGCGTATCGGCTCCGACCGGGCACCGGCTGGATGATCCCGGCCGGCGTCCTCCACGCCCCAGGTTCCATGTGTACCTACGAGCCGCAATGGGGAAGCGACGTGTTCGGCATGTTCCAGTCGTTGGTCGAAGGCCGACCGGTGCCGTGGGATTTGTGCGTCAAGGACGTGCCGCCCGACAAAAAGAACGATTTCCAGTTCATCGTCGATCAACTGGACTGGGAGAAAAACGTCGATCCCTATTTCGTCCAACACAACTACGTCGAACCGATCGTCGATGAGGAGAACTCCGGCGACGGCTATACAGACCGGTGGATCGACTACGGCGGATTCGAGGGCCAGCAACTGGTGTCGGCCAAGGAATTGACCGTCATGCCAGGCGTGAAAATGACCCTGCGCGATCCGGGCGCAAGCGGCTGGATCACCGTGCAGGGCTGCGGTCGGATCGGGCCGCTAGCAATCCAGACGCCGGTCATGATCCGGTTCGGCGAAGAGCCATGGGATGAAGTGTTCATCACTGCGGAGGCCGCCCAACGTGGGGTCGTTGTCGAAAACACCGGCAGCGAACCTTTGGTCAGCTTGCGCTATTTCGGCCCGAACGTCCATAAGAAAACGCCCCAAATCGGCGACCACCGAAAATATAAAAAGCGGTAACACGCCCCGAGGCAACGGAGGAAACATTTCCCGAATGAAGTAACTTGTCATTCCCGCACAAGCGGGAAACCAGGCTTCTTTGCGGCTACCAGCCCTGTGGTTCCAGCTCCTTGCTGCACAAGCGGGTAAGAGAACCTTGTACATATTCCTGGATCGGGAGTTTGCGCGGGGATCATAAAAGGAAGCCCTTTATTCGGTTGAAATGTCCGTAGGGTTGTCCCAACGTCTTTGGCTGTTTCGGCCGGCGGTTGGGCAAAGGTAGGTTATTGTCTCTTTTCGAGGGAACCAGCGATGAGCAAGGCACATCCGAACAACTATCCGAAACTGCACAATGCGGCTTGGCCGGGCGTGGTCGGCAAAGGCGACGGCGGCGAACCGCCCATCGATCTGGATACCATGCTGGACCTAACCGCCGGCGCTGAAGTGGACGGCATCCGGTTCGACGGCTTCGACCTGTTCCTGTATCTGCCGCACATCGATATCGACTCGACCGTCCGAAGCGATGACGCCATTAAGGAGCTGGCCGACAAAGCCGCCCGACGCAATCTTAAGATCGGCACTGTGGTAGCGCCGATTTGGCCTCCCACCGGCGGCGGCTCGGCCATCGGATCCGAAGCCGAACGCAAAAAATTCCTCGACCAGGTCCGCAAAGGCTGTTATGTGGCCAAGCGGCTTCGGGAATTGGGCGTCCGGCCGAACGGCTCGGTGCGGATCGACTCGGCTTGCAGCGTCGATGCTTGGCTGGCCGATCCAGAAGGCAATCAGAAACGACTGGCCGAGACCTTCCGACAAGCCTGCCAAATCGCCGAAGACCACGGCGAACGCCTGGCCGCCGAAGGCGAAATCTGCTGGGGCGGAATGCACAGTTGGCGAAGGATGGTGCAACTTTTGGAGATGGTCGATCGGCCCCAGACCCTCGGCTTCCAGGCCGACATGGCCCATACCCTGCTGTATCTGTTGGGCTACAACGCTCCGGAAGACGCCATCCTGCCGCAAAATTTCGACTGGAAAGATCAAGCGGCCTTCGACCAGGCCTACCGCCGGTTGACCGACGTTCTGCGACCCTGGACCATCGACTTCCACGTGGCCCAAAACGACGCCACCGTCCACGGGTCAGGCGCCCACGACAAAACCGGACGCCACTGCCCGGCCAACGATCCGAACGGCAAACTAAACATTCCTAAAGCGGCCGGCTATTGGCTCCGGGATAACAAAGGCCAGCTTACCCGCCGCATGCGCCACATCTGCTGGGACGGCTGCATGTTTCCCAACCAGATGTTGCTCAACCCCCAAACCTGGAACGAAATCCTAGCCGTGATGATCCAGGTGCGGGACCAGCACGGCTGGTACGAAGCAGAATAAGAGGCACTGACCAAAACCTGCCGGGTGGGACTCCGAGACCGTCCCGCAGGCGATGATGATGAGTGCCTCGTGAATGTCCGAGCCGATGATGTGTCGTGCCTTGTGGATGTCGGCCCGCTTCTCCTAGCGCTCTCCTAGCGCCCCCGCAGCCGCCGCCCGCCTTGGTCTGGGTCGCTGGAGTCGGGCCTTATCCCGTCGACTGAAAGATGGTCCTATTATAAAGGGGCCAAGGGGGGGTAATCCGATCATTCCGCTTTATGGCAGCTATTGACCGAACGCCCAAGGCGGCGGTATCTTAAATGCGCTGATGTTCGAGTTTCCAGTCTTTTCCGGAAGGAGGTGGACATGCGCAACTGGGCGGTTCTCTGGCTGGCGGTGGGGATGGTGTGCTGGGGTCTGGGGTTTCTGGGCGGCCTGGGCGGTTTAGACGCCGAAGAAGGCCCCGTCTTTGACGCAAAAGGCAACATTATCCAACGGGCGGCGCAACCAAAGACAGAAGACCTCCGAAAGGCCGAAAAGCTAGTCGAAGAGGTTTTCGGCAAGAACATGGCCAAGGCTCGATCGGCCCAGGAAAAGTCCAAACTGGCCCAGGAAATCTTGCAGTCTGCCCGTGAAGAGCAGGACATGGCCGTTCGGTTTGCTGCCTTGCAGGCAGCCAGGAGGCTAGCTATTGAAGCCCTGGACGGCAAGCTGGGACTGGAAATCGTTCGGGAGATTGTCCAGACGTATGAGCCACTGGAGGAAATGACCAAGGAGGATCGCTTGTCCGAAGCGGACCACCTTTGGGGTCAGGCCGAAAAGTCCCAAGGCCGAGAGAAACTGGCCAAACAACTGGAAGCCGCAGAATACTGGTTTTACGCCGACATCAAAACCGGCCTGGTGGTAAAAAAGTGGGAAGAACGTATGACCGGTCTTCGTGATGTCGTTCTTATTAAACCATATCCGCCGGAAGTACAACGGGCATTAAAAGCGATTACGGGCCGCCCAATTACTCTCTTGAATGCCGCTAGCGGATTCAGTATGAACGTTTCTCAAGAACGCAAAGATCCGGGCGCTCCGGTAATGCAATATCCGCTTCTTCCAGATAAAGTGCTCCCTAGTTCTCGCTGGATTGCCCGTCGGCAAGAAGAAGACGTTTTTGTATTTGAAAGTCTCAATTCAAAATTGTGTTTGTCTGTAGCGCCGGAGCGAACCGACATTGTACAACTGCCATACAACGGCGACGCATTACAACAGTGGATTTTAATTCCAACCGCCACGGGCGGGTTCTTGTTCAAAAACAAAGGAAATGGGTTATATATGTCGCCGCCGGAAAGCCGACTCCATGAAGGCACCGGTTTATTTACACATCCACGCCGCAATAATGATAGTGAAGTTTGGCGAATTGTTCCCGCAAGGCCTTAAGAGGAGGTTTGCCATTTTGTTTGTATCATGTGCTCCCAGTTGTTGGGTCCGCAGAAGCGCCAGATATGATCCGTCATTGGCGGCTGCCGGCGATCCCAGATTGGTACTCCACAACGGTTCGACGTTGGCGGCAAGAACACCCGTGGTGGTTGCACAATTTTGAGGGCCGACGCCAATAGCCCCTAGTCAATCATAATCCCGTTCCGCACCCGAGGAATCAGATCGATCCCCCTCGCCGCCTCAAACACCTTGTCTTGCCGTCGCGGACTGAAAACCATCCGCCCACTGTGGAGATATTCCGTTTCTCAGACCATGTAATCAATTCCGCACAATCGCAAAAGCAGTGTCATTGTTTCCTCGGTGTTGCGTCGGAACGAATGGCTTTCCTGTTTCGATGGGGCCGCCGCAGACGCTTCTTCTGGCACAAGCTCAAAGAGCCTCTTAGCCGCTTTTCAACTTTTTGCAGATGGCTTGGGCCATTTCACGAGTGCCCACGGCGGTCGGATCGTCGCGGTGGGGTTTCAGATCGTAGGTTACATATTTGCCTTCGGCGATCACCTCGGCGGTGGCCCGCTCCAGTCGATCCGCCGCCTCAGTTTCGCCCAAGTGCCGGAGCATCAGCACGCCGGAGAGAATCAGTGCGGTGGGGTTGACCTTATTGAGTCCCTTATATTTGGGGGCGCTGCCGTGGGTGGCCTCGAACACGGCGCCGTCCGGCCCGATATTGGCCCCCGGCGCCACTCCCAGTCCGCCCACCAAACCAGCCGCCAAATCGCTCAGAATATCGCCGTAGAGATTCGGCAGCACCAGCACGTCATACAGCTCCGGCTTCTGCACCAGTTGCATACACATATTATCAACAATCCGGTCTTCAAATTCGATGTCCGGAAACTCCTGGGCCACCCGACGGGCATGTTCCAAAAATAGCCCGTCTGTGTATTTCATGATGTTCGCCTTGTGGACGGCGGTTACCTTCTTTCGGCCGTATTGGCGGGCGTACTCGAAGGCATACCGCACAATCCGTTCGGTCCCGGAAATCGAGATCGGTTTGATCGACACGCCGGTTTCCTGCGCCCCGGTCTTGATCTTCCGGTCGGTGGAAAGCCGATTGATGCACTCGATCAATTCCGCCGTGTTGGGCTGGCCTTGGGCGAACTCTACTCCCGCATAAAGGTCTTCGGTGTTTTCCCGAATGATCACCAGATCAATCGGCGTATCCCGGAAGAAGGTTCTCACCCCAGGATAATATTTGCAGGGCCGCACACAGGCAAACAGCCCCAGCTCCTGCCGCAAAAATACGTTGACCGATCGAAACCCCGTACCCACCGGTGTGGTGATCGGCGCTTTCAGCGCACAACGGGTCCGCCGGATGCTTTCCAGCAAGCTATCCGGCAGGGGCGTGCCCAACCGGGCCATCACATCCAGGCCCGCTTCCTGCACGTCCCATCGAATGGGGACCCCCGTAGCGTCAATACACATTCGGGCGGCCTCGGCCAACTCAGGCCCTACGCCGTCTCCCAAAATCAACGTAACTTCGTGCTGCATGGCGATCCTCTAAGATGCTAGGTGTGTTAAACCCCGTAGGCGGCTAAGAAACCGACGTTCTCCGGGCCTCCGCTCATGGGCAAAATACGGTCCTCGACTCGCTGAGCATCCCGGAGAAAATACGGCGACCTGGAAATGCTCAGGCCGATAGACCGATAGAAAAAGGGCTTCGGCTTGGCGGCTTTTCGGAACCACGCCTCGGCCCGTCCTTTTCTCCAATGTAGCAAAACCAACGGGCAAACAAAGAGGGGTCTAACGCCGTCCACGCT
Organism: Planctomycetota bacterium; assembly: GCA_029550925.1. Lineage (GTDB taxonomy): Bacteria > Planctomycetota > Planctomycetia > Pirellulales > Thermoguttaceae > JANXAQ01. Next base: position 15,950 of record JAKPGL010000189.1, read on the forward strand.
TTGAGCATCCCGTCGGCTGCACAACCGGCTCCGAAAGTGCTCCCTATCCCTCCGGCAAGGCGATCCGGTAAGGTACAATGCAGTAACCCAGTCTTTACCGACTGGCTTACTCGCCGGCGACGGAGACCTGACCGTCTTGATAGATGGTTTATGGAATCCACTCTGTCCAGACTGGCTCGAGTGCCACGGTGGAGCAATAACTTACCGGTCTTGACAGACGGTGGTACGTAAAGGAACCCCGGCAACACAGGGAGAACCATCGGCGCGAAAGGTGGTTGCGATGTGTTCGACCCAGACGCAAGCGTCCGGGCAGCGGGTGTGGTATCTTGGTCCCGCACTGGTGGGGCTAGGGGCGGGGATAGCTGTCCTGGTTACCTTGGCCCCGGACGGGGCTGGGCCTGGCATAACCTGTGATGAACTCTACCATGCCCTGACGGCCAAACGGCAGGTCTGGGCCTTGGAGCGGCATGGGTGGCGGTTTTTTACTCGGCCGGTTGTGGAGGAGGTGTTTCCGTTTCACGCCGACGGCCCGCCAGCGCATCCGCCCTTGGTCCATTGGGTTTTGGGGCTGGTGCATCGGCTGGTCGATCCGGCCCCGCAGGAAAGGCAGGTGGTTTCGATTGTTGGCGCCCGGCTGGGTACGGCTTTGGGGTATGGGCTTTTGGTTCTTTTGATAGGTCTGTGGACGGCCCGGCAGGCAGGTCCGCTGGCCGGCACGGCGGCCGCCTTGGCCTGTGCGCTGATGCCCCGGGTGTTTGCCCACGGCCATTTGGCCGCCCTGGAAATCTGGACCGCCCTGACGCTGCTAGGCGCCGCCCTGGCTGCCGGCTGGGCCGAAACCACCTCCTCCAGGCCTACCAGCCTTCCTAACCCCCAAAACACGCCGGCCCAAACGGCGGGCGCTACGGGCCGGTCCGAACTACGTTGGCTCGCTGCCGGGGCCGCCTGGGGATTGGCCCTTTTGACTCGCTTTCATGCCGGGCTGCTTGGGCCGGTGGTGGTCGGCTGGCTGCTACTGCGCACCAAAGGCCGATGTCTGGCTCGCTGGCCCTTCTGGCGAAATGTGGGGATTTGGACGGCTGCGGCAGCAGTGGTCTTCTTTGTCGGCTGGCCGTGGCTGTGGTATTCTACTGCCGAACATCTTCAGATTTACCTGGCCAGCGCCACCCAGCGGATGCCGATCCATGTCTATTATCTAGGCCGGGTTTGGCTCGACTGGCAAACGCCCTGGCATTACCCTTGGGTGATTTTTGCGGCCACTGTGCCGGTGGGATTGCTGCTGTTGGGACTGGTGGGCTTATGGGTCGGCTGTCGGGCTTGGTCAACCCAGCCCCACTGGGGGCTTTTAGCGGCTTTGGCTGGGGCCGGGCTGGTTCTGTTCTCGTGGCCCGGCGTGCCAGTCTATGACGGCGAACGCCTCTTCCTTTTCGTCTATCCGATCTGGGCGATCTTTGTCGGCCTAGGATGCCAATCGGTCCACCAAATCCTACTCCAATGGGCCAGCCGAAAGGTTTCTCACCAACCAGCCGGAACGAGCTTCCGGAGGCTTCGGCTTCCTTTAGATCAGCTTATTGCGGGGGGAGTCCTCCTGCTGGTGGTCGGGCAGGGCGTGGGCCTGGTGCTTTATCATCCCTGCCAGTTGAGCTACTACAATCTGCTCGTGGGCGGATTGGCTGGGGCGGATCGGCTCGGACTGGAAGTTAATTACTGGGCCGATGCGGTTCGGGAACCCCTGCTTCGAGAGGCGGCGGCCAGGGCGCCAGGCCAACAGGTCCTTTTTGCCCCGCATCTGGCCCCGTTTCAGGCCCCGGGCATTGCCATCTCGTCGCCCGCCCTGGCAGAAAGCCAGACAGAACTGCTCGGCTTGGACCCGGCCATTCATGCATCGCTTTTCAGGAGGGACAACTCCTCTCCGGCGGAGGTAGTCGCCCCGGCCGCCCAGGCATCCAACCACTTCCCACCGGGGCCCTCAGCCCAGTGGAAACTGCCCAGCCGCTGGCTTATTGTTTACCATCGGAAAGCCGACCTGGCCGCCGTCGAACCCCTGCTTGCCGAGGCGACCGTGGCGGCCGAGTACCGGCTGCGAGGCGTTTGGCTGGCTCGGCTGGTGCAACTGCCCGGCCCCTAGGCCGACTTCCCCGTTGCCGAGAGTATCTTCTCCAGCCGGTAGTGCCTTAGGGGGTGGCCAGGTCGATCACTAAATCCTCTTTGCCGGTTACTTCCCGCACGATGGGCGAATGATCCTTATCAAATCGGCCGCCCAGTTTGTCGTCTGGATCGTAGTGATAGACGGCGATCCGGTATTTTCCGGGCGGGATGCCTCGGCCCATCAGTTCAAAGTAGCCGTTCTCGTCCACCACCATGCCTTCTGGTGGATCCTGCGGTTTGCCGTCCGGGCCGAGCCGATAAAACTCCACCCGCACATAGCCGATGCCTACTTCCCGGTTTTGGGGCGAGACGGCCAGCGGCTTGCCGTTCATGAGAATCCGCCCCTTGGCCCGCACAGCCGGTTCCTGCTTGCTGCCGCCGCAACCAAGCCAAAGGGCCATCCCCATCAGTCCGGCCAATAGGAACCGTACCGGCCAACCACCAAACCCCTTGGGCATAGAAAACCTCCCTCCCCGGAATCACGCTGGAACGAAAGCTTCGTTGATCCCCGATCTTTTCCTTACTCGAAGGCCTAAACTCCCCTACTCGAAGACCTCCCCCTACTCGAAGGCCTAAACCCTGTGGAAAGCCTTCCGGCAATTGGTCCCCAATTACCGAACAGTATTTGTTCCGCCGGGTGGCACTTACCTCCCACGGAAAGCCTTACGGCAATTGCAGGGGCTGGGCGTCCTGCCGATGCCCTAGCCGCTTCCACGTCTCCAAATCCACCGAATAACTCACAAATCGCACCGAGCCGTCGCACAATAGCACGTTCAGCCCGCCCGGATGCGAGGAACCGAAACTATCGTCATAGTTCGATTCATGATAGAAATCCGGCTGGGGGACCCGGTCGGTATATCGCATGATATCGTGGTTCCAGCCGCAGGTGTAGCCCTCGTTGTCGTTGGCCTGCATGGTGCCCATTTTTGCCAGGTTCATCCGCTTTTCGCTTAGCAGCAGGGTGTTGCTGGTGCCGTCGCGCACCTCAGCCCAGCCGACTACCCCCTTATAAAGCGTATAGCCCTCCGTGTCGTCCGGATTGTTGTAAACCACTGGTCCGACGCCGCCGGTAACCGAAATGGTCCGACCGTCGGCAAACTTGATGGACCAATTTAGACTCCCGGCCGCATAATCGTTTTTGGCATGGCCGTAACTGCGACCTGCATTCGGATATTTGTACCAGCAATTGGCGACCACCACTTCCGGCCTGCGTCGGCTGGGGCAGAACATGATGGAAATAGGCGTGCTGATGGCCTGGATGGATTTTTCCAGGTCGTCGGTTTTGCCGGCGCCCAGCCAGAGGGCCTCCTGTTCGATGTAAGGCAGGATCTGGAACCCCCAGCCGCCGTGTTGCTTCGGGGCCACGGCTGGCTGACCGTTGATATAGGTCATGTGCCATTCCCAGCTTGGCCCGCCTGCCGTGGGCAAAAACCCATAGGCGGCATGGTGGTTATGAAAGGCCAGGCCCAGTTGTTTGAGATGGTTGGTACACTGCGTCCTGCGGGCCGCCTCCCGAGCGCTCTGCACCGCCGGCAAAAGCAGCGAAATCAAAATCCCAATGATCGTAATGACAACCAGTAGCTCCACGAGGGTGAAACCCACCCGACGCCGGCCCCCGTTCCCAAACCACACCTTTCCCTTCATGGTTTCTCCCCCCCAAGAAGAGGACTGGACAACTTCCCCGAAACTCTAACCGAATCGCTAACCCCAAAAACCCATGGCAGTTAGCTTACCAAACGCCCCCCGTGGAGGCAATATACGGCCAAGAAAAAAAGGCGTCGGCTTCTGTCCGACGCCTTGAAAACGCCTATGAGGGGGCACAAACAGCCTCTTCGCCTGTCGCCCCAATGGGCCCCCAGCGTGTTAACCTAAACCAAGATACC
>JAKPGL010000203.1 GCA_029550925.1 Planctomycetota bacterium
ACCACCTGCAGGTTGAACCGCCGCCACAAAAGCAGCGTATGCCAGCACTCTGTGCCCGCCCCGCCCACATCGTCCGGATAACCGATCAAAAACACCCGCTCAGGTACCATACCGCCTTACGAACTCCATTCGGAGCTAGACTCGCTGCTGGACTCCGAACCGCTTTCCGAACCGGATTCGGAGCTGCTCGGACAATTCGGACCATAATAGGTTGCAGGCGCAATAATCCGGGACCAATCGGGCCATTGAGCGGTGCCAGCGGCGTAATAGTAACTTGCGTTCGCAGACCATACGCCAGAATAAAGCCCCGACGCATAATAAGGGCCGAACCCTGTGCCGCACTCATAAAAAATCGTCCACTCTGCGATCCCAGAGCTAGACCAAGAACTGCTCTCCGAACTGCTTTCGCTGCTGGACTGTGAACTGGACTGGGAACTGCTCTCCGAACTACTGCTGCTTGAAGAGGTGCAGGCGTCGGCAATGGCCGTCCCTTCGGTCCCGCTGTTGATCGGGTATTCTCCCAACGGACTTTGCCCAGGTCGGAGCCAGTATTTCGACGGAGGCGGCGAGCCGCCCGGATACAACCCAATGACCCAGTAGGGATCGTCCCACCGGATCCACCAGCCATTACCAGCCGAGTGTCGCCATTGGGGCCTTCCATTGAAGGTTCCTTCCTGATAGTAGTCTCCGATCGCCTCTGTGGGAGAGATTGCCCCGTCCACATGAATGCATTCGGGTATCTCTTCGCTGCTGGACTCGGAGCTTCCGCCGGAGCTGCTGGAACTGTCCGGACAGCAAAGGTAAATCGACGTACTTGGCAGATTTTCCATACTCATCAGGCAACCGTTTTGGAAGCTGAGTCGGAGGCTAGGCAAGACGAGGTTGTTGCCTTGGCGCTGAGGCGTGTTGATCAGGACATCCAGGTTGCCCGTCCAGCCGCCGCAACCGCCGCCCCCACCACCGCCGGAACTCGACTCCGAACTGCTCGAACCGGAAGAACTGGAACTGCTGGAAGAACTTTCCGAGCTAGAGCTGCTGGAGGATTCGGGTTTCAGCAGAAGGACTTCCCAACCGGCCGTCAGGTGCGAATCGGCCAATCGACGGGCGTAACCCCGGTCGCCCGGCTGCCCCTGGGCGATGTCCAAAAAGTCGGCAACCGGGAATTCCACACTGGTCCGAACATATTGGCCCTGCTGGGGATCGAACACCACCAGATAGGCCGTTGCGGTGCTGGGCTGATCCCGCTCGCCGTTCGGTTGCAAGGGGGTCTTCAGTTCGAATCGCCAAAGGTTCTCCGGCCCTTCGACGATCTCCCATCGACCGCTCTGCCCGTTCAGGCGAGCCACCACCCAATCCCCCGGCCCAAACTTCGGGATCGCCGTATCCCCGGGTTGTCCAGGACTCAGTTGTTGGAGTTGGTCTCGTTGATCCCCGGGAAACCCGGCTACATAATACACCCGGGCCGAGCGGGAATAGGCCGGCGTCTCGGTATATTCATTCTCCGGCGCCGTTCCATCCACCGGAAAATACCATACCGGCGCCGCCGGTGCACTGGGCACGTCATCGGGAATGCCGTCGGTAACAGCCCGCTCCATAGGGCCGGAAAGTTGCCAGATGGCCAGCCGGGTGCGGTCCGGGGCCGACAGTTGCAATCCGCCGCTTCCATGCCCGCCGTGCAAGGCGCCGGCCGGCGAAAGGCGGCTTACCGCATTCAGCCGATCGACCAGGGTGTTTTGATGGACGGCGCTTAGCGTCTGGCCTGCCTCGACATGTTCCAACGGCGACGGCATCCCAACAGCTCCTGCTTCTTATCCCCAAAGACGCGGGGCGTTTTGGCGGCCTCTTAGTCCTGCACCGCCGCAAATTGAAATAGGGGCGAAAAGTCGGCCGACTCATACAGAGGCCGACCGTTTTGCACCAAGGCCGCCCAACCGGCCGGTTTCTCCCGAAAATGATAGTTCCATCCATAGACCTGACCGCCAAACTTCACGGCCCGCTCCCGAAAGACATAATGAATTCGCCAAAACATCTCCGGTTCCAAAGCGTCGAAACCGGTCTGGAATTGTTTGTCCGCGTCGGCGCCTTCCAAAAGCAGGGTGCCCGGCGCAGCCCCTAAAAACGGCGATGCATTCACCTTTCCCTGCAGCGCCCGGATCGCCGCCCACGGCGGCCGGACCACCCGATGCCAGGTTATTTGATGCTCCGTTATAGGGACCGAAAGCGTGATCTGTAGATCATCCGGCACGGGAATCGCCGGATTGTCCACCCATTGCCACCCCCGGGCCACCAGCGGCACATACTCGGCCGAAAACCGCATCCGATACGTCAAATAGGTCCCTTCGGGCGTTTTCGGGTCCTCAGGTCGAGGGGCGGAGAGCGTCCGGTATTCCACCTTCACTTTGGCGAACGAACCGCTGTAGCTATTCAGATCGCGCGTCAGATCCGCCAACGGTTTATGGTCAGGCCGAGTCGGATCGAACGGCTCCAACCGCACCGAAACCGCCCGAACCGCTGGTTTGCCCGGATACCCCACGCCCCCTCGGCCTCCACACTGGGCCGCCTGTCCCAACACTTCCGCGGCAAACTGATCCCGATCCTCCCAAGCAATCAAAAACTCCCGCCAAGCGGAAAACCCATCCGCTCCATACTGCTCGACCGGCGAACCGCCTAACTCCCGAAACGCCACCGCCATCGTCTATTCCTCCGCGTTTTACCATCTGTCGGCGAAAGCCCTCGGACTTGTTTCCGAAGCTCTTCGGCGCCTTCTGCCCTCGTTTCCTACGGTCCCCAGACAGCCGCAGGCGTCTCTTGCAGTTTCACCCCTTGCCGGGCCATCTCTTCGACGGCTTCGGCCGTCCGTACCAACGCTCGTAGTTGTTCCGTCTCTACCCTTTCCTGGTCCGCCCGAAGCGTCTGAATCAGTCCTTGGAGACGATCCACCACCGCCGCCAACAGGGCGTCCACATTGTCCGAACTGTTCCCGTCCATCGCGATTGCCTTTTCCCGGTCGCTAACCATTTGGCGTTTGCCCCACTATGCCATGTCCAACCGCCGGCCCGGCGCCCACAAAATCCACCACCCAACCGATCACCTCTCCGCCGGCAATATCTACTCGCGCGCTGATGCGTTCGATAATTGCTGGCAGCTCATAGTAGTTTTTCCCCGTTCCGTCCAGGTGGAGCCGAAGGGTTGCCTCTTGTCCTTCTTCCACCGGTGCGGCGCCGTCTGCTCGGAGTTTTAGTTCCAGCCGGCCGGACGCGTCTTTTGCCCCCGGCACACGCCGCCGCCAACCGCCCGTGTCGTTGGCCACATACGCCTTGCAGGCCGACCGCTTGACCAACTCCCACCAAAGCACCACCGCCGCTGGCTGGCCGCCGATCCAGACCGAACCGTCTTTGCCGCTCAAAACGCCCATCGGTTCTTTGGCCATTCACAAAGTTCCCCCGGAAAGAAACATCCTAGGACGACGAAGAGCTTTCCGGCCGATTGCCCAAAAGCACGATGTCATAGACCAGATCGCCGCCCAGAGCTTCCAGACGGAGTTGGCGCGACGAGGCGCTAACGGGCCAACCTTCCTCTGGATGGACCGCCCAGAAGGCCCCCTGGGCCGGTATCAGGATTTTGTCTGCCGCATCGGCCAGCGGCCCTTGCCAGCCGTCCGTAGCCGCCCCGCCGACCTGTAAGACGCCTGGTTTCTGGCCCCGGTGGACAATAGCGAGGGCCCGCACCCTTTGAAAACAAATGATCACTTCACCGCCGAACACCTCAAACGCCAGTTCCTGCAGGTTGTAGGTCCGGCCCTGGCCCTCCGCCAATTCCTGCCTCTCCGCGTGCCAGACCGCATCCGCCTGGAACGCCTCCTGCCCATGATCCAAATCCCGCCGGTACATGAGCCGATTGTTATCTACCACCGGCGCGGCGTCCGCGCCGGTCTGCCAACTCCATCCCACCTGGGCCAACAGATTGCTATACAATGCTCCCATACGACATATCCTCCCGTGGATAATAAAGCATTTGTCTAGTCCTCTGGCGGCCAATAGACCTGGGCGGTCATTTCCAGTTCGGCCAGCCAGCGGCCTTCCGGCTCTTGCCGATATCGTTGCTGATCCACCCGTAGCGCCGTTACCCGGCCGCCCTCCTCCAGCTCGAAGCTGCTCCGATCCAGCAGGCGCCGCACCTGCTCCACCACCGCCCGAAGCTGTTCGTACTCCGAATGCCAAAGCCGCAGCGCCAACTGCACCTCTTCCAGCAGATCGCCGGCCGCCGTCCGCCACACCGTCCGGCTGCCAAGCCGCCAGAGCGTCGCATACGGCGTCTGATCGCGGCTTACCCGTCCTGTAAACAGATATTCCGCAGGAAGCCGCTCCTGCAACTTGGCGTCCGCAGCCCACCGCTGGTGGATCGCCTTTTCCAGCGACATGCTCCACCTCCTCCGAAAAGAGGGGAAAGAGAATCTCTACGGTTGGATCGGTTCCACGTCCGCCTCCATCAGGCCGTCGATTCGCTCTTGGCCCCGCACGGCCAAAATCCGGTATCGGCTTCCGTCCGGGCCTCGAATCCGGCATCGCTGATCCAGCGCCACCGGCTCGGCGAAGTAAATCTTCAGCCGGGTCTGGATGGTCATTTGATCATCTTCTATCTGTAGCCGGGTTTCTACTGGTTGCACCTTGGCCCGAAGGCCGCTTCGCCAAACCGTCCACTGGAGCACTTCCACGCCGTCGGGACTTTTGGTCGGCTGAGCGCGTTCAACGTCAACCAATGTGTCTAGCCCCGCCTGAATAGCTACATGCCGGCACACACACCGATACCGCCCTGCCTGCGGGACGCTCTTCGTCTGGAGCACCCGATACCGAACGCCTTGGCCGTCCACGATGAAATCGCCCGGCGCAGGCACCTGTGGTAAACCTTCCGCCGCCAGGTGCCAGACAACATCGGTAGCTGTGTACTGGCCTCCAGACTGGGCCGCCTCCTGGGCGCTTACCGCCTGTCGCAACGCCTGGGCAGGATATCCGGGAGGATCGGACTGCTCGGATCCGTCAGACGGCGCCTGCTCCGCCTGTCGCCCCGGCACCAACCGGACCTCCGCCCACCCATCCGCCGCCCTGGAAAAATCCTTCCGAACGTCCCAGTCCAGACTCATCGGCTCGCTCCTTTTCGGCAACAGACTTGGTAAAGCCCCTTCTGCTTTCACCCGGCCGTCAGGCTCAGGTTACCGCCTGGGTTCGCAGTTCCACCGGTTCCAGTTCTGCCAGTTTCCGCTCGCACCAATCCACTACTGCCTGCAATCGGGCCAGGTACTCGCTCCAGGCAATCTCCTGGCCTTCGAGCTGGTAGGTGGGTTTGGGTTGGCGGGTCAACTCCTCCAGAAGGGCCAACGTCTGGGTGCGGATTTGCCGAAGTTTTTCCGCATCGTCCGACATGGTTTTCTCCCTATGGGCAAAGATGAGCACTGCTTGTGCCGATTCCTCAGCCATTACGACGAGCTGCTGGACTGGACCGGGCCGGTGCATTTGACCACATACCGGGGATTCAGCACGGCCGGAGTGCCCCGTTCGCTGGCCTTGAACCGGACCACAATATCCTGGTTGAAGTCCGCTTCGCTGCCGGGCGGCGATTGGGTTACCGTGATCGGCCAGTTTTCCATGTAGGCAAACGCCCTCCGGAAGTCGCCGATAAACCACACCTGCCGCGCCTCCTCGGCCGGAATGCCCGCATGGATCAGCCGACGGTATGCCAGTCGGCTGTCATAGACCCGGTAGGACCGCAGCAGGTTGGGGGTGGTGGTGGTGGTGGCTCGGCCGTCCGGCTGGTAGGTGATCTCGGCCGCATAAAACACTCGGTTGGCCGCATGACGGTAGGCCGGCATGACCAACACCGTGTTCGGCGCCACCAGCACCGGTTCGCCGGTGGAAGGATCGAGGATTTCGGCAAACAGTTGCTCGGCCCGATCCACGTTGGTCCAATCGACCAGGGCGTTGTCCGCCAGCACGTTGACCCAGGGGCCGCCCTGGCCCGCCTGGTAATAGGTCTGGTAGCTGGCCCCGTTCCATTTATAAGTGTTCTCCAGACCGAGGATCACATCCAGGATACGTTTTTCTTTGTTGAGGCCCAGCACCTCGCCCACTTCGGCGGCCCGCTGGAGGATCAGGTTCGTCCGGTCAAAAAAGATCGCCTCTTTGGTAACCGCCACGATCAGGCCGTGCTTGGTCGTGGAAGGCGTCTCGATGTAGTCCTCGCCGAAGCCGACATGCGGGTACGGCATGCCGGGTTCGATCTCGGTGGCCTGATCCGGAATGCGGCCAATGCCGGGAATCTTTTCCCCGTCCAAGCGGGTAGGGATCGTTTCAACCAGTTTGGACGCCGTAAAGGCCTCCTGGGTGTAGCTTTCGAGGATTTTGGCGTAGATGACTTGGCCGGTAATGTTCAGGAAAGCGGTTACATCCACGCCTTCGCCGGCCTCCCAGAGGTTCACGCCGCCGCTGGTGCGGGGGTCCAGCGTGCGGACCCACTCATGACCGTCGGGCACCAACGCCTCGGCCAAATCGCGAATCGAAAAATCCTCTGGCCGAAGCTGCTTCTGGAGCAAGGCTTCGCGCAGATGCTGGACCGTTGCCGCCGGCCCGTCTAATTCATACCGCCGCTTCAACTCTCGATACTTGATCGTCGCCACGGAACATGCCTCCTGAAGGAAAAGGGATGAAAATATGGTTAAATATTCACCTAAAGGAAGTAACACTCTTTTTTCCCCTCTCCCCTCTGCGGGAGAGGGTGGCCTGCGCTAGCAGGCCGGGTGAGGGGGACCTCCCCTCTCCCCTCTGCGGG
>JAKPGL010000049.1 GCA_029550925.1 Planctomycetota bacterium
GCCTTCGATCTGCTTCTGGAGGCCGGGGCTACTTGTATTTTCGAGGAAACCGGGGAGCTGATCGGTTGTGAGCACTTTCTGGCCCAACGGGCCGTTCACCCCGAAGTGGCCCAACAGCTTATCCAGTCCGTCCAAAAGGCAGCCCGATATTACAGGGCCTACGGCCACGCCAGCTTCGCCTCCGGCAATGCCGAGGGTGGTTTGACCACCATTGAGGAAAAGTCGCTTGGCGCCTATTCCAAAACTGGCCGATCGCCCATCACCGGCTATCTAAAACCCGGCCAACAACCTCCCCGACCAGGTTTGTATCTGATGGATGTCGTGCCGGATGGCGAGCCGCTCTGGGGGTTCCCCAATATCTCCGATAATGCGGAGATTGTCGAATTGATCGCCTGTGGAGTCCATTTGACTCTGTTTACCACAGGCCGAGGTTCTGTGGTCGGTTCTGCGATTGCCCCGGTGCTGAAAGTCTGCGCCAACCCGGAAACTTACCGTCGGATGTCCGAAGACATGGACATCAACGCCGGCCGAATTCTGGAAGGCCAAGGCAGCCTGGAGGAAGTCGGCCAGGAAATCTACCAGCGGGTCTTGGCCGTGGCGCGCGGTCAGCCGACGGCCAGCGAACGGCTCGGCCACCAAGAGTTTATCCTCACCTATAAAGGATTCGATTGGAATACGCCGGGACCGATTCTCTGCGCGGAAACTGCGGGAGAACCTCTTGGCTAAATTGCCGATCTCTGAGGGCAATTTTGGCAATCGGCCCTCGTTCTCGCTGGCTGTTAGCCACTACGCCACGAAACATCTTTCTCGTTATCCTCCCCCTAAAAATGGCAACAGGCATACTTCGCTGGAGGGGCCTACAGGGGTGTCCAGTCCAGCAGTTGCTAACTGACCGTCCACGGTAATGACCAATGTGGGGCGTATTTTCCCCCCCTGATGAATCTGCCCGGCAATGCCTGGAAACCGTTTCTCCAATTCCTCCACAATCTCCCGCACACTCCCCCCGGCAACCTCCATCCGTCTTAACCCCCCGGTATGTTCCGCCAACAACAAAGGAATCTGCACACTAGCCATAACCATCTCCCAAACACGATAAGTATCTTATTCAACTGTATCAAAGAGGGCCAGGCGTCGCAATCCTTTGGGAGAGAGGAAGAATATCTCCCCCGCAACGGAGAAAGTTTTTTAGCCGAAAGGATGCTTTCCGACCAAAAATCTTTTGGGGAACTCCCCTTGCCTAAACCCCAAATGGTCCATACATTGGGAGAAAGGCCTTGGAAAACGTTCTACCCAAGAGGTACTTTTCAAGGCCCCTCTTTCTGACCGGATTAACCCCCGCTATTTCGGTTCATGGTGTATGGCGAAACCATCACCCAGGGCATAGAGTTTTTGCACCACCACCGGAATCGGGGAATAGGAAACGACCGATAAGCATAGGAAGGGTAGCATATAGGAAAATAGTTTCCCCCCGTTTGGGGGAATTTTACCCGGTGGTGTAATGGTAACACAAGGGATTTTGGTTCCCTCGTTCCAGGTTCGAGTCCTGGCCGGGTAGCTAAGGTTTTCTGTGGAACATGGTACCCCAATCAGGGGGGGCGAATTGGCGTTTGGTAAGGGGGCTGGTGCGAGTGTCTCTTGTCATCTGGTAACATTTCCGCCGAATTGGGGAACTTCTCCGTTTTGTCATTCCTACACAGAGAGGCGATGGACCGGACGTGGTTCTGCGAAAACAGCAGCCCAAGCCAGTCCCGCTTGGCGGCATCCCCGGGCCGATCGACGATTCGGAGAGAGAACAAGTACTGCTCTCGCTGTGCAATGACAAACTCGATCCCCTGATATCCGTGCCCTAGACATTTCCTTCAAACGGCCGAATCGGTACACTTCTGGAAAGTTTAGTTCTAGGAAGGAGATGGGATGGGTATTATTACGCTGACCACGGATTTTGGGGTGGAGAGCCCCTATGTAGCGGCGATGAAGGGGGTGATCTTTTCCCTGAATCCGGCAGCGGTGGTGGTGGATTTGAGCCATGCGATTCCGCCCCAAAACATTCGGCAGGCCGCCATTGTGTTGGAAGAAGTTGCCCCGTATTATCCAGCCGGGAGCATTCATGTAGTGGTGGTGGATCCGGGAGTGGGGACGGATCGGGCGTTGGTGTATGCCCGAATAGGCGAGCAGCACTATTTGGCGCCGGATAATGGGGTGTTGAGTCGGCTGGTGTGGTTGGGATGGGTTCCGGAGGAGGTGCGGCGGTTAGAAAATCCTCGGTTTTGGCGGCATCCGGTATCCCGAACTTTTCATGGACGGGACATTTTAGCGCCGTCGGCGGCCTATTTGAGTCTGGGGGTCTCGCCAGCGGAATTGGGGCCGCCCGCCCAATTGAATGTCCTTCTCGATTGGCCAGAAGTCCGCATCTTACCTGACCGGATCGAAGGCGTCGTGGAGGAGATCGACTCCTTTGGAAATTTACTCACCAACATTCGGGCGGAGGCCTTGGCGGGCCGACCTACCGATCGACGCGCTGTGGTCGTTTGCGGCATCTATGAAACCTACGGCATCTATTCCGCCTATGCACAACAGCCGGAAGATAGTTTCATTGCCCTGATCAGCTCCAGCGGACGATTAGAACTGGCCTTGGTAGGCTCCCATGCCGCGCGACGATTGGGGATTTCTGTAGGGACGCCGGTAACGGTAGCCTGGGAATAATAGGGACGCCAATGGGCGGTAGGAAAACGTCAAGAACGGCGGGCCTCGTACCAGGTTAACCAAATCAAGTGAGTGCGAGTTTTTGGCGGAATTCTGTCCTTGAAGGTCCGCCTCCGCTACCGGGAATCCAGAAAAAAGCCCCCTATGGAAAAACTGGATCCCTGACGGTGCAAGAAAGAGAGGTTACTCCATTCCGGCTAAAGTGCTAGAGATTTTGGGGGCCTAAAAAAGCGCCGCCGACTTTTCAGGACGTTGTTCGGCCAGGACTTCTCGGACCAAACCGCGGGCCTTATGGATGGTTCGCAGCAAGTCTTCCGAGGAGACAGTCCCAACAAGCTGGCCCTGCTCCGTAACGGGTAGAGTGCGGATATTTTCCGATCGGAACAGTTCGGCGGCCTTGACCCAGGGGTCTTCTTTATCGACGGTAGGGCATGGGGTCTTCATATAATGAGCGAGCTGAGGTTTGCCCGGCCAACAGTGAAACACAAAATCCAACAAGGCCGCACTGGTAACCAGCCCCACCAGTTTGCCCTTTTCATCGACCACCGGAAGTGCATCCAAGTGGTAGTGGACCATCAGCCGCAAGGCCTCATCGACAGATTGAGCCAGTGGAATGCTGACCACCTGGGAATTCATGATGTGCTTGATTTGGAACATGGCAGTGCTCGCAATTCCCAGCCCTTGGAGATGTTAGAAAAACCGTCGATATTTACCTGGAGGGAGGAGTATCGGATGGGTCTGTCCCTGCGGCGAATCGGGAATCCAGTCTTTCCGAATTTCGAAGAGCTTCTGGACCACCGCCTGCGCATCAGTGACAACACCATGGCCCTTAGAAGATATAAATAGATGTTTACTTCCAAGGGTTGACCTGTTGCCGGAAATCATTGATCTCCCTAAGAAAGTATAGCTTTTTTTCCGTCCATAAGCTTTTCGCCGTGAAGGAGTTTGGAAAATCTAGGAGGTCCCCTGGATTTTCCCGGAGATAACAAGGGCAGGGATAATTTAGAGACTCGTAACTTTTTAGCCGAATGCAGTACCTTGTCACTGGAGTTTTGCAAATTTGGGATTTCCACCGATCTTGTACACTACCGACCCTCAAAAATCACAGGATTTTTGAGGGACCTGTTCAGTGTACGAACACCTGAACAAGCCCATTTTGCAAAACTCCAGTTGTCACTGTCGCGCAAACGCCCAATCTAGGCTTCTTGTACCCTCTACTTGGGAGGAATAACCATGTTGCCGCCTCATAGGACCCTGGACTGCCGCTAGAGCGGCAGTGACAATACCCAGCGAATTTCGCCCTAAATACGCATCCTTTGCATCCGGCCGAAATGTTACCGAATTTTAGAAGCTCTAACAAAACGGCCATTCCTACTCACTTCCTCCAGCGGGGAGAATAGGTCGAATTTTTGGGGGCTTCGTTTTGTTAGAGCCTCTTAGGGCTGCGTATAGATGATCTTTTGTATCCATATCCTGTTTTTACTGTCCCGATGATAGGTCCCCTGTCGTATTAGTCTTCCGCAGCATTCTAGAAACATGCCGGGAAGTTGGCAGGAGGATTTCCCCCTAGTTATTACTTCTCCAGAGGGATATGAGACTAAACAGGCAAAGGGGGTTATCGCCCTCTTTTTGTACCTCGTTGTTTTGGGGTTTAGTCCCCCATAAAGAATGGGCTGGTAGTAAGAACCCACTAAGCCCCCGGAGGTTCTTCCGCTATTCTCCTTATCTTCGTTCTTTGAAGGGCAATTGGGTGGGTGGAAATGAAAAATTGACTTGACCAATAAAAATCAGGCACAACCTATATTAGGAGTGGGAGGGACCTATATAGGTTCTCCGTGGAGGATGTCCCCTTCACTGAGCACCTCCCTCCGGCCAATTTGGAAATACTCCCAAAAACCAGAAGAGGATGGGGCGGCTAGGATCGTACAGCCGCAGATTACTTGCTTCGGCGCCCCAAACACAAACAGTTCCATGAACCGAAGCTTGACCCAACAAGGCGTTTCACATGGAAGTTACTAACAGCTCTCCAGTTTCTCTGGTGGAATCGACCAGACAGCCTGCCAAAGCGGCTACGGGACCTACGGCGTGGGACTCGTTAGACACAGCCAATGGTTCCAGAGATGTCGGCCACTTTGCTGACCAGGCCATCCAAGCCGATTCCAATTCCAATGCCTTGTCGCCGCTCCCTCCTTCTTCCTCTGGGGATGGAAGGAGTGAAAAAGGGGGATCTGCCAGTTCGGTCATGCTTTCTGAAATGGGCGAGGCCCAATCCGCAGCTATCCAGAAACTGGTCGAAGAACGCACCCGTCAGCTTCTGGCCGCCTATCAACGGATGGAAAAGGAAATCGCCCAACGCCGCCGAGCCGAAGAAGAACTCAAACAATATACCCAGCAATTGGAGGCGGCCAATCGATGCTTGGAACAGTATTCCTTCATGGCTCAGGCGGCCAATCGGGCCAAAAGCGAGTTCCTTTCCAATGTCTCCCATGAAATCCGAACTCCTTTGAATGGGATCATCGGATTTGCTGAGATCATTTTAGGGTCTAACAGTATCGAAGAGATGCACCTCCAGGCCCAAGCGATCATCCAAGAATCAGAGCATCTGTTGGCTTTGATCAACGACGTGTTGGATGACGCCAAGATCGAGGTCGGGAAATTGGAGTTGGAACGTCGTCCCCTGGACATGCAACATCTGATCGAGTCCGTAGAACAAACGGTTCGGGTGCAAGCGGAAGGGAAGGGATTGGAATTCCTCTTGGAAATGGCCCCGACGGTTCCGCGATATGTGGTAGGAGATGTGGTCCGGCTGCGGCAGATTTTACTTAATTTGTTGAGCAATGCAGTCAAATTTACCGAGCGTGGTTCGGTCAGCTTGCGGGTGGAAATGATGGGTATGGAAAACGGCCGAGCCCGCCTGCGTTTTTGGGTCATCGATACGGGCATTGGCATCCCAAAAGACAAACAATCTTTAATCTTCCAGAGTTTTACTCAGATTTGTGGAAGTACCACCCGGCGATACGGCGGAACCGGACTAGGCACCTCCATTGCCAAGAAGTTGGTTCATTTGATGGAAGGGGAGATCGGGTTTGAAAGCGAACCGGGCCGGGGTACCGCCTTCTGGTTTACAGTGCCGTTAGAAATTTGTAACGAAACGCCGTCGCCGGAACAAATGGGCGTCTTACCCGAATCGCCCTCTTCCTCTTGCATCCAATCTCGTTCGGGGCGCGTCCTGCTGGCCGAAGATTATCCGGTCAATCAGGAATTGGCCCGGTTGCACTTGGAAAGTGCAGGACACACGGTGGTGATTGTACCGAACGGCAAAGAGGCGGTCCAAATCTGTCAAAAAGATCAATTCGATCTCATCTTAATGGATTTGCACATGCCGGAGATGGACGGCTATGAGGCCACGCGGGAAATCCGAAAGTTGGGCGGCTGGTGCGCCACGGTCCCCATCTTAGGGGTAACCGCCGACGCCTCGAAGCAGACTGTCCAGGCGTGCCGAGAAGCTGGCCTGAATGAAGTCGTCGTCAAACCTTTGCGAAAGAATTCCTTCTTGGCCGTGGTCGGTCGTTATCTTCGCGAAGCCTCCAAGGAGGCCACTTCGGCCCAAGAAACGCAAGAGTTAGCTCCTTCTGTAGAGACACCCTCTGGAGAGAGCTCCACTTTACCTCTTCGATATGAAGAGGCGTTGAGAGACTTTGGAGGGAATCGGTCTCTGCTGAATCAGGCCATGCATCAATTTATAGAAACCGTGGAGGCGCAAGCAGACCTTATGTACGAGGCGCTCCAACGAGGCGATCGGGAAAGTGTACGTCGAGAATCGCACCGTATCCGGGGGGGCGCGGCCAACTTGACCGCTTACCCCTTGGCCGCCATCGCCGGCCGCCTAGAATCCCTCGCCAAAGAAGGGGACCCCGCCGACGCATTGCGTACGTGGAACGATTTCCAACGTGAATTCCAACGACTTAAAGAATATCTCCATTCTGGAGCATTTTTCTCCAATATGTAGGCCCTTTATTTAGGAGCCCACCCATGCGTGCGCTCATTGTCGATGACGATTATGTAAGCCGATCCAAACTCAAGGCCCTCTTGGTTCCTTACGCCGATTGCGACGCCGCTCCGGACGGCTCGATCGGTTTGCAACTGTTCCAAAAAGCTCATGAAGAACGATGCCCTTATGAGCTGATCACTCTGGACATCGACATGCCCTGCATGAACGGCCAGGAAGTGCTTCAACAAATCCGAAAATGGGAAAGCGAACATAAAGCGTATCGCGACTATAAAGAGGCCAAGGTCCTTATGGTTACGGTCCGAGACGCTCCCGAGGACATAGTTTTTTCCTTTCGAGAGGGCTGCGAATGGTATCTTATTAAACCTGTCAATGCAGAAAAACTCCGCAGCGCATTAAACCGACTGGAACTTCTTGCCTCCACGGAAGAAAAAGTGGCTTGCTCAAACGCCTAACCCACTGAGGCGATTGAAAAGGCAACGACATAAAAACCGAGGTAACATTTCAGCCGAATGAACCAGCACTATTTTCTTCCCTCTCCCTAGGCCGTCGAGAGGGGCAGAGTGAGGAAAAAAACAAAACATTCCTTTGCCGCGCCGCCAGGGCCTATGCCTTCCTTCCCTTGGCGCCAGGGCCAATCTTAGAAAAACATGGATGCGTTAACCGGCCGGGAACTCATCGATCAGTTCGTCGCCGAAGCGCTCGAATCGCTCCGGGAAGTTCCCCGACTGTTGGAGACCTTCCAGCAAGACCCCAGCCAAACCGAGGCCATTCACGCCGCCTTCCGGGCGGTCCATTCGATGAAAGGGACGGCTGCCTGCCTCGGTCTGGACGCTTATAAACTTTTCGTCCATGGTCTAGAAAACGTCCTGGCCCAAATCCGAGACGGTAAGACACCTCTTTCGGACGCCCTACTGGAGTTATTGATCGAAGGGATCGATCATTTGGAGGGGATGCTCCGCTCCGCCGCGGAAGGGGCCGTCCTCCAACAATTAGGACCAGCGGAACACGCCTGGTTGGCTCGGGTTCCCCATCCCCCTTCTGCTTCCGCCGCTGCGTCCAGCGATTCTGCGGTTTCTAGCCCGCCGGAGACCGTTCAGGCCGTTCTGGACGAAATGTTTCGTTCCGCACAGCCAGAGGCGGCAATACCCGTTCCGCTTCCCGCTTCGGATTTACCCTCCGAAGCTTCGCTTTGCCCGGCCTCTTCCTCTCTCGCAACAACACCATTGCTCGAATCCGCTGAAGAAGGATCGCATTCCGTCGCAAGGCCGTCGTCGGAACCCTCCCCTGCCAGCCCTACCCGTTATGTCCGGGTCAAAGAAGTTTACTTGGATGAGTTCCTGGAAGACGTGTCTCATCTGTTTATTACCGGGGAATTGCTTCGAGAACTGGAAGGACGAATCCCCGAGGCCGCTCTGGGACGAGGTTTGGCGGAAGAATTTCATCGCGTTTGCCAAGACCTCCGTCTCCAACTGGACGCACTGCATCGGAGCGCCGCTTCGTTGCGGCGTATCTCAGCCGGAGAACTGTTCGCTCCGTATCCACGAATGGCCCGCAGTCTGGCCGTCCAACTCAAGAAAAAAGTTCGCGTCCGGCTCCTAGGCGAAGAGGTAGAAATCGACCGAGCTCTCGCTCGAGAACTCGAAGCCCCGTTGACGCATCTAGTACGCAACGCCGTCGATCACGGCATCGAATCTCCCCAGGAGCGACGCGCCCGCGGTGCAGACGAAATCGGCGTCCTCCTGCTCAAAGCCGAACGGAACCGCCATTGGGTCCGCATTAGCGTCGAAGACGACGGCCGAGGCATCGCCCCGGATCGACTCCGCCAGAAAGCCGTCGAAAAAGGGGTCCTTACGCCCCAACAAGCCGAAAAACTCTCCCGCGACGAAGCAATCCAACTGATCTTCCACCCGGGCCTTTCCACCGCAGAAAAGGTTTCGGACGTGTCCGGCCGCGGCGTCGGGATGGATGTGGTACGGACGGTGGCGGAAAAATATCGAGGCCGGGTGGATGTGGAATCTTCCCCGGGAATAGGCACTAAAATACATCTTACCATCCCCATCCGGGAAGCGGTTCTGGTGCTCGATGGACTCCTCATCCGCTGCCAAGAGCAACTCCTCGTTCTCCCTCTGGAACATGTACGAGAAATCCTCCAACTCTGTTCCGGCGGAATTCATTGGGTCCAAAACCAACCCATGCTTCAATTCCGCAACCGATGCTATCCTTTGGTGGGCGTTCCAGAGGCCCTTGGATACATCCCCGGCCAGCCCCAAGGCCGAGATTCTACCCCAGCCGCTCTGGTCGGTCCTCCGGGAGAAGAAATCTGTCTTCAATTCGACGAGCTTTTGGGCCACCGACAAGTCGTGGTGCGAACCCTCGAAGGGATTCTACCAGGATGTACTAAAATTCAAGGCGTGGCTTTATTGGGCGGGGGTCGATTGGCGCTAGTGCTCAATGTGCCGGAAATCCTGACCGCCTATCGAAACTCTTCGACCTATCCAGCCGTGGAATGAAGTTCTATCGCTCTTGGCTCTGCTAAGGAAAAAGCCGGATTTCCGGAAGGCCAGAAAATGGGTTATTGCCGGGGTTGGAGTGTCGCCTGCTCCTTCAAAGAAGATAAGGCGCGCTGTTCATAAAGAGTCAGGCCGTCCAGGGCGTACATCGCCGCCGAAAACTCCAGCGGGCTCGTTCTTCGGGTTTGCAGGTAGCCCGTGCGGAGGAGCCCCACCAGGACTTTGGCCGACTTAAACATCCGAGCGTCGTACAACCCTTCTTCCGGCAGCGAAAAGGCAAGCCAACGAAAGATCAGTCCCGTCGAACGAAGCACCCCCAGTCGATCCTGACTAGGGCCTACCGCTTCCAAAAACGCCGGGTTCCAACTGCCATCGGCATTTTGGCATCGAAACGCATGTTTCTGATATTCCCGAACATACTCCTGGACCTGATCGCATAGCGGCGTCCAGGACAACCCGTGTTTCCGCCGGGCTTGGATCGCATAACTTAACGCCAAGAGCCGATGCATCCCGCCGTCGGCGGCCCCGGCAATCGGTCCCCGCAACTCTTCAGAAATCAGCCGTTCCAAAGACCATTCCTGGCCCAGGTTGTTCTGCCAGGAGGTTTCTTCGCTCTTTTCCAGATAAAACGAAAGCCCCAGCAGTACATGCGACTGTTCTAGCCCCGTCCGGCAATGAAGTTTTTCGTATTGGACCAAGTCGGCAACAGTTCGCTTCTGTTGGCCCACTTGAAGGGGATACTCCTTCGGGACCCGCGCCCAGGCCAATAGGGCCAAGAATTCGCCTCGGTGGGTTTGATACCCATAGCCGAACCGGGCGGCAAAATGGCCGTCGTGTTCGACCAACAATTGCCGATCCGCACAAGGATAGTTATGGCACAAGATAGCCAGCACATTGACCCTTTTGCCGTCTCCGGAGGCGGCCTCGGCGTTGCACCCCCAAACCAAGGCCCACTGCATCAGGTCCGCCGGCGAGTGCGCTTGGGTGCTCATGGGGATTTGCCAGGCCGACTGGACAGTTTGTTGGATTTCTTGCGTAAGGGTTTTCCATTCGGGGCCAAGGGTCGGGGGAACAAATGCTTTGACGGAAGGCGGTTGTTTCACAGGACCGCCCTGCTCCGCCGGAGAAATTTTCTCTGGGGGCGTCTTTTCTCCCGAATCTGCCTGAGAAACCTTTTCCTTTGTCGGCCTATCGGGGGACTCTTTTATTTCTACCGGCGTTTTTCCTCCGGGAAGGGGAGGTACAGGTTTTTCCGGCCCCAAAGAAGGCCCATCCACCGAAGGCGTCTGAGGATGCGGATTGCCTAAAACCGGCGTCTGGGCGGGCTTGGCGGAATCAGTTTTCCCCACATCGGGCCTCTCGGCTTCCGCTGCGGTAAGCAACTCCTTCTGTTCCACGTTAAAACTCTTGCCAGAAGAGGCTTCCAAAAATTCTTGTCCGGCCGGTCCTTCGAATCCTAACGAGTTTCGGTCCGCAGCAGAAACCGTCTGAAACAAGCCGACGCCAAGAAGGACGCCGCTTAGAATGCCTCTAACAATCCTGCTCTGGAAATCAGAAAATAAATCTCTCTTCACCTTTTTAGACTCCTTCCGACGCTCGGAGTTTTCCCAAGCGATTCATTACTCCAGAAATAAGCGAGTTCTCTTTCCTAGGACGGGACGGCTTTGCGTTATTTCCCCCCTCCCAGCACGGCGGTTTCGTCATGGTGCGGTCGATCGATGATGAAACCGCCAGCGGCGCCCCGCTGGGTAATGGCGTTGTTGGCCGCCCCGCAGCCGTACTCATCCTTGCCGCCGTAATCAATCACAAAACTGAAGTTCCCCGCAGCACCCAAGCTGGGATGATAGGTATTCGTAGAAGAAGCGTATCCTTGGTTTCGGCCCAGATAGACATCCTGACCGTTATAGTCGAAAAGGATACCAAGCCCCGCCTGGGCGCCCACGCCTTGGGTCAGTCCGCCGGTGGCGTCATACCGATCGTTGCCGCCGAAATCGACAAGCACTCCGACGGAATCGTCCCAGGCCATTCCCAGGCCCATGATGGTGCCGCCGTAGGTGTCGTCGCCCTGGTCGTCGAAGAGAAATCCCAGGGCATAATGGCATCCCCACCCGACGCCGAACCGCTGGAATCGGGCCTGGGTCCGTTCGGCGCCATCGTAGGCCTTCAAGGTGGCGCCCAGACGGCGGTCATTGCCGCCAAAATCCCGGGCAAAGCCCATGCCGCACCAGTACCCACCGCCGTGGGCCAAATAATCATATTCATACACATCATCGCCGCCGCCGTCGAGGATAACGCCGATCCCGCCGTTGGATACCTGCCGAAGCCCTGCCCCGACACCCTGCCCCCACCCTTCATAACCAGGGGTTTCTTCATAGGTGTCCAGGTAATAGCCGCCCGTGTAGTAATGGTCCGCCCCGTCGAGGTCGTCCAGAATACCCATGCCCAGCGGTGCGCCGAAGCCTTGGGTCCAAAGCGCCCCTCGATATTGGTCCTGGCCTGCCCGATCCACGAGCAACCCCAGGCCCGCCAAGGCGTGCCCCTGCACCCGCCGGATACCCACATACTGGTCGTTTCCTTGCTGGTCGATAAGTATCCCCACCCCGGCGATAGCCGACCCTTGAGCCACATCCCGCGCCAGGTACGTATCATTTCCCTCCCGGTCCACTAGCAGCGAAACCCCTAGAATAGCTCCTCCTTGCACCCCCGGTTTGGCGGACCGATAGGTGTCGTTGCCCGCCAAATCCACTAACACCATCACCGGCCGATAAAACGAGGCGGTCCCTTCCAGATAGTCGTCATCCCCGCCTAGGTCGATCACCGCTGCCACTTCGGGCATCTGATCCAACTGGTACTGATTTTTCCCTCGGCCGCCAATGAGAATGAGACCAACAGGGGTCTGGATTTTGCGGACTATCGGACCTTGTACCCCGGGGAGATTTTCTGGCGGGTCTGCCTGATCGGGCAATTGGGTCAATTGGTGGAGGAAATCCGGCTGGGTAAGCGGCAACAGGGCTTCGGCGGCTGCCAAAAGCTCGGCCCGATCCAGTTTTTCCAACAGATTGCACATTCGGCGTCCGGCGGGGCGGTCCGCCAAGGTATGCCCCATCCGATTCTGACCGACAAAGACCGGCTCCAATTGCCGGACCAATTCGCCCAGTTCTTCCGGCAATAGGGGAGCCAAGGCCCGGGCGTAATGGCGGTGGGCGTCGATCAAGGCGTTTTGCACTAGATCCAATGTTTGGTCCGGGCTGGCGATTTTTGGTATCTCCAACGGTTTTCGGCTGGGCTGATCCAGTTTTTCCCGCACCATGCGAAAGGCCTGGTCCAATCCGGTCGGCCCATCGCCTTTTACAATCGCCTGGTGCAACTGGCGGGTGAACTGCTCCGCCTGGGCGGGCGCCGACAGCGGATTCCGGAGCATCTGGTCATACCACTGGAGTCGGCAATTACCCGTCAGTTCGCCGCCTCGACCAGTGGCGCTCTCGTCCAGCATTTGACCGCTATACGCACGGAATCGTTGATACGCAGTTTCCAGACCCCGCTCCCGCCAGGCCGACAAAATTTCCCGTTCCAATAGGGTCATGATC
This sequence comes from Planctomycetota bacterium, assembly GCA_029550925.1. Lineage (GTDB taxonomy): Bacteria > Planctomycetota > Planctomycetia > Pirellulales > Thermoguttaceae > JANXAQ01. The sequence continues at coordinate 12,813 of JAKPGL010000049.1, forward strand.
CCCGCTGCCTGGGGATGGCCGACGGAAAACCGTTCCTCGATTTCCTCAGAAAAACCTACAGAAAGTAAAACCGAACCGGTCCCTCCCACAACCACGAGGACCAAACTCAACAGCCATCGAGGGGTATTCTCGTTTTTTTGCACTCGGAAATGTTTCACCCTAACAACTCCTTCTGACTCCTCACAGAAAAAACAAAAGATATTATTGTAAGACGTTCCTGGTTTGAGGTCAATTGACCATTGCTCTGAAGCGGACGCCTGTGGCGTTGAGGGGGACTTTAACCCCTACAGCTTGTACTAGCATCATGATACTATCGCAAGCGGTTGTAGGTCGGAGGCGACAGCGCAACCGGCCTCACCGGGGCGTCGGGGAAAAAGAAGGAACCGTGCAAGACCGCTGGGCGGGATAAAGCGGTAAAGAAAGCGTCCTCATCACACCCCAGAATGGGGTATGGAATATACTTCGGACGCCGCTCGGATTCCTAAACGCCCCCCTGCCGACTCGTAAACGCTATTGTTCGAGGAGCTTTTCGCGGATGGCCAGCCGAACCAGATCGGTCGAACGATGCAGCCCCAGTTTGCTCATCAGACGCGCTTTATGATTATCCACCGTATTGGGCGACAGATGCAGATGTTCGGCGCACTCTTTGACCGTCAGTCCGCGGGCCAGATGGATCAGCACCTCCATTTCACGTCGGCTAAGCCGACTTAAAGGAGAAGCAACCCCTCCGCTAGCCGGTATCCCAGTTGAAGAACCCGCGTCCGGTCCAGGAAAAGTACTGTAAACAGTCCTCCCCGCCAACACTTGTCTCAATCCGGCTGAAAGAGAGGCAAACGAATCCGTCAGGGTAAAATAGCCGGCGGCGCGAAGACTTTGGACGGCTGCCAGCCGAGCCGGATGGACCGAGTCGTCTAAAAATACGACCCGTACTTTCAATCCGCGGGATCGCACTTGTTGCAGCAGTAAAAAGGCCCCGCCGTCCGAAAGACTTAAATCCACTATAACCGCTTCCGGCCGCTGCTGTTCTACATAGACTAGCGCCTCTTCCACGGTTCCCGCTATGGCCGTTTGCCAATCCGGCTGTTGGCGAAACAGGGCTTCCAATCCTTCGGCAATCAAACGACGAGCAACGACAAGCAAAATCCGGTGCGACGCAGACGCCCGATGGGATAGATCGATCCGTTCCATGGCCGAACTCCCCCCACTTAGGATCTTTTCTGTTTCCCTGAAAAGAAAATTACTTTTACTTTCGTACTGTTCCCTTTCCTACAAGGCTCTTGCCTCGCCAACGCCCCCGGTGAACAATACTAAAAGTTGTATAAAATAATAACATTCCCTGGTGTCAACAGTTTGACACCATTCTTCTAAAGAGCGGCAATTTTTTCTCCCATACCTTCGTTCCTATTGGGAGTGGTCCATTTTTCGCGGCGACCTTCTACGATTCCCCGTACCTCTTGCGTACCTTTGCAAAGACCATCGGAAGGAGAAATCCTCTGCTCCCTAAATACTTAAGACTCAAACTGCCGACGGCGCCGTCCAGGTCGTGGAACCTGCCAAGAAAACCATCCACTCCGGACCGCCGAATATGCTCCTAAAAAACCTAAGTTATTATTATGCAATGTGTTACGTCAAGAATCCTTCGCTTCCGTTTGTCGGGTGCGTAAGAAGAACGAGTGATAGAACTTTGATAAACACGACATATAATATCTCTATGTAATCTCTCTTTCCGTCCCTTTTTGTCCTCGATCTTTACGCTCTCGAACAGCCTCGCCTGCAGGAAAAAGTGGTATGACCTCTCGGCCTCGATGGATACAATGGAACGATAGCGTCAGGCCCGTTTCTTTCCAGAGAGATGTTTCCCCAGAGATATTTTTCCTTAACCCCAAAGGAGAGACGGATGAAAGTTTTTCAAGACGAAACCGTTCCGGTCAAACCGGTCGAGATGCAAGGGGCGGTAGGGTGTCGGATGCGATGTTTGATCGGGCCGGAGGACGGCGCCATGAATTTTACCATGCGGCAATTTGAGGTCTCGCCCGCCGGCCATACACCGCAGCATACCCATGACTACGAGCATGAAGTGTTTGTGCTGGAGGGGACCGGCCAGATCGTGGACGGCCAGGGGCAGGTCCATCCGCTTCGGCCCGGCGTGGTGGTGTTTGTTCCGCCCAATGAACTCCATCAGTTCCGGAACACCGGCCCTGGGACGCTGAAGTTCCTTTGTTCCATTCCCCACCGTTCCACAGGGTGAACCAGGGGGTAGATACCCGCTTAAATTACCGTTTCATCACGCCTTCCCCGAAACGAACAACTCCTACGGGCAGTCCCGGAGCATTTGATGGGCCTGGTAGCTGCTGCGGACAAACGGCCCGCTGGCCGCCTGCCGAAAGCCTAACGACCGGGCCATCCGGCCTAATCGTTCAAATTCCTCAGGCGGCAAATACCGAACCACCGGCGTCTGTTCGGGAGTAGGCTGAAGGTATTGGCCCAGGGTAAGCAGGCTGCAACCGGCCTCGGCCAGGTCGGCCAGAGTGTCCAACACCTCTTCGGTCGTTTCGCCCAGGCCGAGCATCAGACCGGTTTTCAGCGGCATTTCCGGCCGGCTTCGATGCGCACGGCGCAAAAGCTCTAGCGTCCGACGGTAATCCGCCTTCGGAGAACGGACTTCCGGATAAAGCCGGGGTACGGTTTCACAGTTGTGATTGAGCACATCCGGCCTGGCGGCCAGAAGATGCTCCAACGCCTCCCAGTTGCCGGCCAGATCCGAAATGAGCAGTTCTACCGTGGTTTGGGGTAGGGCGGCCCGGATGGCGTGGATCGTACGCACTAGATGGTCTGCGCCCCCGTCAGGCAGGTCGTCTCGGGTGACCATGGTCAGAACCACATGCTGGAGTCCCATTCGACGAACCGCTTCCGCCACCCGAGTCGGTTCCGTCGGATCGGGCGGTTGGGCCTTCCCTTTGGAAACCGAACAAAATCGGCACTGCCGGGTACATATCGGCCCCAAAAGCAAAAAAGTAGCCGTCTTTTGGCCGTAGCATTCGCCGCGGTTCGGGCAGCGGGCATGATGGCAGACCGTGTCCAGGCGGAGTTCGGCCAATAGTTGCCGGGTCTGGTGATAGGCCGCTCCTTCCGGCAAAGGCCGTTTCAACCAACTGGGCAGTCTCTGTGAAGGCGTTTGGGTCATAAGGTTTTGAGCGTGAACCGCATTTGTAACCATTCCCAGAGGAGGCCGGAATTGTAACTCAGGCTGTCTAGCCTGAGTTCATCGCAGTCTGGACAAACGGTATTAGTCGGATCGCAAAAGAGGACGAAAAACCGGCCCGCCCCCCGACGGGGAACGGTTACCGGCATTCGGAACCATCCATAGAAAGCATCGCCTCTTTCCGGATTTACTTTAGACGACCGGAACAGCGACGAAGTGGATAAGCCGCTGTTCCGAAACCGCCGATAGAATATTATGATAGAAGAAGGCCCGGCGGCAATAGGAAGGCAGGAAGTAGCCGGGTTTTTCCGGGGCTTTTTGGCTGAATGGGACGAGGATCGGTATGGCGAAAAAGGCATCGACCAGCAAAGATTCGCAGAAGCCGGAGCGTCGGCTTGTGGCCCAGAACCGCAAGGCCCGCCACAAGTACGAGATCCTGGAGACCCTGGAATGCGGGCTAGCGCTGGTCGGAAGCGAGGTTAAAAGCCTCCGCTCAGGCCGCTGTTCGCTGGACGAAGCCTATGGCCGACTGAAGGAGGGCGAAGTTTGGCTCATCGGCTGCGACATCCCGGAGTACCTGGAAGCCAACCGATTCAATCATAATCCGAAACGTCCGCGGAAACTTCTTCTGCATCGGCGGGAAATTCAGAAGTTCGCCGCCCGCGCCATGGAAAAGGGCCTTACCCTGGTGCCGCTAGAAATCTACTTCAAACGGGGCCGGGCCAAGGTGCTCATGGCCGTCGCCCGCGGCAAAAAACTCTACGACAAACGCCAAGCCATGAAAAAAGCCGAAGCCCAACGCGCCATCCGCCGCGCCCTGCACCAACGCCGAAAGTAACCGACTTCCTTATTTTCGAGTGATCCAACGCCAGAGGCCCAAGCCGGCCAGGGCCACGAGGGCCAACAGTCCGCTCGACGGCTCCGGAATCGCATAGTTCAAAAACACACTGTTGCCCTGCTGGCTTACCCACCAGCGCCCCCCGTGCCAATAGTTCTGGAAATCGCCTAGATCGACCAGAAACTTTTCCGCGGCAAAATCCACCACGCCGTCTGTGGTGCGGGCAATCTCCCAACTATAGACGCCCAGGGGATTAAAGTCGGCTACCAAGCCACTCCCCCCGCCGCCACCCAGCGACACCACATCAATCACGAACGGCTGCGCCGCTGTGGCCGTGATGCTGAGTGTGCCGGTGATGTTGACCAGGTCCCAGCCAGTGCCAGGCCCTGCATCCACATCCTGGATTTCCCATTGGTAAGTTCCGCCGGACGCCCAGGTCTCGCTGCCGGTATAGATCGTGCCCACACTGGCCCCCGGGGCGATCGTGCCCTGAACCTGGACCGGGGCGTTAGTCCGGCCGGTGCCGCCCAGCGTGCCGCCGGCTGCCACCGTATAAAGCCCAGGCGTCGTTGCGGGGGTATGCGTGCCCATCAAAAGGAGCTTGCCGGCCTGGATGGTGGTCGGCCCGATGTAGGTGTTCGTTCCAGAAAGGACCATCGTGCCCGCCCCGGCCTTGACCAGTTCCATGCCTTCGTAGCCGTCGCCATGATCGATGATATTGGCCGAGACGATCAGGTCCTGCGCGGCCGGGCCGTCTTCTACGTCAAAAGTAGTCTTGGTGGCCGAGGCGGTCTTAACGAGCATCATGTACTGTTCAATAGTAGAGCTTGTGGAACTGGCCTTGACCGTAATCTGGCCGTTGCCCCAGTTGCCCACACGCCAATAATTTGAGGCGGTGCTGACAATTCGTCCGCCGGTCATTTCGATTCGGCTCTGATAGGTTTGGTTCTGAAACTCCACGGTACCGCCGTTGATAATCAGTTGATGGGCTTGTCCGTAGCCGAGGAGCCCTCGTTGGGTAAGTTGTAAGGTGGCCCCGGCATTTACGGTAATCACATGGCCAGAGGAGCCGAACTGCCCATTAGTAGTCCAGCCCAAGTCAGGCATGGCCAATACCAGGGTACCGCCGTTAACGGTGGTGCCGCCGGTGTAGTTGAGCGGCCCGGAAAGGACCATCCTGCCCGCCCCGGCCTTGACCAGGGCCATTTTGCCTTCAAAACCACCGTGGTCATAGATGGTGGCCGAAACGACCAGATCATCGGCGGCCGCTCCGTCGGCCACATCGAACGTAGTTACCGGCGCCGAAGTGGTACCGACAAAACAAAGTCGGCCGGAAATCGTGGAGGAGACCGCACTGGGATTGACCTTGATCAAGCCGCTGCCCCAGTTGCCCGTGCGCCAGGGGTTACCGCTGGTGCGCGTGGTGATTTGTCCTCCGGTCAGCTCGATGTTGCCCCAGTAGTTATCCCCGGCACCGAAATAAAGCGTGCCGCCGTTGACAACGGCCTTATTCTTTAATCCGTCGCCCGTAATCCAATTAGTATCAAGCTGCAACGTGCCGCCGGTGTTGATCGTTACCGTATGGGCCGATCCAAACTGCCCGGTACTCCCAGCACTAGGAAATGGAACATCACTTTTGGCCAGAACCAAGGTGCCGGCGTTGACGGTGGTGCCGCCGGTGTAGTTGAGCGGCCCGGAAAGGACCAACTTACCAGGGCCGCTTTTTACCAGGCCTGCCGAACCGGCAATCGGGGCGGAAATCGTGGCCGTATCCGAGGGATTGGCTACATAAATAGTAGCTGCTCCTAAGGAACCGCCTCCCCCATTGGTCAACGTCAGAGTAGAACTACCGCTAATGGTGTAGCCATTGGTGTAAAACCCCAATGCCTGAGCGGTAATCGCTTCGCCCAGAGTTACTGTGCCGCCGGCGCCAGTAAAATGGGCGGTCATATTGGCCGTATTGTTCCATGTACCATAGACGCCGCTGCTGGGAGCGTTAGCCCAGTATGAACTGGTGGTATTCCACGTGCCAGAGCCGCCATTCGCCGGGGATATGCCGTCAGAATCCCACCAACGATCCCCAGAATCTGAATGGGCCAAAGTAAAATTGAAAGTAAAGGAGTCGAAACCACGCGATCCATTTGGGCCAAAGGCCACATAGACCTTGTCGTTTACATTGAGAGACCCTAGGGAAGCCCAAAAGAAGCCGCTCGTTCCACCGTTTTGAACTTGAGTTAACTGGATCGTATCGTTCACGTAAACCCGCAATTCCACGCCATTACTCTGAGACTCGCCGACGGATATGTTTCCGTACAGATAAATAGGCCCAGCTTCGCCAGACTGCACGGTGTAGGCGGCGATAGCGTACCGGTCGTAAGGGTTGTCGCTTGGGTATCCCGCGTGGGAGCCGGGATGGCCGCCGGTACTATATAAATGAACATAGGATGCTGGTTCGGCCCGCGGCACCCCGCCTGATCCATCGTAGTTATACTGAGCGTCGTAAGCCTTTAAGCTGGTATAGTTAGTGGAGAAGCCAATCGCGCCGCCCGAGTTCCACATGTAGTCCCAGCCGTCATTAAAGCGCTCTGGGCGGGTTTGCCCGTTCGATGTGCCTGCCAAATAATCCGCTTGATAGTTGGCGATCACCGCGGCCCAGAGTTGTCCCCCGGCCATCACCCCGACACACACCACAAGGATCATGATCCCAAACGGCTTCATAGCAACCCTCCACAATTCCGTAAAGTGATTATTCCCCGGAAAGAAAGTTTCCCACTAATTAGATATACAAAGAAACACATCTCCATACTCTACAAGCACTCTGCTCTACTCATGTAGAATATCAGTAATCTTTTAGCCGAATGCAGTACCTTGTCACTGCCGCTCTAGCGGGAATCCTGGGTCCTGTGAGGCGGCTACATTGGTATTCCTCCCAAGTAGCGGTTGCAAGAAATCTAAATTCCCGCTAGAGCGGCAGTGACAATCTGCGGTGAACTGCCGCTAGAACGGTAATGACAATCCTAGGTAAATTTCACCCTAAAATAAGCCTCCTTTGCATTCGGCTAAAATGTTCCGAATATCATTATTTCTAGTATAATTAGGGCCTTCCGAACCTGCAAATGGGGCCTCTGAATAATTCTTTTACCCTTGTGGGCTTCGAAGACAGGCTAAAGGAGCTTTCAAAGCTCACGAGGACTCAAAATCACCCATTGCCATCTTTCGGAGTATAATCACCCCCCCGGCCCTCTCAAGCATGTGGAGAAAAAATTAGGAGGGGGAATTTCCAGAAAAAAAGTTTTGCTAACCTATTGGGCTGCCAAGACTTAGATTGATTTTTCAAGAGGAGTTTTTGAAAAGGGATTATGCAGAGGGCCATCCCAAAAAAGAGAGCCAAACCATGCCTAGAGAATCCTGCGAACAATGCGTAGCTTAGGCTGTCCAGCCTGAGCCAATTCGCCCTGGAGTTTACCCAGTGTTGATTCCATCGGGATGTGCGAATGGGTAGGAACTTGCGACGACGGACCAGGTTCGGCAACCTTAGCCTGCCTAGCTCGGATCATACCGACCCGATGTAGAGTGCTATCGCGGACGACATCCCGGCGGTAACTCGAAAGATGAGCGAATGTTGGCTTCTGCCCGCTATGTGGCGATCTTCCCATCCAGGGTAACTCTGGTCGGAAGAAAAATTTTCCAAAAACTTCGGGAGGGGAGGTTTCCCAAAAAATGGTAGTACTACAAGAGGCTCTAACAAAACGAAACCCCAAAAGCTTCGACTATTCCCCCTATCTGGAAGAAGTAGGCAGGAAAGGCCGTTTTGTTAGAACCTCTAAGAAAGTCAGAATGCCTGGGACTTTTTACACGATGATCGGACGCAGCAGGCGGCAGTGGATTTTTTGCATGGCGGCGTCCAGGCGTTGGTACATGGCTTCGTCGGTGTAGCTGCCTAGGATTGCACCGCCGCTGCCGGCAAAATGGGCCGACGCTCCAACTTCCCTGGCCCGGTGCACCATTTCCGCATGACGGGGCAGGATCTTGCAGATGGACTCCCGCAGATCGTAGTTTCGGTTGATCAGTTCCCCCAATCGCCGGGCGTCCCGCCGAAGCAAAGCCTCTTTGGCTTCCCAAGTGATGGCCGCCAGTTCCTCCATCACCTGCAGCACCTTTGGTTCGCCCTGCTCATAGCGGGCGCGTAAATTATTATGCACCACTTCAGTCGGTTCGCTGCTGTCCAAACTGTAAGCCAAATAGACCGGCGGAAGCAACCCTGGGTCCATCGGCTCGTACTGCCCGCACCAAAATCCCCGGTCCCGCCGCATCTTCTCCCGGGTAAAGTCCATATAGACCATCCCTTCATAGACCTGGATCACCCGGTCTTGCAATCCGGCGGCTATGCCCAACTCCTCCGTCTCTACCGATAGGGCCAACGACGGCAACACATGCCGGGGAATATCCACGTCGTAAAACTCCATCAGGCACCGAAGCGTAGCCACAATAATAGCGCTGGAGCCGGCCAGGCCCACCTGCCGCGGAATGTTGCTCTCATAGCGAATCGAAAAATTCCGATCGTGCAACCGGCAGCCTTGGCGGTAGCAATACTCGGCAAATTTGCGGATGGTGGCCTTCACCAGACGCAGACCCCCGTAATAGCCGTGGAGTTGCACATCGTGCACCAATTCATGAATGGAGCGGAATCGGCTTTGGTCTTCCTGGCTGGGCAAAAGTTCGATTTCGTCCCATTCGTACAAGGTAACCCGCGCCCAGAAGTTTTTTACGATGATCGAGATGGTTCGACCGTGGTAGCCGTCCGACGGATTGCCGATCAGACCGGCTCGGGCGTAGGCACGTTTGCGGATGATCTGCATGGCTAGGGCCTCGCTCAGTGGAGGAGTTCGGTCAAATGGGCGCGCAGTTGGGGGCCGAGTTGGTCATCCGCCAGGGCAAACTCCACAAACGCACGGAAATAGCTCTCAAAGTTGCCGATGTCAAAGCGTTTCTCTTCTGGCGGCAGGCGTACGCCGAGCACCTTGCCGCCCTCGGCAATGAGCGAGCGAATGGCGTCGGTCAGTTGGATTTCGCCTCCCTTCCCCGGCGGCGTGCGGCGCAAGTGGTCGAAAATGGCCGGGCCAAACACATACCGGGCCGCCACCGCCAAGGTGCTGGGCGCTTCGTCCACTTCCGGCTTTTCAATCAAATCATCCAGTTCAAACACTTCCCCGCCGCCGTCCCGAGGTTTGGCGATACCGTAATGAACCACATCTTCCCGGGGCACTTCTTCAAAGGCGACCACCGCAGCCGCCCGCCGGGCCTCGAATTGCTCGATCATCAGCCGAACCACCGTTGACTGGGCATTCAGCCCGATGATCGAATCGCCCAAGGCCGCAACAAACGACTGCCGACCCACCACCGGTTCTGCACACAGCACCGCATGACCCAACCCCAATTGCCGACGCTGACGGGTGTAAAAATACTCCACATCCTCCCGCTCGAAGGCCAGCTCGGCCAATAGTTCCTCCTGCCCTTTCTCCCGCAGCAGTTCGATCAGTTCTGCATCGATGTCGAAGTGGTTTTCAATGGCCGTCTTGCCCGGCCCGGTGATAAACAAAATCCGGCCGATCCCGCACCGGACCAACTCTTCCACCACATACTGCACCACCGGCTTTCGACCTACCGGGAGCATTTCCTTCGGCTGGCTTTTCGTCAGGGGCAACAGCCGAGTCCCACGCCCCGCCACCGGCACCACCGCTAAATCGATCGCCATTGAATAAGGTCCTTCTGGTTACGAAAGGTTTTCCCAGGTCGAGACGCCAAAACACGAAGAAAACAATTGCTCTCGATTGGAAATGGAAAACGCAAAGTGGGATATATTACCCCTTCCCAACTGGGGGAAAAGAACATCCCTCTTTCCAGGTACACTATAATACCTCGAAAAGATTATTTCGGCCAATCCTACTTCATCCAGGTCAAGTGGGGATACTTTTAGAATTTTCCTCCATAAATAGGAAGAAAAACAAGGAGGGTACGGGGTTTTGTTTTTGCCAAAACCGGGGGGAGTTATACTACGCCAAAAGTTGTATTTTCCCCAGAGAGATATTTGAAGAGCCAAAAGAAAGGCAAAGAAAACGGGAAGAGTCTGGCTGGGCGTCCAACCGTGCCTTTATAGGGTGTTTTACATCTCTCTATTCGAACCTCGGCACAGCCGATTGCTTTTTCAAGAAGCGCCGAAACCTCCGGCCAAGTCCTAGACCCGCTAAAGCCAGGAAAAGCAGAACCCCTGAAGGCGGTTCCGGCGTGAGCAAAAAGTTGTAGTAAGCCCGAACTTCTTCCGCGGTGAGGGCCCTGCCAAACATAGTTACTGCGGCATACTGGGCAAAAAGTGAACTGTCCCAATGGGTATTACCGATCGTAAAACCTAAGGTCGAATTTCCCATGGTAAGGCTAGTGCTTCTTTGCATGGTAGAAAAAAGCTCTCCATCTCGGTAAAAATCCACTTGCATGATGTGCGTCCCAGATTCCTGAAGTCCAGTAACCACCAAAGTCAGGTGTTGCCAAGTATTGGGAACAATATAGTCGTCGGCTGAGGTAAATTGCACACTGGAAGACGAACCAGGGCCTACGAGCAAAAAAGCATAATTGCGGGGACTTGTCGATCCATTGATATTGCGACCTTGTAAGTACCAACCATTATAAAAAGCAGGAGGAGTGGTTGAGTCGGTATCCCCCATCATTTCTCGCCAGTCTCCGAAGTTGCCAACCGGCTTGACAAAAAACGAGATCGTGAAACTCCCTAATGTGTCGAGAGCGTCGATATCCACTGTGTACATACGATCAGAACTACTGTCGATCAGTAAATAAGCGTTCTCGTACCCCAGTCGCTGGACAGGCGTTGGGCCGCTCACCACGGTCGTCCCCGAAGCCAAAGTGGCGTTCCCCCCAGAACCCAACAGGCCATGGTTCGGTACGGTGGTGCTCGTAGCATCCGTAAATCGAAAATCCAATAGCGGAGAAATCGACAACGGCCCTCCCAAGGCCATCCCACCAGACATTTCCTGCGTCAAAAGTCCTACCAAAACGATACTGAGAAACGGAAAATAAGTGTTTTCCCTTAAAACATTGCAGACTGACATACGAGCGGCCCTTTCTACGAAAGCGCTCAGAATCCACGATCTACCCGAAGATGGGTAATTTGCTTATTTTCGAGTGATCCAACGCCAGAGGCCCAAGCCGGCCAGGGCCACGAGGGCCAGCAGCCCACTGGCCTGCTCCGGAATCGCATAGTTCAAAAACACACTATTACCCTGCTGGCTAACCCACCATCGCCCGCCGTGCCAGTAGTTCTGGAAATCGCCTAGATCGACCAGGAACTTTTCGGGCGCAAAATCTGCCACGCCGCCTGTGGTGC
>JAKPGL010000227.1 GCA_029550925.1 Planctomycetota bacterium
GGTTGTCCCGATCTTGTCCCGATTCTGTCCCGATTCTGTCCCGATGCGATCGGGACAAAAACGGGACTAGAGGAGAGGAGAGTAGAGGAGAGAATTTATTAAATCCCTCTGCTAGCGCAGAGGGTAGCTCGGAGCCGAACGCGGTTCGCTCCGAGCCGACTACGACCGGCCCGCCGGAAAAACCGACTGAACCGACGGCGTCGAAGAGGCCTAGTCCGGATGAAGACGCTTTCGCCGTCTGGTGGGCGCACTATCCCCGCAAAGTGGGCAAACAGGCCGCCCGACGGGCCTACATCCAGGCACGACGGCGAATCACCCAAGAGACAGGCTGCACGCCTGCCGAGGCGCGCCGGCGGCTCCTGGAGGCTGTCCAGCTGTTTGCCCGAACGCCCAAGGCCACAGGGCCTTACTGCCCCCATGCGGCCACCTGGTTAAACCAGGGCCGCTATGAGGACGACCCAGCCGAATGGAGGAGACTAGATGGACGTAACGCCCCCACCCGTATCCGCCGTGCTGGCCGATATGACCAGCCCCAGTTGCTGTCTTCCGGATCGGCGCCGGAAGCTGCTGCTTCGGGACCGCCCCTACCGCCGCCTTTTACCTTCCGAACCGCGGTGGGAGCGGATTCCGAAGGCGGTGCAGGAGGCGATCACTAGGCTCGTATGCGGACAGGCCCGCTGGCCCCTGTACCTGTGGGGAGATACCGGAGTCGGAAAGACCTGGGCCGCCTGGTGGGTCGTTGAACGCGTCCGGGAGTACTGCGCCGTGACGCTGGAGAGGCTGGCCGACCACGTCTATGAGCGTGGCGCCTGGTACTGGCGCAGGCTAGCCGACCGGACGCTGGAGTTGGCCGTGATCGACGAGATCGGCCTGCGCACGGAAACCACCGACCGGGAATACTTGGCCCTGAAACGTGCGGCCGACCTCTTGGAATGGCGGCCTACGATTTGGATAAGCAACCTAGCGCCCGAAGAACTCCGGGCCGCCTATGACGACCGGATTTTCAGCCGTCTCTGCTGCGGCGTCATCTGCCAGGCCACAGGCCCAGATCAGCGATTCTCTGGAAGGGCAATGCCATGCTCCCGCGCAAACGCCGGAGTGGCCGCCGAACCGGCCCCAGGAAACGAACATATCGGTGCCGGTGGTGTGGTGTACCGATAGATACACAGCGCCGCTATTGCGATACGATCTGCCTGTCGCTGGCCTATCGATGGCGGAGCGAGCAACGGGCGGCCTCGGCATCCGAACCACCACTGCCGCCTGAGCCGACCCGGTACTTGCCCGGCACACCAGGCAAAGTACAGGTCCTGGCCGAGCGGCTAGAGTCGGGCTATGCCATCTGGCATCCGCAAGATGCATAGGAGCTGGGAATGGCAAAAAGACTTAGCCCGGTCCAGCGCACAATGCGAACGTTGCGAGAACAGGGTATCGTCTGCGCTGTTGCAGAAAAATGGAATCCGTATGGCGGCCCATACGGAGTGCGACAAGACCTGTTCGGATTCATCGACCTAGTGGCCTTGGATCCGGCCCGCGGCATTACGGCCATCCAGGTGTGCTCCGGCTCCTCATTGGCCGCCCACCGGCGTAAGCTACTCGATTCCGATTGCAGCGAGGCCGTGCGCCTGTGGCTCCGATGCGGCGGATTTGTCGAACTATGGGCGTGGCGCAAAGTAAAACTCCGCCGAGGCGGCAAAGCAATGATCTGGCAACCCAAAATCGAAGATATAACCTTGGATCATTTTTCCGAGCAAGGAAGGCGCCATGGCAGACTCTCAACACAAGCAAGTCCGCACGATGAGATGCCCTAAGTGCGGTGGCCGCCTGCGGACCAAAAAAACACAGCCCAAAGGCACCACCACCAAACGCCGCCGAGTTTGCGTCCAATGCGGCTATCGCGTCTCGACGGTCGAACGCGAAATGATCTAGGGGTATAAGGTTGACCCCTAACGCCTCTCAAGCGGCCTATTTGGCCGCTTTTTTGTTGCGCAACAACAGTACAATACACTAGAGAGGCGTCGGAGAGGCACGGATGCCTGCGACAGGGACGTCGTCAGACGCCTCCTTTGTGAAGCGAACATGCCTGGCCGCCCCTGAGGCGCTACAGAGCCGCCTGCAGCCGCCTAGGGGCGGCAGGCACCTATATCTTTGCCTATGGCGAACGCAAGGAAGCGAAAATCTGATCACCCAAAGGAGGGGGCCAAAAAATCTGGCAATGATGCCCGAAAC
>JAKPGL010000231.1 GCA_029550925.1 Planctomycetota bacterium
CTGGCTGCCCAAGGAAGCGATCATCCGGCGGGAATTGGAGAACTTTATTTATGGAGAACTCCTGCGCCGGGGATACCAGCCGGTTTATACGCCCGTGTTGGGTCGAGTAGAGCTGTACGAGACCTCCGGCCATTATCCTTACTATGCGGACAGCCAATTCCCGCCGATCCAGATGGCCGACGGCGAACGATTTCTGCTTCGGCCGATGAATTGTCCGCATCATATCATGATCTATAAGAGTAAACCGCGCAGCTACCGGGACCTGCCGTTGCGGCTGGCCGAGTTCGGCCTGGTGCATCGGTTCGAGCAATCGGGGGAGCTATCGGGGATGATTCGGGTGCGGGGCTTCACTCAGGACGACGCTCATCTGTTTTGCACCGAAGACCAAGTGGCCGATGAGTTTCGGGCCTGCATCGAAATGACCCAATACGTGTTCAAGACATTGGGATTGGAGAATTACTACGTTCGGCTTGGCCTTCGGGACCCGAAGAGCCAGAAATATGTGGGCGATGAATCGGTCTGGCAACGGGCGGAAGAATCGCTGCGACGTGTGTGTGAAGAGATGAATTTGCCAGACCTCCAGGTGGGCGTGGGCGAAGCCGCCTTTTACGGCCCGAAAGCCGACTTTATTGTTCACGATTGCCTGGGCCGACCTTGGCAGTTGGGCACTGTGCAGTTGGACTACAACCTGCCCAGCCCTGCGCGGTTTGGACTCCAATACATTGGACCGGACAACCAGCCCCACCAGCCGGTCATGATCCACCGGGCGCCGTTGGGGTCGTTTGAGCGATTTGTAGGGATGTTGATCGAACATTTTGCGGGAGCGTTTCCGTTGTGGCTTGCGCCGGAACAGGTGCGGGTGATGATCGTCAGCCAAAAGTTCGAGTCCTACGGCCGGGAAGTGTTGGCGAAACTGCAATCGGTCGGCGTCCGGGCCGTCGGCGATTGGCGGGCTGAAAAGATCAACGCGAAAATCCGCGAGGCCCAATTGGAGATGGTCCCCTATATGTTCATTGTGGGCGGCAGGGAAATGGAACAAGGGACGGTCTCGGTCCGCGACCGCTTGGAGGGCGACCTGGGGTCGATGAGTCTCGACAGCGCGATTGGCAAACTCCTTCAAGAAATTGCCGGTAAGGTTTATCGGAAGGCATAACGGATGGTCGGCTTCTGGAGGAACGAACGCCTCGGAGACGCTTGCTCGATTTTCTCTACGGAGTCAGTACAATAGAAAGCTGTTTTGGCGGCCCAACCTGGGAGTTGGTCCGGGGCGGATGGCAATGGGGCGTTGTCATGGCCGACGAAAGAACAAGTTTCTGGTTGAAAAAGGGGAAAATGTTCCGAAAATTTTTGTTTGGCGGTTGACGAGAAAAGGAAAGGAAAGAATACTCAAAAGGTGGAGCGGAGAGTTTCTGGTGGGGCGGTGATTGTTCGGCGGCGGCGTCGAATTCTCGGCCAGAACCTTTCCGGGAGTGCAAGGCCCTGAAGGGGTATAAGCCTCGGGTGGAAGAATTGTCTTTTGTATAGAAAGGAGGAGTGTGGCTATCGAAGCAAAATCGCAACGGGTCAATGAGCAGATTCGGGCGTCGCAGGTTCGGGTCATCGGGGCTGACGGTGCCCAATTGGGGATACTTCCCATAGTCGAGGCCTTAGAACTGGCCCGGCAAGCCGAACTCGATTTGGTAGAAGTAGCTCCCAATGAGCAGCCTCCTGTCTGCCGAATCATGGATTACGGGAAGTATAAATACCTTCAAAAGAAGCGGCTCCATAAAACTCTGACCCACCATCAGGTAAAAGTGAAGGAGATTCGGCTTCGGCCTCGAACGGGCGAACACGATGTCAACGTCAAACTCAATCGCGCCCGGGATTTCCTGACTCGCAAACACAAAGTCCAAATCACCGTCGTGTTCCGAGGCCGAGAATTGGCCCACAAAGAAGAAGGCAAACGGATGATCGAAGAAATATTGGTTCGACTAGCCGATGTGGGCAAGGTAGAACAACCCCCCCAAGAGCAGGGACGACGGATCGTCTGCACCCTCGGACCGAAATAGAAAAATAGAAAACATTGCATTCTACAGCCCCAGGACGGAAAGACACCATCCCCTCTATGGGATCGGCGGGAAGACAGTGCTACGCTTTCATTCCGCCCTCTCCTGGCAGAGACGGTTAACCCGCTGAATGGGAAAAATCTTTCCGAATCGCCCCTCTTAGGGTGAGAGGATTAGCGGGAGGGGCATTTTCTCTGCTCTCCCCTTTTCTCCTGGAAAAGGATTGGTATAATAAGTGTTTTCGTTCCTTCTGTCCCCCCGATAGAGGGCGTTTTCCATGCCAAAACTAAAAACATGCAAAGCGATTAAAAAACGATTTCGGATCACGGCCACCGGCAAGGTAAAACATCGGTGTGCAGGCACCAGCCATCTTGCCATCCGAAAGAGCAAAAAACGCCGTCGGCACCTTCGAGGCACTACCGTATTGGATTCCTCGGAAGCCGACGGGATTAAAAAGGCCCTGGGAAAGTATAGTTATTAACCCCCGGCCAGGGGGGCCTGTTTGGGCAATCCTGGGAGAAAAAACGGAAGGCAGAAAACTGAGGGCGGCAGATCTACGCCGCTCCCAAAAGCGGAATGGCCTTTTGTTGTTTTTGTCCCTCGAAAGGACAGAAACCTAATGTCCCTGTTCGGTAGGACAGGGAAAAAGAAGTCCCCAGGCGAGGGACGGTGGAATATACGAGAGATTCGGTTGTGATGATCCGTGTGAATGAGGATGGGTTATGAGAACAACTAAGGGAGCGGCCCGGAACCGGGCGAAAAAGCGGTTGTTTCACGCCGCCAAGGGATTTTGGGGCGGCCGACGTCGGCTGCTCCGAACCGTCAAAGAGACCTTGCTTCGAGCGGGTAGGTATGCCTGGCGGGATCGGCGAGCGCGGAAGCGCGATTTCCGCCGTCTGTGGATTACTCGTATTAGTGCAGCGGTGGAAATGCGCGGCATCCGTTATAGCGAGTTCATCCACGGGTTGAACAAGGCCCAAATCCAGTTGGATCGAAAGATGTTGGCCGACATGGCGGTCAACGATCCGGAGGCCTTCGATCAAGTAGTCGAAACGGTCAAGCAAGCCTTGGGCTTGGAGGCGGTGGTCGTTTGATTTCGGTCCACGTCGCCGTCAGGCAGGGGAGGAGGCCTCAGGACGGCGGGGGATCGCGTTTTCTTACCTGATTTCCCTCCGACTGGGTAGAAAAAGCCGCTCTGAAAGCAAGCGGCGTCCAAAAGTGAGGAAGGCCCTTTGCCGAGTACTGACCGCCCCACAGGGTGTGGGCCATGCCTGATACGGATCTGCTACCCAAGAATCCTCTGTCCAATGAGTAGGGCCCTTGGGGCTAACGCGTATGACTCTCCAGGAGTTTTTAGCAGAACTGGAGTTGTTTGCTTCTGAGGCAAACCGCTGTTTTCAGGCCGCCGGCGACTTGACGGCGCTGGAAGCTGCACGGATTGAATTCTTAGGGGCGCGAAGCGGTCGGCTCAAGCAACTCCAAAAATCGCTCGGCCAGCTTCCTTCGGTGGATCGGCCTCAGGCAGGCCAACGCTTCCACCAGGTTCGGCGGGAAGTAGAGTCGGCGTTTCAAGCGGCGCAGGAACGCTTGGCCGATCGTCAGAAAACAGTCCGGTCGGCCGAGGTTTTTGACCCGACCATTCCGGGCGTTCGGCCTGTGGTGGGCCATCTGCATCCGATCACCCAAACCATCGATCAGCTCAAGGAGATCATGGGGCGGTTGGGGTTCAGTCTGGCCGATGGCCCCGAAGTGGAAGACGAGTGGCACAATTTCGAGGCGCTGAACATTCCGCCGGACCATCCCGCCCGGGACCCGCTGGATAATTTTTACTTGGCCGCGGCGTCTCGCTTGGCCGGCGGCGCGGGGCCGTCAATGCTTTTGCGGAGCCAAACCAGTACGGTGCAGATTCGGGTGATGGAACGGCAAAAGCCGCCTGTGCGGATCATCGCCGTCGGGCGGGTTTATCGGCCGGATACCCCCGACCAAACCCACTCTCCCATGTTCCACCAGATTGAGGGTTTACTGGTGGATCGGCGTGTAACGATGGCCGACCTGAAAAGTGTGCTCCGCATGTTGGGGATGAGTTATTTTCATGGGGAGGTACATATTCGATTTCGGCCGTCGTTTTTCCCGTTTACGGAGCCGAGCGTTGAGATCGACATGAATTGGCAAGGCCGATGGATTGAAATGGGCGGGGCCGGTATGGTCGATCCGAACGTACTCAGGGCCGTCGGCTATGACCCGGAAGAGGTGAGCGGCTTTGCCTTTGGGTTGGGGATTGAGCGGCTGTGTATGAGGCAACACGGCATTGACGATATTCGGGAATTTTATCGGAACGACGTGCGGTTTCTCCGTCAATTTTAGGTCGTTTGGGCGCCCTCTGGCGTTGAGTACCCACCGATGATCATCTCGTGGAATTGGCTCAAACAGTATGTCAGCTTGGACATGCCGGTCGAGGAATTGACCCATCGGCTGATGATGGCCGGCTTCAACCATGAAGGCACATCGGAAGTGGACGGCGATCTGGCCATCGACCTGGAAATCACGAGTAATCGGCCGGACTGTCTGAGCCATCTGGGCATTGCCCGAGAAGTGGGGGCGCTGTATGGTCGGCCGGTCCGTACGCCGGAGGCCAAACCGCCGGAAGGACGCACGCCGGTCCAGTCGCTCGTGGAGGTGCGGATTGAATGTCCCGATTTGTGTTTTCGATATATTGCTCGGGTGATTCGAGGGGTGCGGATCGGGCCTAGTCCCGCGTGGTTGGCCCGGCGATTGCGCACTTTGGGCCTAGCTCCGATCAATAACGTGGTGGATGCGTCGAACTATGTGCTGATGGAGTGCGGCCAGCCATTGCATACCTTCGATTTTGCCAAAATCCGAGGCCGCTCCATTGTAGTCCGCCGTCCGAAATCGGGAGAGACCATTGAAGCGATCAACCACCTGGTCTATACGCTTCAGCCGGACATGTGTCTGATCTGCGACGAGGAACGTCCGGTAGCGATCGGCGGGGTGATGGGCGGAGCGGAAACAGAAATCTCCGAATCAACTACTGACGTGCTGGTAGAGGCGGCGGAGTTCGCCCCGGTTTCCATCCGCACCACCGCCCGGGCGCTGGGACTGCACAGCGAATCTTCTTTCCGTTTCGAGCGGGGAGTCGATCCCGAAGGGGTGGATTGGGCCAGCCGACGTTGCTGCGAGTTGATCCTGGAACTGGCCGGCGGGGAACTGGCCGCTGGGGCGGTGGATGTGGGCCGACGCCCCACCGCCCGATCGGCCATTTCTCTTCGATTCGCTCAACTGCCGAGAATTCTCGGAATTGATGTGCCGCCTGAAAAGGTGCGGGAAATCTTGCTGGCGTTGGGGCTGCGGGAATGTGGATCGGAAGATGGCGTCCCTTCCGCCGCCTCAGGAAGTAAGAGAAGAAAATCTTCTTCCGCCTCGAAAACTGCCGCTGGGGACGCAGATCGGATCGTGCTGACGCCTCCCAGTTGGCGGCGGGACTTGGAACGCGAGATCGACTTGATTGAAGAAGTCGCCCGCATTTATGGGTACGATAAGATACCGGAAGATGTGAGTGTGCCGATGGCCCCATCGGCCCGCACCAAACAAGAACGAGTGGTGGAAAAGGTTCGGTATGTGCTGGCCGGTTGCGGCCTGGACGAGGCGATGACCTTTTCCGTGGTCGAGCCGGAATGGAGCAAGGCATTTCTGCCTTGGAATTCTTCCGAGCCACTGCAAACCCAAACCCCACTGGTGCGGGGGGCCAACGTATTGCGACAGAGCCTACTGCCTAGCCTTTTGTCGGCCCGTCGAACGAATGAATCGGTGGGAAATCCGCAGATCGAACTTTTTGAAATTGCCCGGGTCTTTTGGCCCCAACCGGAGCAACTGCCTCTGGAAGAACAGGTGCTGGCCATTACCAGCGGACGCTCCTATCTGGAACTGAAAGGTATCTTAGAGGCCCTGCTAGAGACGTTGAAGATTTCCGAACCGCTGCGGGCGGAACCGGCCAATTGCCCGCAGTTGGCCGACTCGGCCTCCTGCCGATTGTACCTGGGCGAGCAGTTGTGGGGCTTTGTGGGCGAGATATCTTCGGCCCTTCAGCAGCAGATGGACCTTCGGCATCGCTGCACCGCGGCGGAAGTTAGGTTGAATCTTTTGATGGAGGCCGCCCAATTGACGCCGCAATACCAGCCGGTGGCCCAGTACCCGGCCATTACTCGTGACGTCAACCTGGTAGTCGATGAACCGGTTCGCTGGGCGGATGTGGCGGCTACGGTTTGGCAGTCTGGAGGTCCTTGGCTAGAATTGGTCCAGTACCGCCAGACCTATCGGGATCCTCAACGGCTGGGCG
This sequence comes from Planctomycetota bacterium, assembly GCA_029550925.1. Taxonomy (GTDB): domain Bacteria; phylum Planctomycetota; class Planctomycetia; order Pirellulales; family Thermoguttaceae; genus JANXAQ01. The sequence goes on from JAKPGL010000231.1 coordinate 6,400, forward strand.
AAGGCAAAAAAAGCCTCCTGATGACCCTGGCGTTCCGTTGCCCGGATCGAACGCTGACCAGTCCGGAAGCCGACAAGCTCCGAGATCAGATCGTGGCTGCCTGCGAGAAACAACACGGGGCCAAACTCCGAGCCGGGTAAATCGCTCAGAAACGGACTTCCCTTTTCCCCACCTTTTCCAGACCTCTAGGCCGACAACTTCTCGAGAGAAGTAAAGACGCTCGATGTAGTGTTTGGCGGGTTTAAGCGGCCCCAGACAGGGAATTACCTAGGAGGTGCTCCCGGATTTCGCACTGTCCTGGGAAGCCGACTCCGGCCCCCCGGCCCCTGCAAGCCGATAGAGAACCAGCAGCACCAACGCCCCGGCGCTGGCAGCGAAAAGCCCCATGGGACTGATCGGATTGATCGGCTTGCCCTGAAGAAAATAACTCAATCCGAATAATCCCACCACACTTCCCAACATGCCGATCACTAGGGTAGCGACCGGCCCTACCGAAGGCGAACTGGGAACCAGAGTCCGGGCCAACAGACCGGCCAGCATGGCAAATCCCACCCAAATGAGGGCTATATTGACCCACTGTTGGGCAGCCGGGGCAAGATTCCACTCTTCCATCGAAGAATTCCTTTCGGGGAGGAAGTCTCCGGCTTTTTCCGGCCAGAGAGACTCCTATATCCAGATTCGGAGAAAGGAGAGTGGAAGCCTCTAGGAAGTGCGCCTAGACTCTACATTTTGCCCATTTTCTCTATCTTTTGCTGCTGCGGAAAGGTTACCTCTCCCCCAAAGGGCTGTTTCTTCTTGGAACCGGTTACGTTGGAGGACGTCAACCACTATAGCTCGAATCTAGCCTTATGATGCCATCGCAAAGCGGTTGTAGGTCGGAGGCGACCACGTAACCGGCTCCTTTCCTTGACAAGATAAGGCGAAAACACAAGGAGGCCGGGTTTCCTGGCCCGGCCCCCCCAATTTCAAGGCCAGGAAATCCGACCTCCTCACAAAACAACCGTTTGTGTGGGATCAAAAAAAGACAGTAACCTCTCTCCCTTTCAAGGTTTTGAAAGACCTCGCTTTCTCAGCTCGGTCTCAGGCATCGTTTTATCCGTTGTTTCGTTCGGATGGGAATGGGCCTTGGAGGTTATCGGCGGGGTGGGGCAGGGGGTTGTTGGGCCGCCTGTTTCATCGCAGCCGCTTCACGGGCCAACTTAAACTCCGGTCCCGGAGCAAAATACTGCACATCGTCTTGCATATAATAGGGACTGGGGAGCGTTTGGCCGCCAACATCCACTTGGCATCCACACAAACCGAAGACTCCTAAGAGTCCCAACCCAACCAGACCGCCCTCCAGGAGGCGTTTCGCTTGTTTGCCGCAGATCATCAGGCTACCTCCAATCTGACGGAGTGTTCCGGCGATAAAAACCCCCGGAACCCATACAACCGGTAGGACCGTTATCGACTGTCCTCGGAAGAAAACTTTAGCAGCTTTTTACGAAGCAGCCTAAAAGGGGGGTGATGTCCTGGGCCTTTCCGGCAAAGTATCATAAAAGGAAGGTCCGAAGGCTGGAAAATCCTTACCCCCGAGGAGCGATTGCCATGTTTGTCCGAGCAAGCAGATGGGTTCGATATGGGGGGGGAGTGGTTGGATTTTTGGTGGGGCTATTCGGAAGTCTTTGCCTCGTCTCTTTAGAGGAATTTGCTCATGCCGCGGGCGACCGGATGTGTCCCTCGGCTAGCTACTATGGGGTATTCCGCTTTTTCTATGAGGGGGAATATCACGATGCTCTTCGGGGATTTCAGGACGAGATTCGCTCGGCCATCAAAACGGTGGACGCCCGATGGATTGACTCCATTTGCTACTACACGATGGCGGGGGAATGCTACTATCACATGGGGGATTTGACTCAGGCCCTCGAACATTACACAGCGGCGTTGAAACTCTATGCGGCGTATCCCGACTGGATGATCTACGTCCAATTCCCGCCGCAGCTTACGCCTGCCGGCGTCGGCGCTTATGTGCGGGTCCCTTGGGGGGTGAGCAAGCGGAACGTCCGATTGGCCCAGATTCCCAACCGGATGTTGATCGCCCAGGGCCAGTTGGACAATAACCGGGTCGTGCGCGAAGGAGGAGTGATTCGTCCGCCGATGCTTTCGCCGATCCAGCCTTCGGAGATTGTGCGCATGACCTGTCTGGCGATCCGGCGGTATGCGGAACTGATGGGGCCTACCTGTCCCCAGGACCCGTTGATCCAAGACATTGCCACGAAACTTTCTCGACGGCCTGGACCGCCCAATCATTGGTCGGAGTGTTGGATTGATGTGCAGGGGGGATTGGCGATGCTGGCCGCCGGCAAACCGGAACAGGGGTTGCCCTTGCTGCAACGGTCGCTTTTGGCGGCGGGCGAGTTTGAGCATCCGATGACGTGTGTGGCCTTGTTGGAACTGGGAAAACAGGCGGCGATGAAAGGGCAACACGCGGAAGCGGCCCGGTATTTCGAGGAAGCGACGTATGCGGCGGCCAATGCGGGGGATTTAGGCGTTCTGGAGGAAGCGTTTCGCTGCGGTGCGGTCAACCATCTGATCTCCAACGCCAAAGGGATTTATCCGCCGTTAGAGTCGGCCATTGCCTGGGCGAAGATGAAAGACTATCGGCAGCTTCGGGCCTCGTTGCTGCTTGCGGCGGCTGAACAGCAGGCGGTCCGGGGCGCTACGCCCGCGGCGGCCGCCTTGCTAGAAGAGTGCAAACTTACCGTGGGCCGACGCCGGATGGGCGATGGCTGGATCGGCGCCCGCCATCGCTATCTCTCGGCCCTGGTGCTGTTGCAACAGCAGAAATTTCCCGCCGCCCAGGAAGCCCTTGCCGGTGCGATGACCTACATGCAAAAAGGCGCCCATCGGCTCTTTCATATCGGTCTGGTGGATCGGCTGTTTTCATCGGGTCGGCTCACTTCCCGGAGTGCTATGGATTTGTTCACATTGGTCCTCCGGGACCCGCAGCCTACGGATTGGGCCTTCGATCCGTTGGAGTCGCTGGCCGTTTTGATGGCGGCCCTTCCCGGCCCGTATGAACATTGGTTTGAGGTGGCTCTGGAGCGGAAAGACTTTGAAACAGCGATAGAAATTGCGGAGCGATTGCGCCGCCGCCGCTTTTTGACCACCTTACCGTTGGGCGGCCGAGTCGATTCCTTGCGATGGATCCTGGAAGGCCCGCCGGAAACCCTCTCGCCGACGGCCCGACTCCAACGCCAAAACTTTCTGGCCGCCTATCCCGCCTATGAACAACTGAGCCGACAGGCGCAACAAATCCGCCAGACGTTGGCCGCCGGTCCCTTGGCCTCCGAAGACTCCGCCGTCCAGCAGGCCCAAGCCAAGGCCCTCGAACAACTCGCCCAAATCAGCCTTCTGCAAGAGATGTTGATCTACCAGATGGCGTTGCGTCGAGAACCCAGCGATCTGGTCTTTCCCCCGGTAAAGACGATCAAAGAAGTTCTTTCCAGTTTACCGAAGGGCGGGGCCTTGTTGGTGTTTTTCAGCACATCCCGGTCAATGTACGGCTTTTTCCTGGCAGATGGGCGGTATAGTTATTGGCAGGTGAAGTCTCCCGCCGGGATCGCCAAACTGGCGCAGGGTCTTCTACGAGAATTGGGCCACTATGAAGGCAATCGGGAAGTTTCGGTAAAAGAGTTGGCCGATCCCAAGTGGAAACAAACTGCCCAAAAGTTCTTCTCGATGCTGATGGAAGGCTCCAAGGCCGATCTGACGGCGGTCGAGGAACTGATCCTTGTCCCGGACGGTTGGCTTTGGTATGTGCCGTTTGAGGCGATGCCCGTCAAAGAAGCGGCCGCCAACCAGCCTTGGGAGCCTCTGATCCTGCGGATGCGGATTCGCTACTTGCCGATGGCCTCTTTCGCCGTGCCGGACGGCCGAGGCCGACGGCCTTCGCCAAAAACCGCCGTGGTGGTAGGTCGATTGTTTCCGCGGGATGAGGATCGAGTAAGCCAAGAGGCGTATGAAAAGTTGGTTCGAGTGGTTCCCGGTTGTTCGGCGCTTCGTACGCCGCTTCCTGGCCCCACGAGCCTTTATAGTGTGTTGATGGATCAATTGATTGTGCTGGACGATCTGCCTCCATCTTCTCCGGGGCCCTATCGGTGGGCGCCGATTCCTCTGGAACGAAATAAACCGGGCAACAACTTGGAGGATTGGTTCGCCTTGCCGTTCGGCGGGCCGGATGTGATCCTCTTGCCCGGCTACCATACGGCGGCGGAAACCGCCCTGAAACAGACGCCTCCTTTAGGCCCCGGCATGGAGCTGTTTCTGCCGATATGTGGACTAATGAACAACGGCGCCCGGACGATCCTTATAAGCCGATGGCGACCGGCCGGCCAAACCACTTTCAACCTGATGCGGGAATTCGTTCAGGAAATCCCCCACACCACGGCTGCCGACGCCTGGCAACGTGCAGTCTTGTTGGCGGCCAACCAAAAACTCGACCCAGAAGTCGAACCGCGTCTGAAAAAACCCGGTCCTGACGAAGAAGCCCCCAAAGCCAATCATCCTTTCTTCTGGGCGGGGTATCTCTTGGTGGATACAGGGGTTCCGCCGGAAGCCTCGGCCAAACCGGCCGAACAACCAGGCCCTGAAAACAAGCTGCTGCCCTTCCCGCAATTGCCCAAGGCGCCTGGGGGCGGCGAAGCGCCCAAACCCGCCAAGCCCGATCCTCAAGCCAAGCCGCCGGACGCCCCTCCTCCCCCCCAAGCCGACGATCAATCTAAACCGCAACCCCCCGGCCCCGAAGCCAAACCGCCGGCGGGACAATCGCCGAAATCGAAGCGGCCCGCTCCGGCGAAAAAAGCGGCGAAGTAGTCCTCCCGGGTGGCAGACGGCCTGGGGATCCGCTGGCCGCCGCCCCCGCTAGGGGATCTATCTGCGAGGGATTATGATGGGTAGGAGATCCTTCAGCGTCCTTCTGGGGGCTGATCGTCGTCCTAACCGGCCTTTGACGGCTGGATCGTCGTTCTTCCGGGGAGAATACTACTTCCATGGCGCAAACGTTTCCTGCGAAAGATTTCTTATCTTCTCCTCCCAAAGACCCAGCGCCGGCGGTCTGTGTGGTCTTCGGCGACGAAACGTTTTTCAAACGCCACGCGATTCGTCTTCTTCGGGAGCGGGTGGTAGGTCAGGAGGAGGCGGACTGCTCGCTGGAAAGGTTCTCCGGCCCCCAGGCGGAGTGGCGGGATGTGGCCGAGGGGCTTTTTACCTTGCCGATGTTCGGCCCAAGCCGCCGTTTGGTGCTGGTCGAAGAGGCCGACGGGTTCGTCAGCCGGTATCGTGCGGAATTGGAACAGTATGTGGATCGGCCTTGCGCCAAGAGTGTGCTGGTGTTGGAGGTAAAAAGTTGGCCGGGGAACACTCGGCTGGCCAAGGCCGTGGCCGCCGCGGGGTGGACGGTAGATTGCAACCCGCTTCGACCGATGCAGATACCAGGCTGGCTTGGGCAGTGGGCCAGGCAAACCTATCAAGTGCGTTTGGACCCGGACGCCGCCCAGTTACTGGTAGATTGGGTAGGAACAGAGTTGGGACTTTTAGACCAGGAGTTGCAGAAATTGGCCTTGGCCGTTGCGCCGGAGGGCCGAGTACTGCCTGAACATGTGGAACAGTACAGCGCCTCCTGGCGGACGAAGACCATCTGGGAGGTGTTGGACGCCGCGCTGGCCGGCAACCTGGCGGAATCGCTCACTTATCTGGATCGGTTGCTCCTGGCGGGGGAAACGCCGGTGGGACTTTTCGCGCAACTGAGCGCGGCGTTACGGCGTTTTGCCGCCGCCACTCGGAAAATCTTGGACGCCGAAGCCGCTGGCCAACGTCTCAGCTTGCGAGAAGCCCTTCGCCAGGCCGGCGTGCCGGTGTATTTTCTGGAAAAGGCCGAGGGCCAACTCCGCCGATTGGGCCGGGTCCGCGGCGGACAGTTGTACCAGCAGCTTTTGGAGGCGGATTTGGCCCTGAAAGGCGCTAGCGCCCTGCCGCCTCGCTTGGTGCTGGAAACGTTGCTCGTGCGATTGGCCGCCCCCCAGGAACCCCGATCCGCTTCTTCTGCTTCCCCGCCGGTTTTGCCAGGACGGAGGACTTAAAAGGTGTTGGTTAGTTCTGTTGGCAGTGAAGGATTTCGTGCGGCGGTTTGTTGGTGATGACCGAATCGCAGAAGCAAAACTATCATACGCCGGTGGAGTGCGATGGGTGGACTTTGGCGGCGGTGCTGCGCCGGGCGAAGCCGGAGCTGAGTTGGTCTCAGGTACGCCGGCTGATCCACCACCGGCGTGTGCAGGTCAACGGCAATCTATGTACAGACGACGCCCGTCGGCTCAAGGCGGGCGATGTGGTGGCCGTCTGGCGAACGCCGCTAGCCCGGCCTGTCCAGCGAGAAGACATCCAGATCGTCTATCAAGACCGGCATGTCGTGGTGGTCGATAAGCCGGCCGGGATCACGACGCTTCGGCATCCGGAGGAGCGCCGCTGGCCCCGTCGCCGCCGACAGCTTCAGCCCACCTTGGATGAGGTGCTTTTAGGGCTTTTGAACGGCGGCCAAGGACCAACAGCCAGAACGAAAACTTCCGAAAGATCAACTGCATCGTCCCGGCGGCGCGGGAGGCTGCCGCGGCGGCTGTATCCGGTGCATCGGCTCGATCGGGACACCAGCGGACTGATGCTCTTCGCCCTCTCCCCGGACGCTTATCAGAAGCTCGTGCAGATGTTCCGAAAGCACGAGATTCATCGGGTCTATGTCGCCCTGGCTCTAGGCCGGGTCGAAGAACAAACGATCCGATCGTATCTTGTGCGCGACCGCGGCGACGGCCTCCGCGGCAGCAGTCCGCAGCCGGGCCGGGGCCAAGAGGCCGTTACCCATGTCCGCCCCCTGGAATATCTGCCTGGATACACGCTGCTGGAGTGCCGACTGGAAACCGGCCGGACCCATCAAATCCGCATCCACCTTTCCGAGGCGGGGCATAGGGTCTGTGGAGAAAAGATTTACACGCATCCCCTAGGGGGAAAACCCACGCCCGACCCTTCCGGCGCCCAACGTCACATGCTCCACGCCGCACAGTTGGGCTTCCGCCATCCGATCACGGACGAGGAACTTCTGTTCGAGTCGCCGTTGCCGGACGACATGCGTCGGCTCATCGAAACGCTTCGTCGCCGGGCCGAACCGTCGTAGGGCAACGACCTTCTCTGTGTTTGCGATACGTCGCGGGCGGTGCGGCTATTTTTGCTGCATGAGGACGGCCCCGTGATCGCTGGCCTCCATGTACCAATCGCACACCCGCACCTTGCTCCAACGGTCTTTGTTTTCCTCGATGAACTTCAAATGGCGGGGATGTTCTTGGTACGTATCATGGGCCGATTTATCCTTAAAGACCACCTGCAAGGCTACGTCAAACTCTTGGTCGTTGACCGGACGTTGAAACTCCCCAGCCCGCACGCCGGCGGCAAACCACACCGTATCTTTGTGGCCGGAAAGATATTTCTTACAAGACTCTACAAAGGCGGCTTGAGCCTCCGGCGTTTTGTCCTTCAAGGTAAAATAGACATCGTGGACCAGATAGCGAGGCAATGCGCGGGCGGGGGCCTCTTCGCCTCCAGCCGGACACACAGTCCCGCTCTGCCCTACCCACCAACCAGCCGCCGCCCCGCAACCAAGCACAAAAACCCAACAGACCTTTTTCATCGTTTGCATGGCATCGACTCCTCAAAAAACATAGACAAAAGGAGATTCACTCTTTCCTCGAACATCGTTTTTTTATTATGAACGGTTGTCGCGGCGAACACAAGAGATCGCATTTGGTGACGCTTTGAATGCATCAGGAAACCATTCGGTTTCGGAAACGCTCCGTAGAGGGGTTTGCCGGCGGCGATAGGAAGGCAGCGGTATTCAAAGTCCAATTAGCCGCCGAAAACCCCGCCACCGATACCATTTGCTTCCAGATAAAAATCCAAAGCAGAATTTTCTCCAATGGTAGGGTAGGGATTATGGGACAGGTTCGGGATACCATTGACTTCGCACATGGAGTTGTTGTGGGGTGAGTTCGGCCAGCACAGCGCCGTCTCGTCCCGTGTGCCGCACTTGGGCGCCGGCGTCGTGGTACTGTTTTTCTGCAGCATGGGTGGAGAGCATTCGACCGCCGCTAATGACGACCCATTCAGGCCGACACCATCGGGCCAACGCCGTCGGTTCGCTTTTTCGGCTTCCATGATGCGGGACAAGCAGAAGATCACAGTCCCAGGCTGCTTGTTTCAAAAGTCGGTACATGCCCAGCGGTTCCAGATCGCCGGTAAGCAGCACCCGTCGGCCAGCAATCTCGATCCCCAGCACCAAACTATTGGCGTTGTCGTTGGCGGGGACGCCCTCCGGCGGCGGATGGAAAATCCAAACGTGTATCTGCGGATCGGCCTGCCATTGGCAGGGGGCGTGAACGGTATCCAGCGTCGTCTTTGATCGGCGAATCGCCTGGTACAATCGGACGGCCGGCGGCGGGTCGTAAGAAACGTCCGTTTCGATGGATCGCACAGTTTGGAAATGTCTTTCTGCCGTGGGGGGTTCTTCTTGCGTCTTGGGCCTGTCGTGGTTTTGTGTTGGACGATTTTCATGTTCTTTCCATAGCCGGGCGATTTCGACGGCCATTCCCGAAGGCATCACTACCCGGTCCACAGGAATCCGTTCCATGAGTTCTGGCAGGGCGTTGTAGTGGTCCTGGTCCAGATGGCTGAGGAAAACGGCGTCCAAACGAGTAACGCCTCGGGACCAGAGGTAACAGGCGATCTGTTGGGCGGTGTGGTCGGGCGCCGCAATACTCCCAGCGTCGTAGAGCCAAGTTTGGCCGTCCGGCAAATGCAGGACCACGGCCAATCCGTGGCCGACCGACAAAAACGCACATTCCCATTTGCCCGGCTCGGCAGGCTGAACCCATCGAAAGAGAGGTCCCGCAGCCCATCCCAGAAGTATCCATAGGCTCAGGGCCAGCCAGGCCCAGCGGGGTCGAAGCCGACGGCGAAAATATACCAGCCAAGCCGCCAATCCGCCGTAAAACCCCACGAGCTGCCACGTCGCCAGCCCCGGCGTCCAGAAATAACTTCCGGGCCAATCCATCGCCCCACGGATAAGTTTTTCCAAAAGGTACAAGCCCCCATAACATATCCGGGCCAAAAGACATCCGACCGGCGCCCATATCCATCCCAAGATCACGAAAACCAGCCCACTGCCCAACGCAACGAACATCATGGGCCAGGCCAATACATTCAGGACCAGTCCCGATAGAGGAATGAGATGCATTTTTGCCATAATCAACGGCAAAACAACTGCCCAGATAGCCGCCCCGGAAAGAAACAAAAAACCTGCCCATCGAACAAACGAACGGATCAAGCGTTCCGGTCGGCTCATGGTTCTAAGAATCAGCCGATCCAGCGGATCGGCGCTATCCAGCGGCCCGACCCAAGTCCAAAAATAGTCTTTCCAACGGCCCAGGCGACGCCAAACGGAATCCTGGCCTTCGACTACAGGACGGTTCCAGGGGAGGAATTTTTGAAACTGGTGTATCCAAGAAGGAGCACTAGCCGCGGTTTCCATCGCCAGTTTTGGCGAGGTAGGCCGACCAAAGCGACCTTTTTGGAACAGGATCAACAGAACGGCCACACAGAGAAACGACAGTTGCGTCCCTAGCCGGAACAGTTCCGCCGGGTTCCAGGCCAGGATCACCAGCCCAGCAGCCGCCAGGGTGTTCCATCCCAAAGGGCGTCGGCTCACCCATGCAGCCAGACACCCTAGTTCCACCAACACAGTGGCCCGCACGGTGGGCGGTCGGGCGCCGGAAACCACCATGTAGCCTACACACACCGCCGCAATCGCCAGAATTTCTACCGATCGGCCTGCTCCTACCAACCGCATCACCTCCATCACCAGCAATACCACCATCCCCACGTGCAGCCCGGAGATCGACAGAAAATGGACCGTACCGGTTCGGACAAATGGTTCGGTATAGTCGGGCGGCAGTTCCTCTCGAAGTCCCAGCAGGATGGTACCAGCCAGTTGAGGGATGTGCGAGTCTGAATCGGAGTCTGGACGCCTCGGTATATATTCCAAGAAGTGCCGGACGCCTTCTCGCCGGACAGCGTCCAACAGCCGATCCGGTCGATACCAGATGGCCGCACTCAGCCGTTCGATGCATTCCGCCGCCGGACAACTCAGCGTACAAAGCACCCGATTTCCGCGGGCGGAAGCGGCAAAGTCGTATTCACCCGGATTGGCCGGCGGAGCGATCCGGCCCAATTGGCCGAATATCCGCACCCGGTCGCCCAGCCCGAACTGGCCGGTAAGCTCTTCCAGCCGACGGGCGCTTACCCGCACCAACACCCGTCCGGTCGCCGGACGCCACTGGTCGGCGTCTCGAATCCGACACACCTCGACATAAAACCGAAACAGCCGGAGTCCTTTCTCCCGTTGCCAAGGCGGCGATCCGGACACAGGCACAGGATATGGGGTAGTCTGAACGACGGCTTCCAAGGCGACCGGTTCAAGACGGAACGCCATAGGCCCCATGTCCCCGGCCGAGTCAAGGTCCGGTTCGGGAATCCTTTCCAGGTCGGCTTCCTCCGGGAGACGATTTTCGGACCGGAAAGCGGGTCTGGTTTGAGAAGGGGGGAGGGTTTGCTTCCATGGATTAGGATCGGTTTTTTGCAATTCACAGGCCGCATACCGGGCGATATGCCGGGGGTTGAAAAACCGCCACCGCAGATGATGCCAACATCCGGCGGCGCACGCTACGGCAAGCAGAATGGCCAGCCCGGCCAGGCGATCCCGCCGCCAGATCCAACAGACAGCCCAGAGAGCAAGACTGCCTAGCCCCAAGCCAACCCATACGCCCCAGGAAATCGGCGCGTACCGATCAGCCGTAATGCCCGCCGAAACGGCCGCCAAGACCACGATTAACGGGACGTAGGAGACCGACGGCGGAAACGACGGCGACAGTTTCAAACAGTCCGTAGGAGGCCGGCTTGGTTCTGAAAATGAAGCGGTGGAATCCGTAGAGGCAAACCTTGCCGACATAGTCCGGTCCCTAGCTGGTCCCTTTTGCTGCCCCGACCGCTATGATACCCTGGGCTTTTGAACCCCAGAAGACCTATCGCCAAGAAGAAATTCTCCAGGCATTTGGGGTCGGTTTGGAAGTCGCTCCGATCCCCTGCAAGAGGCCTTTATTTTCCCGACGATTCCTTTAGGAACATGATTTCCACTTTGCGGAACTCCACGGGGTGGCTTTCGCTTTGCAGGGAAATGTAGCCTTCGTGCAGCAGGCGGTCGGCGCCGGCGGCAAGCAGACGTTTGGCGTCCGCATCGCCGTCGTCCAACTGGGGTTTTTCGTATTCGAGGACGAGTTGGCCTTCCACATAATGGCGGATTACGCCTGCGCCATGGACTTCTACCTCCACGCTGACCCACCTATCGCCGTGGTAGGTTGGGGAACGGGAGTCGGTGCAGTGGGGGGTAAAGAGTTTCCCATCCATCACGACATGGGTGCCGGGGGTGCAGAGGTTGGCTGTTGGTCGAGTTCCTGTGCCTCGGCCTCCCAGAAGCTGCACTTCGATAGAAACAGGGAACGACTGCTCAACGGTCATGGTTTTCGGGTCTTGGCAATGGATCATCATGCCGCTATTGCGGAAGGCCCACCCCGGCCCGCCCGGACACTGCTCGCCGACAAACCGATACTCCACCCGAAGCCGATAGTGCGAAAACTTCTCCTTGTAAAACAGATGCCCAAAGCGGTTGTCGAACTTTGGATATTTATCCGGTTCATAGACCACTTTCAGGACGCCGTTTTCCACGCGGAAGGTGTTGCCGTAGTTTTCGCCCAAGGGGTAGCCTCGGATTTTGGGGGTCCAGCCTTCGAGGTCTTTGCCGTTGAATAAGGGGAGCCAGACGCCTTCGGGCTTCTTTTTTTCAGAGGCCGATTTGTCTGAGGCGGACTCCGCTTGTGCCGGGGCAGGGGGCTGTGTTTCACCCGTCCGTTCGGCTTTTGCCGACGCAGAAGCAACAGACGCTTGCGCAGCGTGGGGACAACAGGGTTTCTCTGTTGGGGCGGAAACGTTGCCTATCTGTTGGTCAATCGTCGCGATCTCGGGCGATCCTACCGGGTGGGCCGCTTGGGTCCACCGACTCCCTACCCCCACCACCATCATGGAAACCATCCACGTTGCATAGTATCCCAGGTATCCCAGACGACCAAAAGTTGCCAAACCTTTCATGTTCGCTCTTTCCTCCGAAAAGGGGCCAACAAGGGGATTTTGCCGATCGGAAGAGGGCCCAGATGGGAAGCGGGCAGCCACAGGGCGTTTGAGCAGCGGCAAACGTCGTAGGAAGATTTCGGACATTTTCCTGCGTCAGCCGTTCGCCTGGTCCCTCTGTCTGGGGGCCTCCCCCGCCTAAAATCTCTTTGCTAAAATACCATGCTTTGTTAGCAAAAGAAAGAGATTCTATTGGAATCACTGTTTCCAGAGGATTGGCAATGGACGGAGACTCGTCTGTGCTGTTAAAGACGCCGCTTTATGATTGGCATGTGGCCCAGGGCGCCCGGATGACGGAGTTTGCCGGCTGGGCGATGCCGGTGTTTTATACTTCGATCTTCCAGGAACATCATGCCACCCGCACCGCCTGCGGCATTGGCGATATATCGCACATGGGGCGATTGCGATTTGAAGGGCCTGGGGCGGCCGTCTTCCTGGCCGAACTCTTGACCCGCCGGGTGGGCGACCTGAAACTGGGCCAAATCCGCTACTCGCTGATTACCAACTACGAAGGCGGCATTATGGATGATGTGCTGGTCGGATATTATCACGACGAGTACGGCCAGCCGTTCTACGTGGTGGTGGTCAATGCGGGCAATCGAGAGAAGATCGTCCGGTGGGTGCATCAGCATTTACCGCCCGAGCGGGCCAACGCACCCGGCCAAGAGGTGCTCTTTAGCGATCTCACTCGGCTTTGGGCGATGTTTGCCATTCAGGGGCCTCGGGCGATAGATGTGCTTCAGCCGTTGGTGGATGTCGATCTGGATTCGATGCGATATTACAAGGGGCATTTGGTGCGGATTTTGCACCCGGCAGCCCAACGGCAGGGCGGCATCATCAGCCGAACCGGCTACACCGGCGAAGACGGTTTTGAACTGGCGGTCGGGGCGGGCGTTGCCCGGGGCGTCTGGGAGGCAATCCTTGAATTAGGAAAACCGTTCGGCGCCGTACCGATCGGGCTAGGCGCCCGAGACACGCTTCGGCTGGAAGCGGGTATGCCCCTTTATGGCCACGAATTGACCGAGGAGATTAACCCCTTTGAAGCCGGGCTGGAATATACGTGTTACCTGACCGGCTATGACTTTCCGGGCCGGGATGCTCTGAAACAGCTCCAGCAGCAGCCGCTGCGGAAAAAACTGGTCGGTTTGGAGATGGCAGGCCGACGGATCGCCCGGCAAGGGGCCGCAATTTTCCAGGGCGACCGGCAGGTCGGTTTTGTTACCAGCGGCGTCTTTTCGCCTACCCTACAAAAGTCGATCGCCATGGGATACGTCCCGCCGGAGTTTGCCGAGCCAGGCACGGAACTGCTGGTCGATATCCGAGGCCAACGAGAACTGGTTCGTGTGACGGCGCTGCCGTTCTATAATCGGAATCGGAAAAAGAAAAACGCTTCCTAGGAACAAATCGGGTGTTACGCCTTGGCGTCGGATTCAGAAAGAAAGGACCTTCCTGATGAGTGCTTTTCAGTATCCTGACAATCTTCGTTACACTAAAACGCATGAATGGGTTCGGGTAGAAAAAGACGCGGCAGGCGGGACGACGGCTGTTGTCGGCATTACCGCCTTCGCCATCGACGCCTTGAAAGACCTGGTTCACGTGGAATTGCCGCCGGTTGGCCGAAAGCTCCAGGCAGGCCAAGAGGCCGCCGAAATCGAATCGGTCAAGGCCGTCAGTCCCATTTACTGTCCTGTCGAAGGCGAGGTGGCGGCCGTCAACTCCGAACTGGAAAACCAACTCGAACACCTGGCCGACGACCCCTATCAGAAAGGATGGTTTTTCAAGGTGCGGATTACTGACCCGGCGGGGCTAAACAACCTGCTGGACGCCGCCGCCTATCAAAAACACTGCGAGTCCGAAAGCCATTGAAGCCGCCAAGCAGCAGAGGTGAGCCATTCTGAGGAACCCTTTCGATGACCTATTTTCCCAATACACCGGCCGACCAACAGGAAATGCTTCGGGTCATTGGGGTCCGGTCGGTTGAAGAGTTGTTCGCTACGGTTCCGGAAGCGATTCGGCTCCGCCGGCCATTAAAGCTTCCGTCGGCCATGAGCGAACTGGAATTGACCCAGTATATGAGCCAGCAGTCGGCCCGGAATCGACCGGCGGGTCAGACGGCGTGTTTTCTCGGCGCCGGCAGCTACGACCATTTCATCCCCGCCGCGGTGGATTTTCTGGCTTCCCGAAGCGAGTTTTACACGGCCTATACTCCGTATCAGCCGGAGGCCAGCCAGGGCAGTTTGCAAGCCTTCTTCGAATACCAAACCCTGATCACCCAATTGACCGGCATGGAGGTGTCGAATGCCAGTCTGTATGACGGGGCCAGCGCCGTGGCCGAGGCGGTGCTGATGGCGATGGCCGCCACGGGTCGGCAAGGCCGGGTGGTAACCGCCGCCAATGTGCATCCGGAATGCCGTCAGACCTTGGCCACCTATCTGGCCAATCTACCGACCGAAATCCTCTCCCTGCCAACGCCGGCAGGAACTATCCGCGCGGAAGACCTGACCGGCGTCCTGAACGAACAGACGGCCTGTGTGGTGTTTCAGCATCCGAACTTTTTCGGTTGTCTGGAAGAGGCGGACAAACTGGTGAAAGTCGCTCATACGGCGGGCGCTTTGGCCGTGGTAGTCTTCGACCCGATCAGCCTGGGCCTGCTCCAACGGCCGGGCGATTACGGAGCCGACATCGCCGTGGCCGAGGGCCAATGCCTGGGGATTCCGATGAGTTTTGGCGGCCCGTATTTGGGCCTTCTGGCTTGTCGGGAAAGCCTAGTCCGTCGGATGCCCGGCCGGTTGGTTGGCCAAACCACCGATCGCCAAGGCCGACGTTGTTGGGTGCTTACGCTGCAAACCCGCGAACAACACATCCGCCGGGAAAAGGCCACCAGCAACATCTGCACCAACCAGGGGCTGATGGCCCTTCGGGCCAGTATTTACTTGGCCTTGATGGGACCAGCGGGACTGCGCGAGGCGGCCAACCTATGCCTCCAAAAGACCCGATATGCCCTGGACCTGATCACTCGGACGGGCCGATGGCAGACGCCCTTCGCACGGCCTGTGTTTAAGGAGTTTGTCATCCGGCGTCCCGGCGTGGATGTGGACCGGTTGGTCTCCACCGCCGCCCAGCAGGGCCTCTTCGTCGGTGTACCTCTGGGTCGATGGTATCCGGACCTTGCCGATAGCCTGCTTGTGGCCGTTACCGAAAAACGCACCCAAGCCGAGATCGACCACTGGGCCGATGTTTTGGCTTCTCCATAGAATGATCCTCTTCCAGAATGGGAACCATCTCCGCTATTTCCAAAAGCCTTCGATCTTTATTGGGTAAGACACGCCATGCGAAATCAGCAAGCCGTCCAGCTTTTGTTTGAACAATCGCGGCCAGGTTGCCGGGGTGTGCAACTTCCGGCCTGCGACGTGCCGGAGCGGCCATTGGAAGAGCTGCTGCCGAAGAATCTGTTGGCGGATCGGGCCCCACCCTTGCCGGAGTTGAGCGAACCCGACGTGGTCCGCCATTACGTGAACCTCTCCCAATGGAACATGTCGGTGGATACGCATTTTTATCCGCTCGGCTCCTGCACGATGAAATACAATCCGAAGCGGAACGATCGGCTGGCCAGTTTGCCCGGATTTAGCGATCTGCACCCTTATCAGCCTGTGGAGACGCTCCAGGGGATATTGGCTCTGCTCTTTCAGGCCCAGGAGATGTTGGCCGAGATTGCCGGCCTGCCGGCTGTGTCGCTTCAGCCGTCGGCCGGGGCGCATGGGGAACTGACGGCCCTTTTGGTAGCGGCAGCCTACTTTCGAGACATCGGCCAAAAACGAACGACCGTATTGATTCCCGATGTGGCCCACGGCACCAACCCGGCCAGCGCCGCCATGGCCGGCTTCCGCATCGTTCCGATACCCAGCACCAGCCAGGGCCTCGTCGATCTGGAGGCGCTCGGCAAACACCTGGACGAGCAAACCGCCGTCTTTATGATCACCAATCCGAATACCCTGGGCCTTTTTGAACCGAATATCGCCCGCATCTGCCAAATGGTCCACCAGGTGGGCGGCCTGATCTATCTGGACGGCGCCAATATGAACGCCATGATGGGCGTTACCCGACCCGGCGATTTCGGCGCCGATATGATGCACTTCAATCCCCATAAGACTTTCAGCACCCCGCACGGCGCCGGCGGCCCCGGCGCAGGACCCATCGCCGTTTCGGAACGGCTAGCGCCCTATCTGCCTTCGCCCATAGTGGTCCGCACGGAAACCGGATATCGGCTGGATGATGATCGGCCGAAGTCGATTGGCCGAGTACGCAGTTTCCTCGGCAACGTCGGCGTTTTGCTTCGGATGGTCTGCTACCTATTGACTCATGGGCCCGACGGCCTCCGACAGGTAACCGAGCAAGCAGTGCTGAACGCCAATTATCTGTTGGCCCGGCTCAGAGGGATTCTGCCTGTGCCGTATGGCGATCGGTGTATGCATGAGTTTGTAGCGTCGGCGGCCCGGCTGAAAGCGGAGCGGAATATCTCGGCTATGGAGATCGCCAAACGGCTGCTAGACCACGGCTTCTATGCACCGACGGTATATTTTCCGCTTATTGTCAAAGAGGCCCTGATGATCGAGCCGACCGAGACCGAATCCAAAGCAACCCTAGACGCCTTTGTCGAGGCGATCGAGAGGATTCTGCAAGAGCCGGCCGAGCTGCTACACGAGGCCCCGCACACGACCCCGATCAGCCGACCCGACGAAGTTCAAGCGGCCCGCCAGCCGATCCTCCGCTGGCAAACTAGATAGATTTCTCCAAAGGTCTCTCTTTTCAAGAGGAACCGTCAGACGCCCTCTGTTCTTCCAGGGCATTGGCATCTACACAACTCGCCGCCGCCCCAGGGTAGGCCCTTGGAGAGTGCGGCAGCATAGGGCCAACAAGGCCCGGCGACGCCGCTTTGTCAACAAGTAATATTTCAGCCGAGGGAAGCGCCTTTTCTTATCATTCCCACGCAAGTGGGAATCCAGGCTTCTTGCAGCCTCTACTTAGAAGCTCTAACAAACCGACCTTTGCTACTCACTTCCTCCAGGGTGGGGAGAACAGATCGAATCTTTGGGGGCTTCGTTTTGTTAGAGCCTCTTGGGAGGAATAACAAAGTAGCCGACTCATAGGCCCCTGGACTGCCGCCAGAGCGGCAGTAACATTTCTGCCGGAAAAATCTTGGGGTTTGCTACGAAAATTCCGGCACTTCTGCACTCGGCTGAATAATTACGTCAACCAGAACCTTCTCCACGGAACTTCCCTGATAGAGGAAGTTTCTGAAAAAAGCGATCTGTCGCCGTCCTTTGGACGGCCTTCCCGCCGCGCTCCGAAATATGTAGATACCCGATGCCTAACCCCGTTATGGTTTCCGACACAATTCATCGTCCACCAGTTCCGGGGCGTTGGGGTTGGGCAGTTTGAAATAGATGGCCTCGCCGTCGGGATCGGGGAATTCGGTCAGCGTAAGTTCCCTCTCAGGTTTGGCAAACGGGTACCACTGGCCCGGTCCCCAGGCCCGCACCCGGCAAGCCCATCCGCCCGGATGGACCGAATCGTCCGGCATGGGGCCTTCCACAGAGGCGGTATCTACCACCAGAAGCCGAAGGTCCATATCGGCCGGCAGTTTGTTCCGCTTAGGATTCAGGCAGAAGACCAACGGCCCCCGCATGAGGGCAGCCCGGCCAGCCTGGCAAATGCGACCCTTGACCCATCGCCACTCCATCGGCAATTCCAAGACCACCTGATCGCCGGGTTGCCACTGGCGACGGACGCGGAAAAAGGCCCCCGGCTCAGCAGGCTGTGGGACCGACTCGCCGGGAATACGTACCCTTGCCTTCCGACACCACTGCGGAATCCGCAAGGCCAGTTCAAACGAGGCAGGTTTCGACGGTTCCACATGGAGCTCTACCTGGTCGCCGTGCGGATACTGGGTCTCCTGCTGGAGCGAGACCGTCAGCCCATCGGCCAGTTCCAGCTTGGCCCTCGAAGGCGTATAAAGATTTACCATCACGCCCTGGGCCGATCGGTAATAGATCATTTCCGGCAGTTCGGCCACAATCCGCCGGTAATTGCACGGACAACAGTAGGTATCCTGGTCGAAGTATTTTCGAGGGCCGTCAAAGGGAGTGTAATAGCGAATGCGGCGTCCATCGGGCGATTGGGCGGCAAAAAGGGCGTTGTAGATGGCCCTCTCCATGATGTCCCCGTACAACGGCTTGCCTTGTCGTTGGAGTAGTTCGTGGAGAAATCGGATGAGATAGGCCGTTGCGCAGGTTTCGCCCAGGTTAATTGTACCCTCCTGGGTGTCATGCCAGCATTCGTGGTCGCCGCAGGTTCCAGTAATTACTAAACCGTTTCGGACCGTCAGAAAATCCACTACATCCCGGGTACACTTCCAGAGTCGAGGATTCGCTTCTATACGGTCCAGGCGGATTTGGGCTAAGCACCGGGCCATGTGGGCGTAGGCGTGGCCTTCGATCTTGCCCCATCGGCCCAGTACGATTCGGCCTTCCCACTGAGGTAGTTTGCGGAATTGGGTACAAAAATCCAGATATTTTTTCTCCCCGGTTGCTTCGTACAGAGCCAGCATGGCCGGTTCGATGCCGGTAACCGCCATGTGGAGAGCAATCTCGCCGCCGCCGGGGATGCGCTCTGGCTCGTCCGACCACCGATGGACGATATAATCGGCGATTTTTTGCGCTGCTTCTAACGACCGTTTTTCTTGAAACAGTCGATAATCGCTCACCAGACCATAGGCCAGATAGGACATCTCGTGGACATCCCAGAGGGTCCACATTCGGCTTTCGGGCTTCATCATGCCCAGATAGCCGTCCGGCTCTTGGCAGGCCAGGGTCTCGGTCAGCAGCCGGTTTCTAAGCTCCAGAAGGCGTTTGTCTTGGCTGTAGGCGGCCAGTCGGGCAACCGCATCTATGGTTTTGCCCAGCCCGATATAGCCGCCGCTAGCGTTTTTTTCCTTAAAGGGACGCAAAAAATCCCGATCCAACTCTAGCCGAAGCAGATTGTTTTCCACGGTCAGTTGGATCCGTCGGCCAATCAGACCATCCACATGGACCTGGCGCAGGTCGATCGGCTGATACTGCATTATGGCGATTGTGGTCGTGGCTTCTGTTGGGGGAGGTGGGGTGTCTGCAGACAGGGCCGGCCTCGGCCCGCCGACTGTCCATCCCACGCTTATCATGAACGCCGCCAGCAGAAAAAAACATTTTTTCATCATCTGCAGCCTCCTTCATCTCAGGAATCTGAAAGAGGTTCAACAGGAACCTCTGAATAATTCCCCTTGTTACTTCGTAGGCTTCGAAGACAGGCTAGAGCGGCTTCAAAGCACAAGCGGAGTAAAAGATACCCGTTGCTATCTTTGGTAGTATAATCACCCCCCAGCGCTGTCAAGCATGTGGGAAAAATTTTCGGAAAATTTCGGAGCACCGGATTCTTGCTTGCGTAGAAATGACATCTGAGGAGAATTTCCAGGCAACTCTCGTAACCGGGGAGATGGCCGTTTTTCGGTCCATTTTGCGATCTAAGTAGCACCGTTTGTCCAGACCGCTATTAACTCAGGATAGAGAGTTACCATTCCGGTCTCCCTGGGAACGGTTACCGACTCTCTGAAAAGGTGTTTTCCCAATTCCAGCGGGGGGGAAAGGGCCTCCAATACCCCTCCGCATGGTGTTTCTGAACTGGACGGCCCTGGAACATCCAAAATACGAAAACGAAGTTTTGGGAAAAATGCACAAAATGGAGAAGCTGGCTGCTTGTTGACAATCTCTTAGACAGGAATACAATAACATTTTTTCTTTCATGGTCTGAAAATAGGTAAAAAGGGCGGTTGACTTCCGGAGCAATCCTTTCTCTGGGCGGTCTGAAGATGCGTCAAGAGATCGAATTTCCTGGAGCTTTTGGCCGGGTTCCTGCCCAAAAGTAGGCAAAGACGCCATTGTTTGGCGAGAAGGCGACCCGCCGTTGGGAAACGGGAAGAAAGAGATTCGCCTGGCCGGAGGTCGAGGGCGTGGTCCTGTGTAGAGGCAAGGGAGATCGAAAAGGTGGAAGAAGCCATTCGGAAAGCCGACGTGCTGTTGGAAGCCTTGCACTGGATTCGGCAGTTTCGCGGCCGGGCCACGGTCATTAAATTGGGCGGCAGCCTGTTGGACGATACCCAGGCATTGGACCATCTGCTGTTGGATATTGTATTTATGGAGACGGTGGGGATGCGGCCGGTGGTGGTACACGGGGCCGGGGCGGCCATCAGCCGGGCCATGCAAGAGGCCGGTCTGACTCCCCGTTTCGTCCAAGGCCGTCGCTATACGGACCATGCGACCCTGGAAATCGTCGAAAACGTCTTGGCCTACCAGACCAGCGAGCACTTGGCCTCCCGCATTCAGGAGTTGGGCGGCCAGGCGCAGGCGCTGAATTTCCGAACCACCAACGTGCTTTTTGGCCATCGGATTACCCTGCCCGGGGAAGACGGGGCGACGATCGACTTGGGCTTTGTCGGAACGGTGGATCGGGTGGATCGGCCTACCTTGGAACAACTTTTCCAGCAGGGTGTCGTGCCGGTGATTCCTTCGATGTGCCTAGATGCGGAGGGGCAAAAGCTGAACGTCAACGCCGATACGGCGGCTATGGCGGTGGCTCGCGCCTTGGAGGCGGAAAAACTGGTCTTCGTCAGCGATGTCAACGGCGTGCGCCGGGACAAAAACGATCCCCATTCTCTCATCCCGACGCTTACACCGGAGGAAGCCCGGCAGTTGATCCGCACTGGCGTTATTGAGGCGGGCATGGTCCCGAAGGTGGAAGCCTGTTTGGAAATCCTCCAGCACGGCGTGCGCAAGGTGCATATCATCGACGGCCGCATCCGTCATTCGCTCCTGCTGGAAATCTACACCACCCAAGGGGTCGGCACACAGATTGTCCAAAGCAGTTAGAGCTTGGTTGTTCCTCCCTCCATCCTTTGGGTCTGCACAGGGAGATATTTTTTCCAAAGCAAAACATGTGATTGGGACGAGATGATTGGATTGGGTCGGCCCAATAGGGCGGCCAATTCCGGCGGAAAAAATCGTCCCGCCTAGACATTGACGAAAGGAACCGAAACAGTGAACGTACCCACGTTGACTTCCCAAGAGACGTTCGAGGTGTTCAAGCGATATGTGATCGGCAACTATCGGCGGTTTCCGGTGGTGCTGGTCCAGGGGGAGGGTTCTTATGTGTGGGACCGGGAGGGGAACCGGTATTTGGATTTATTTCCCGGTTGGGGATGTGGGTTGTTGGGGCATTGTCCGCCGCCGGTGGTCCGGGCGGTGCAGGAGCAGGTAGCTACGCTGATCCATGTGCCGAACACCTGGTACACCGAACTCCAAGGCTTGTGGGCCAAGGCCCTGTCGGAACGGAGTTTCGGCGGCCAGGCATTTTTCTGCAATTCCGGCACCGAGGCCAACGAAGCGGCGATTAAATTAGTTCGGCTCCACAGCAAACGGCCCAAATACAAGATCATTACCTTTGAGGGCGGCTTTCACGGGCGGACCCTCGGCTCCACCACCGCCACCGCCCAGCCGAAATATCACGAAGGTCTGGGTCCGTTGGTGGCTGGGTTTGTTTATGCGCCGTTCGGCGATTTGGAGGCGGTGCGTCGGCTGATCGACGAAGAGACGGCGGCCATCATGATCGAACCGATCCAAGGCGAGGGCGGCGTCCGCATCCCGCCGCCCGGTTTTTTGCAGGGCCTGCGCCAATTGTGCGACGAGCATGGGCTGTTGCTGATCTTCGACGAGGTCCAGACCGGCATGGGCCGGACCGGACATTGGTTCGCTTATCAACGGGAAGGCGTTACGCCGGACATCATGACGTTGTCCAAGGCGTTATGCGGCGGTCTGGCGGGGGGAGCGATGTTGGCGCGGTCGGAGATCGCCCCCAGCCTTCGGCCCGGAATGCACGCCGCGACGTTTGGCGGCAACCCGATTGCCGCCCGCGCCGGGTTGGCCGCCATCGAAATGATCGAACAACAAAACCTCCTGGCCCGAGCACAAGTCTTGGGGGAACTGTTCCGCAGCCGACTGCTGGAACTCCAACAGCGATGTGGGATCATTCGGGAGGTGCGCGTGGTCGGTCTGATGATCGGCGTGGAATTGGCCGTCGAAGGCGCCCCGGCCGTCGAAGCCTGTCTCCAGCGCCGCGTCCTGATCAATTGCACCCAAGGCGTGGTGATTCGCTTGCTGCCGGCCATGACATTGACCGACGCCGAAGCCCACGCCGGATGCGATGTGCTGGCCGAGGTCCTGGAGGAATTGGCCGAAAAAAACATGAATAATTTTCGATCGTCCTAATCCAGGGTTTGCGACTCCAAGGAGCAGTGTATCGTGAAAAAACCTCGCCATATCCTCACCCTTGCCGATTTGAGTTCGGCGGAAATCGAACGCATCTTTTCCATTGCCGAGGACCTGAAGGCCAAGTGGGCCAAGGGGATCCGGGAGCCGCTCTTGCCGGGTCGGGTGATGGCCTTGCTGTTTGAAAAACCTTCGCTCCGAACGCGGGTCAGTTTCGAGGCGGGCATGATCCACCTGGGCGGCGTCGCCCTGTTTTTAGGAGAAGAAGCCGGTTTCGGACGACGGGAATCCGTCGCGGATTTCGCCCGCGTGTTGAGCCAATACGTCGATGTCATCGTGGCCCGGACATACCAGCACCAAACGGTGGTCGATTTGGCCCAGTATGCCGCCTGTCCGGTAATCAATGGCCTTTCGGACCTTGCCCATCCCTGCCAGGCGCTGGCGGACCTTTTCACATTGCGGGAACTTTTTGGTCGATTGGCCGGTCGGACCTTGGCCTGGATTGGCGACGGCAACAACGTGGCCCGAAGCCTCGCCCAAGGATGCGGTAAACTGGGGCTTCGGCTGGTCATGGCCACCCCGCCCCAATACCGCTTCGAGGAAGCTTTCTTGGAAGAATTGCGTCGGGATACGCCCCAGTTGGACCTGGTGGTTACCGACGACCCGGTCGAGGCGGTCCGGGAGGCGTCGGCCGTCTATACCGATGTCTGGACCAGCATGGGCCAGGAGGCCGAAGCGGAACAACGTCGCCGAGCCTTTGCCCGCTATCAGGTCAACGCCGCCCTGATGGCCCGCTGTCAAAAAGGCGCTGTCTTTATGCACTGTCTGCCCGCCCACCGCGGCGAAGAAGTTACCGATGAGGTGATCGACGGCCCCCAAAGCGTCGTCGTACAGCAGGCGGCCAACCGAATGCACCTGCAAAAGGGCTTACTCGCCTGGCTCTTAGGCGCACACACTTAGCCCCGCCAACGCACCGGATAAGTAACAATGCAAAGGACTCGCCCCTCCCCGGAAGGAAAGAGGCGAGTCCTTTTGTCAGCCGACGTGCGGCCAAAAATTACTTGAGTTCCAAGCTCATCAGGTACTCGTCCAGTTTCTTTTTGGCGGCGTTGATCTGCTCCGCAACCGCCTTGATCTCCGCACGGATCTTGTCGTTCTGGTCCTCCTGCTCCGCAAACTTCTGCACATACCGCTTGTACAGGTCGCTCGTGCG
>JAKPGL010000233.1 GCA_029550925.1 Planctomycetota bacterium
AAACCCGCCGCTATATTTATATTTATACTGGTCCCCGGACGGCTGATTATAGTACCAGATGCCCCGGTATCAGTCTGCCGTGGACAACGGCTCGATATCCTCTGCCGAAACAGGCAGCCCGCCCCCGCCGAACAACCAAACATAAACAAAAAAACAATACCAAGCCGATCGACCCATTCTACAAAGTTTTTTCCCTATGGCGCCGATCTCCTGTAATACTTCAGCCGGCTGAAGGCGCCCTATTGGGAAGAAAACCCGTAATGGGGAAAAGGCCCCTAAATTGTCATTCCCGCGCAAGCGGGAATCCAGAATTTTACTCATCCTCTTTTCCTTTTTTTCGTGAATCGGGAACTTCCGCGGGGAGGACAACCAGGGACCTCTTCCGTTGGGCTGAAATGTTACGCAGGACGGAGGAAATTTACCGGAAAAATCAGCAACCCTAGCAAAAAATTTTACCTCCCTACCACCAGCCGGTCCAGTCGGGCGGGCGCAGACCGGCCGGGTCGATCAGCCAAAGCCAATCGTTCAGCAAGAACTCCAGGCGGCCTGCCAGCAGAGCGATTCGGCCCATCACCGTATAGCCGAAGGCCGCCCCGAAGGTAATCATCAGCACCCAAACACCCAGCCGGGATGCCCGGCCCACCAGCCCCCGGTGTTCTACGGAAAAGAAGAAATACGTTAAACAGCACAAAACGCCGACTAGCAGCAGCAGGGCCTGCACGGTAGCGCCCAAGGAGGCAGTCCAATCCACCCCTTGACCGTCGGCCTGGTGGAGCAGCACCACGGCCGGGCGGATCGTAGCGCCGATCTGGTTCAGGAAGTCGGCCTGCAAGAAACCGACCAGCCGGACTCCGGCCGTGGCCCCCATGATGAACGCCAACGGCCAGGCGGCAATCCACGCCCCGCGCGGCGCAAGCCGCCACAAAAGCATTAGCCCCAACACTAGCGGCACAAAATACCAGTACCATGCGTCTTCCCGTTCCGGCGATAGCCCCGGCATAAGACCGGCGCTAACCCAGGCCGGGAAAAGTTTTCCCAAAAGATTCGGCACGAGCGTAGTCCAAAAGGCCACCACCATCCAATACCCGGCCGACACGCCGACGAAGACCGCCTCGGCCAGCTTGTACAAAGGATTATCTTTATAGAGGAAGGAAAAAATAGCCAGCGTGAGCAGCGCAGCGACCCAGACCCCGATGGTTCGCCCTAGGCTGGGCTGGGCAACGCCAGCCACGGCTTCCCAGGCACTAACAGACGTGGGTCCTTCGTCGGCCGGCGCCACATAAACGGTCCCGCAGCCGAACACCGCCGCTCGCCATGCCACGTACACTCCAGCCGCCAATAGTAGCGCCGGGCCAACCCATCGGCTTTTCCCAGCAGTCTTTTCCGAAACCAAAAGCTGGCCGGATGCCATCGAAACGTCTCCTTTACGATTGTTTACGTCGGCTGGCAAAATAGAGGATATTCCCCAGGACGATCAGGCCGATCATGAGCAGATGGGCGGCCAGTTGCGGCCCCATGCGTCGAAGGGCCTCCTGGTATTTACCCACCTCCTCTCCATGAGTGGGCGGATATTTTTCCAAAAGAAGTTGTTCATATTCGGCCGCTCCCTTGATCGCTCCGAGCATGCCCTGCAATTGGTCCGGGATGTACGGGTACAGCAGCGGAGCCGAAACGCCCGTCGTGCCGGTGATCAACCGCACCTGGTTCGGATACGCCGCCGACGCATACTGCACCCACTCTTTGATGCCCGGATAGCCGGCGCTAACGGAAACCACCAGGTCGAAGTCCCGTACCGTGTTCAGGCCGCGCATCACCGGGATTTTTTCGATGTTGGTGCCCCGGGCGTCGGTCGTATAAAGTTGCCGTAGATCGGTCAGCAACACCTTGATGACGCCTTCATTTCCTGGTTTAAAGCCCAGGTTCACATAATCCCGGCCATAGACCAGATGCGGGTAATCGGCCTGGATGAGTTTTTCGATGGTGTCGTCGATCAGTTGTTGGCCGACCGGCCAAAGGGCGATGAACACCATTTTATGTTTCTTCTGGCAGCAGTGGCGGACAAAGGCGTTGGCCATCGGTCCCAATTCGCCCTCGGCCGACGGGTCCCAATCCCAGGAAAGGAGAATCTTAGAACCTTCGGGCAGCCGGTCGATGGCCTCGAAGGTTTGCCGAACCAGCAGGGTGGATTTTTCCGGCACTTGCCAGTCGGCCAGCATGGGGACGGCCACGGCCAAAAGCATCATCAAAAACACCCACCGGCGATCCAGGTGTTGCAGTTTCTCCAACATCGGAGGTCTCCTATTTCTCTGCCGAACCCAGGTAGGAACGGTCCATGCCGAGGATGATCTTCAGCGAAGTAGCCACGATGCCCAAGGCAATGCCGATCATAATGGCCCGAGTGCCGGCCGTGTTGAAAATGGTCATGATCAATACGGTCAGTTCTTCCACCCGGAGCCAGCCGAGCCAATCCGGCAGCCAACCGGTGAGTACCGTACCGGCGGCGGTTCGGCCCAGCAGGACCACGAAAGCAGTACCCAGGAGCAGGGCGGCTTCGACATTTTTGGCCCGGAAGGCCCGGAAGGCCGCCGACGCCACGTAGAAGGCCAACAGCGCAAACATCGTGGCCGTCAGCGGCTTGAACATGTATTCATATATCCACCAAAACGGGCTCCCCGCCGCATTGTACTGGCCCGACCAGGGAAACTTCACCTGGTGCGCCTGCCGAAATAGCTCGCCGACGGCCGTCCGCCAAGCCCACTCGGCTCGGTAGTCGGCCAGCAAAAACTCCCGCTGGGCTTCGGTGAGCGGCCCGGCCCGAAGCAACTCCACACAGAGGGTTTTCTTCGCCTCGGCTTCCGTGGGAACTTGGTGGAAGAAGTTTTGCAGGGCTGTTTGGATGAAGCCGGGGGATTGGCCGCCGGATGTCTTGGCCAACTGCTCCAGCAGGTCTTCCAGATAAAGGTTGGGTCCAGCGGCCCAGGTCCGGATGGCCGCCGCCTGCTCCGGCCTGAGCGTCTGATCCGGCTCCAGAGGGCCGATCGGCTGGATGTCGGCAACCCCTTGCTCCTTTTCGGCCAGCATTTGGCAGGCGGTTTTTTCCGTCGGTTCGCCCACACCGGCCATCCGGATCGCTTCCAGCAATTGCTCCACCGTCCAGCGCCGCTCCCAATGGGCCTGGAAAACTTCTGCTTGTTTGGCGGTTAGCGGCCCTTGGTCTTCCAAGGCTTTCCACAGATGGTGGCGATAAGGATCGGCAAACCCTCTCTGTTGGTCGTTGGCAGTTCCTAGTTGGACGGTGGAACTTTCTCCTTGGACGATGGAAGTCCCTGGTTGATGGGCGGAGGGCCTTAGTGGGACGGTAGAACTTTCTGGTTGGTGGGCGGAGGTCAGTGCGGGATCGGCGGTCAACTTGGGTCGGGCCAGCGGAAACTGTTGCTCCAAGGCCTGCCGTTCGGACAGGCTCATCGGGCCTCGGATTTGCAGACGGCGGCTGGCCGGGTCGTAGTCCAAAGCCGGGCTGATCTTTCGGGCCTGCTCCGGGGTGAACCGCTCCGGCGCCGTTGGCGCCACCACTTCGGTTTGCCGTTGGCCCGCTTCGTAAAGGGCGGCAACCGCCGACCGCCATGCGTCCGAGGGACTGAGGGCTTCTAGTTCCGCCCGCTCTTGGGGCGTCATCGAACCTCGGAAGGCCAATGCCTGCGGTTCCGGATAATAAGCTAGTTTACCGCGGAAGCCAGCGGACGGCTGAGCAGCCTTGGCCAATTGCTCCACCAAACACCGCCAAGCCAATGTCGGATGATAGGCCAAAAGATCGCTTTTTTGGTTGGGCAACAGCCACCCTCGGAACACCACCTGGCCGTCGGCCTGGCTCAATTGTGCCCGGACCGAGGCTGGTAGAAGCGGCCGTTCGGCGGTTTTCGGCAATTGGCCCGGCACAGAATAGGTAAACGGGAACTCTTCCAGCGGTACGTGGGCAAAACTTTCGCCGTAGTGCTCCAGATGTGCGGCCGGCGGCGCGCCCCATTTGACCAGCCCCACCCAAAGCGTAACCACAAAGGCCACTACGGTAATGAGCGAGTAGGCCCAGCCGGCCTGTTGGGCGAATACCTTTTTTAGATGCACTTTCAGCAAATTGCCGCCGCCCAGCAGAAAGGCGATCGAGGCCAGGATGTCGAACCAGATCATGGCCGCCTCGCCCCACCGGTGCGTGTAAGGCGAAAAATGGGCCGCCAACAGCACTACCCCGCAGACAAACGTAATCACCAGCGGAATCGTCCGTTTCATGCCCAGCATCCTTGGGAAAACGATGGAAGCTCTCGGAATCAGCAAGTATTCAGGGCTAGTCCTTCCGGCCTGCTCTCCTATTGAAGCAGGGTGTTTTGGAGGAAGTGGGTCCAGTCGGCTAGCCACTCCCAGCCGGTCGCAGCGGCCAAGGTGGCCAGCACGGAACCGACCAGGATCAGGCAGCCGGCCAGCAGTTTGCCCATGTCCTGGCCCCACAGGGCGCCCAGTTGATCCGGCTGGCCGGACAAATAGGCCGAGGCCGCAAAAAACTCTTCGCCAATCAGGGTGTAGTCGCATGCGGCCACGAAGAACGGCAGTTGCGAGGGCATGGCCGTACCGGCCACCTGGATAGCGCCGATCGAGTTTCCGGTCTCGGCCAGGATGAGCGATTCGGCGAAAAAGGCCCCCATATAGAAGCAGGCGGCCGGCCTCTGCCGAACCATCTGCCCGGTTACGTAGGCCACATAGCCGAACTGTTCATCCGTTACGTAGTAGATGTCTTCAGGTCGGTAGGCTTCCGGCCGACCGGCAGCCAAGTAAGCCGCCTGCACCGTATCCCGGGCCGCCGTCATCACCAGCGACCGGCAGGTGGGCACCTCGACCCGCGCCGCATACCGGGCCGACGTCTCCGCCACCCGACCCAAAATCGTCAGCCCGGCGATCGTCTGGATGTCGTTCATGTCTTGAATACCAGCGATGAACACACAGGGTCGGCCCATTTCGGTGGCTCGGCCGATGGCCTCATCGACCGCTTCCAACCCGGCGATCCGCCGCACATGGACAGGTCGGCCTGAGCGGGCCCGCTGGATGCTCCAGAGTACCAGCCCACTGACCAGCACCACAAACCCGGCCAACCACGCCCGGCTTCCGTCGAACATCTGGCGGACCGGCCGCACCGGCCCGGCCATCACCGGCGTCGATTGCCCCCCGTCAGCCCAAACGGCTGTGAGGCGAAAGTAATACTCCCGGCCAGGCTCACACCGATCCACCAGATACTCCATCCGGCCCCGGCGGATGTCCTTCGGTTTGGGTTCGACAGCGGCCACTGGCTGCCACGGCCCACAGGGTTCGGCGGCCTGGAAGATGCGGAACTCTCGGAGCGGCTTTGCATCCGGCGTGTCGGCCGTCTGCAAAGGCCAGCACAGAAGCAGCCGACTACCGTCGTCCCAGGGGGCGTCTAGGGCTTCCAATTCGCTTGGCGGCAGAAGGAGAAGATGAGTTTCTCCTGGGTCTGCCCCCCGGCGGGCAGCTTCCATGGCGCCCGAGCAAGCAGGAAACGCGATCCCGCTAAGAAGGCCAACCCAAACAGCCCAGAGAAGAAAAAAGCTACTAGAGGCCCCCTCACCCGACCTGCTGCGCAGGCCACCCTCTCCCGCGGCGGCGAGAGGGGATTTTTTCCGGACGAGACATCCGCGCTGCCTAGAAAACATGTCAGCTCTCCTCGATCCATTCCAGGTTGGCCCGGGGGACGATCAGCCGACGGCCGTCGGGCAACTGGACTTCGGCCACCCGGGTCTTCACCCCCGAAGGTAAGACCTGGGGCATGGACGGCAAATCGGTAACTCGGCCGACCAGTCCAAAGTACGGCGTCCGGATGATCCGAACCAGGCTGCCCACCTGCAAGGTCGGCCCACCGGCGCCTGCTCCGACCGGTAGTGCGGTCCCGCCGCTGGGCGACTCTGAAGGCGTCGAATCGCCCACTCGGTCTGTCTTTATGGAGGAGGCTTGGGTTGTTTGGGCTAAATCGTGGAGCGGGATGACCACTTCCGGACGGATCACCCCGGCCCGAATTTGCGTGGCGCCGTTGACCGACGCCAATTGCCCCTCATGGGAAGCCAAAAGCTGCCAACATCGCTGCTGCATGGCAATTTCGCCAAAACCCTCTGTTAAAATCAGCGTCAGTCCCAGGGATTCGCTGCCGGTGATGGCCACGCCCAGGTCATAGCCGAGAAACTGCCGGAGGTCCTGGTCGTCGATGCCGCCGGTAACAATGGCCGAGACACCCAATTGGGACGCTCGCTGGAGGGCCTGGGTGGATACCCGGCCACCGCCTACGACCACCGCCCCGCGCATGGACTCGTCCAGCCGATCAGGCGTCAGCGGCGTATCTGGTCCGGGACAGGCAAGCCGAATCGGTCCATACGCCTCGCCGCCTACGCCGAAAATCCCTTGGACCAGCGCCGCTTCCGCCTCGATCCAGACGCCTTCTGCGGGCAACACCTCAGTTACCCGGCCGGCCAAGTAGGCCAGCTGTTCTATTGGCTGGGGCGGCCCTCGGAGAATTACCTGCCCGGTAACGCCGGAGATGCTTTCGATCACGCCGCTGGTGGGGGCCAGCAGTTGGCTCCGAAACAGACCAAAAAGTCCCCTGGTCTGGGCCAGTAGTTGCCCGGCCTGGACTGGCTGGCCCACTTGCACCTGCATCAGGCCGGGCACCTCGGCTGGCTCCACCCCAAGCCGATGCGCCGCGTTCACCAGCGTTACCTCGCCCGGAAGCCACGTGCGGGCGACCACCTGCTGGGCGGAAACCTGTTGGCCCACCTGGACCAATACTTCGCCCGCCATCGGCAGCCGTCGGCAGACCCGATGCCGGATGCGTCGCGCCAGCTTCAATCCGGGCGTGTAGGCTTGGGTCATTCGGGGGTACTCCTTCGGATGGGGGCGTTTCGTTCTAGCCCTGTTCACGATACAGGCCGGCTTCTTCTACCCATTGGTGCATGAGGGGGCGGGCTTGGGCCGGGTCGGCCGGCAGCATAAGCGGTCGGCCTCGGCCGTCCAGAATCAGTCCGACCGTGCCGCCGTGGACGATGCATTCTAAGGGTCGGCCGCTGCCAGCGCCAGCGTCCCAGCCGCGGGCCGGTTCGATCCGGAGAGGAGCCGCCTGGCCCGGCCCTAACGGCAACCATCGCCACTGCCCCACCAGTACTTCGCCGGACTCTACACCGTCGGCCCGTTGGAGTCGGTACCGGAAACACAAGGAACCGGGTTTGCCCTGTCCGCGCGGGGCCGCACAGGTCCCCAGATAAATCAAGCAGTCTCGCCTAAAAACCTCCAGGGCGGCCTGGGCATGGACCTCGGCCAAAACGCCCAGATGGGGCATCATGAAGATGCTGTCTTTGGCCAGGCGGGTAACGCCTTCGGGCTGGAAGGCGTCGATCATCATGGCGGCGGTCTGGTGCATTCGTGGCGCATGGGAAAGCACACCGCCGGAGCCGACCAGAAGGTCCAGACGCATGGGGTCGATGATCGTTTGTCCGCTTTCCTTCTGGGCAAACAGATCGCCCACGGTGCGCTGCTGCTGCACGCCGCGGAGACTGACGGCAAACTGCCGATGTTGCTCGTAGGCTAGTCGCAGCGCTTCTCGAGCAACCGCCTGCTCGAATATCAAATCGTCCAATGTCTGCGGAATGGTCGTGGGCCGGATCATCTTGTTTTTGATCCGGTTCCGAAGCTCCCCAGTGTCCATTTCCAGCGGAATCCACCGGAGGATTTGCTCCAGGCCGGCTTCGGCGCAGACGTTGGAAATGGAATAGCTCATGCCCAGATTGGCGCTAACGGTCCGGTGAAATTGGCCGTCGAAAACGCTGAATACATCCGTGGTGGCCCCGCCAATATCGACGCCCAGGACGTTAAGGCCCTCTTGCTGAGCGATCCGCTGGAGGATATTGCCCACGGCGGCCGGCGTCGGCATGACCGGCGCATCGACCCACTGGAGCAGCTTGTCATAGCCGGGGGCGTGGGCCATGACGTGCTCTAAAAATAGGTCGTGAATTTTCTCCCGGGCCGGTCCGAGGTTTTCCTGTTCGAGCGTCGGCCTGAGGTTCGGCACAATGGCCAGGGCGAATTGTTCGCCCAGGGTTTTGGCCACCATCGGGGCGGCGTGGCGATTGCCCGCATAGATGATCGGAAGTTTATATTGGACGCCGAACCGCGGCTGCGGCCGGGCCGGGGCGATCCACTCGGCCAACTGCACCACATGCTCTACCGTGCCGCCGTCCGTGCCGCCGGAAAGCAGAATCATATCGGGCCGAAGCTCCCGGATCCGCTGGATCTGTTCATGAGGTCGGCGGCGGTCGTTGGTGGCAATGACATCCATGACAATGGCGCCTGCGCCCAGTGCGGCCCGTTGGGCGCTGGCCGCGGTCATCTCCCGGATCACGCCTGCCACCATCATCTGCAATCCGCCGCCGGCGCTGGAGGTGGAAACGTAGATGTCGCATCCTTCCTGGCCCTGGGCAGGGCGGATCAGATGGCCCTGGGCGTCTAGGAGCCGTCGGCCCGACAGCTCCTCCAATTCCCGCACCGCATTCCGCACGCCAATAGTTACATCCGCCAGCGGCGCTTCGACCGTCGTCGGCGCTTCGCCCCGAAACGTTTGGCGATACTGGCCGCCTCGGTTTTCGATCAAAATGGCCTTGGTCGTCGTGCTGCCGCAGTCGGTGGCTAAAATGACGTTAATCTGCTCTGGAGATCGTTGCGTCATGGCGAATCTGTCTGGGGGATGTCCTTCGGGAGTCGGTCATCCTGGCAAAGAGCGCCTTCGGCCCGGACGCCTTGTTCGGCTGTGTCGGACGAAGGAGAATCCTTGGAGGGTTTTGAGTGGGCGGCCGCGGCTTCCAAGCTCTCCAACCGTCGGCAGAGGATTTCCACGGCGTCGGACCGTTGGAGGAAGCAGGCCAGTTGATCGATCTCCTCCCGCGACGCCAGCAGGCTCAACAGGGGAGTGAAGAAATAAAGTCCCTGGGCGGCCAGGCCCGACAGCGGCCGGGCCGTCTCCAACGCCGCAATCGCCGCCGCTGTCAATCGCCGTCGCACAATCGCCAGGCAAAACCGCTCGACCAGCTCTTCCTCCCTCGGCGTAAGATGCTCCGCCTCCTCCGGTCGAACCGCAAACGCATGCCGAAGCCAACCCATCAGGCCCTTCTCCTAAAAATCGCAACACGTCCGCCGAACGCTCGCCGTTGTCTTTCCCGGGCAAAGCGGCGAACTTACTTTTTCGGTTTCCCGCTGGCTGGACCGGCGCCGGCCGATGGCCGCGGCCGGAGAAGCCCATTGTGGAGAATTCCGCCCACAGCGACAAGTACCACACCCGCCAGGCACAACCCCGCAAACCAATCGCCCCAGTCGAGATAGAGGCTGCGGCGGCTGTCGGGCTGCACCTCGGCCAGCACGACGCCGGTCGCCCGCCGGGGACCCAGACGCCGAATCCGACCGCTCCCGTCGATCCAGGCCGAAAACCCCGTGTTGGCCGCAATCACCCACGGCTTGCGAAACTCCACCGCCCGAAACACCCCGCAAATCAGGTGCAGGTCCAACTCGATCGAACCGTAAAACCAACCGTCGTTCGTCAGATTGGCCATCACCTCCGGTTCGTTGCCCTCAGCCCGGAGCATGAGGATAGCCCGACGCACCACATGCGGCAGCACACTTTCATAACAGATGGTTGGTGCAACGAGGATTCGGTCCGATCCGACCGGCACGGCCACTGCCCGTTGGCCTTCGGTCAGGCCCTGTCCCAGCGGCGTCAGCTTCTGCAAAAACCGAATCCGTTTTGCTAACGGCACATATTCGCCAAAAAGCACCGGATGCATTTTGTCGTACCGGTCGAGCAGGTTGCCCTGGGCGTCAACGAAAAGGGCCGTGTTGAAAAACTGCATCCCTTCGGGGCCAAAATGAACGCCGTCGATCCCCAATAGGAGCGGTACACCGAGCGAGTGGGCCAACTCGGCCGCCTGCCGACGGCCCCACTCCACCGAATCCTGCGCATACCGGCGAAACTCCTCCGGCGATCCCGGCCAATCCTCGGGCACAGCTATCGGCTCTTCCACAGTAACCCAAGGAGTGCGGAACATGGTTTCCGGCCAGACCAAGAGATCGACCCGACCAAACCGCCGGACCGCCTCCTGCGAAAGCCGAATATATTGCTCCATGATCAGGGTTTGCTTTTGGGGATCGTCTTTGATTTTGGTGTCGATCGAGCCTTGGATCAGGGCAATGCGAGCCTGCCGACCGCTGCCTGAAGATGTTTCGACGGAAGCGCCCTTTTGGAGTTTCATGAGTTCAGGCTGAGCTTTTTCCTCCTGGCCAAGCCGCCAATAGCCGTAGCAGAGCACCCCGGCAAGCATGGCCAAAGCGGGCAGAATCGGCCAGAGCGCCCATCGGCCAGCCCAGAGCTTATCGCTTTCGGCCTCTGAGGCGGTTTGGGCGGACCGGGCGGACGGATCGGCCTCGCTCAGCGGCAACATCCGGGCCAAGCAGGCGGAAACGAACATCATCACAAAACCCAGACCGTAGGCGCCCACCAGGTCGCACACCTGGATCAGGGCCAACCAGCGGTATTGGGTATGTCCCAGGCTGGCCATCGTAAAACCGGTGATCAGATGCCCCCGGGCCAGTTCCAGACCGGTCCAGACGACCGGGGCGGCCAAGATCAGCGGCATCCGAAACCGATGGACCGCCGTCCGCGTCAGGCCCACAAACACCGGCAAATAAAACGCCAAATACCACGACAACGCCACCCAACCCAAACTGGTGGCCCAATACGGCAGCGTGAGCCAATGCAGTTGCACCAGCCAGTACAAAAACCCCACCGTCCAAAGCGCTAGATACGGCCGACGCCCAGGCAGTTGCCGTCGGCGCACCAGCACAAGCCACGGCGTCGGCGCGACCCAGGCCAAATGCGCCAGCGACACGTACCACGGCCCAGGTACAGGCGAACTAAGTCTCGAAGCCTGCTCCGGCGGGATGATTGGCTCGGAAACCTCCTGGGCCAGGCCGCCTGGCGCGGGACCAGAACCGAGAATCGCTTCCGGCGGCGGGCTGGTATCCACATTGGGCGCTACCGGCCCCAACCAACCGAACCAACCCGTCGGCAGCGGAAAAGCGGCCAATAAAACCACCGCCCCCAGCAGAGCCGGCCAAAACGTGGAACGTTGCCCGATCGCTCGCCAACGACTCACCAGCGTATCTCCTTCCGTGCAGCTTTGCCTCCATCCACCAGACCGATGTTCTCTCGTCTGTTCTCCGTCGTCAAGGCACAGAGCCAGGGTATCTTATTGAGCGACTGGAATATCTCGACGAACAAATATCCACCATGCCGCCAGATACCACACCAATCCTAGCAGGAGCAATACGCCGTTATACCACACGGCCAGGGGCCAGGTGATCGCCCCCACCGGCCCCAACGATAGGGTCCAGACGGCGTCGGGTTTCAGAATCAGCCGCTGGGGTTCAAAGGCGCTCAAAAAGCTGAGCCAGTGTAGCCACCAACCGGCCGGCCATACATAGGCGACCATAGCGATAATGCTTTCGATGATAAACACGCCGACGGCCAACCAGATGGTGCGCCATCGGTCGTGATCTACGGAGGAAAGCAGAGTGCTCAATCCGCCCATGGCGACGCTCAAACAAAATAGATTCAGCGCCCCCGGCGCAAACTGCCAGACCGATAGATCTGAAAAACGTTCTATCGTCTGAAGCCCCAAGGCCAGGCCCACCCAAACCGACAACGCCATCAGAGCCGAGCCAAGCGCGGCCAACACCGTCGGCACCACGAGCAGAGTCCCTCGGGGCAGAGGCAGCACCAGCAGATGTTCCATCGTACCCCGGCTGATTTCGCCGCTGACAGTATCCGATCCTTTGGCCACCGCCCAGCCCAGACAGACTAGCAGCGTCACCAGATGGCGAAACACGATGCTCACCTGCCCCGCCTTGGTCGTATAGAGATAAAGCTCTTCTCCGAGACTGCGTTTGATAAAGTCGGGCAGGATTTCCACGATCTCGGACATGGCCGTGGCTTTGAGCAGACTCATCGCCCAGATAAAAAGCCAGGCAAAGAGCACTAGCACCGTGCAACTGGCCAACATGCCCTTCCACGACCGCCGCCAGTGCCATCGCCACAGCGCCGGATGAAGGGAAGAAAACCGCCGCTCAACAATCTGCTCTACTTGCCATTCCGCCACGGGGTTATACGTCCTTTCCAGAGGAAACTGCCATTTCTTACCCGTTCCTTTTTTCGATTTTCCCGGAAACGCCGTCGGCGGTAAAGACGCCCCGCTTTCAGGAGGCCAAAATGACTAACTGTCAGAAATTAGGAAAAGTTTGTTTTTGGGTAACATTTTTGCCGAATGCAGCACCTTGTCATTCCTGCGCAAGCAGCAGTCTAGGCTTGTTCCCGCGCAAGGGGGAATCCAGATAGCGAAACAGTCAACAACTGGAGTGCGCTTTCGCTGGAACAGTACTTCCAAGTTTACTGAAAGGATAATATTTATCTCTGACTCGAATGTCGCTTCCTTAAGTCGAAGTTGTTTTCAGTGAAGTTTTTTGGTATTCGTTTCGTGTGTCGTAAGGTGGGGATACGGTTTAGGACGCTGTTTGCGTGCCCGCGGTTCGGAACGGTTGGGCCGATCGCCGACGCGCCGACGGGCGATCGCCGCCAACATCGTGGAATAGAGGTCGTGAAGACACGATTGCCGAGCAA
>JAKPGL010000011.1 GCA_029550925.1 Planctomycetota bacterium
GTTCGGCGGAATGTACTCGGCCAGAAACGTTCGCCACGGTTCCGGCAATTGCGCCTCGGCCTCTTCCGGTGTGCGGGCCGTGATTTCATAGACTGGGGACCAGGCGGCCTGTACCTCGTCCAACCGGATTTCCGGATGCCACAGGGCCACCACGCAACCGGCCTCTTCCGCTTCCCGCCAAAGCAGTTGCCCCCACTCCCGGAGCTTCTGGATACGCTGCCCTTGGCTCCATTTCATGACAATATCCCGCAGGCCGTTATCATAGCCTGTGTTACTATCCCGCCAATAGCCCAGGTGCCAGCCCCGACGGCAAAGCTCTTCTGCGGTTTGGCGGCTGTCGGTACGCAACACCAGGATTGGCCTAGGGCCTGGGGGCAAGGCGGCAGGCTTCTTGGGAGCGCTTGGCGTCCACCATTCCGTGGGTTTTACGGCCCCCCGGATGTCGGATCGGCCTCCGGCCTGCCCAGTCAGCCCCGGTTGGTAATCGACTAGATGTCCCTTCTCGAAAGTTAGCCAATGCGTAGTGTTTGGAGTGTCAATCTGAACTGTTTGATCGATACCTTTCCATTCCGGAGGGCAAAAAAAGTACCAAGTTTCGTCAGCGACAAAACGATAAAAGGGCATTTTCGCCCCTGTAGGCGGCAGTTGGCTTTGCAATTGGTTTGGGATTCCCCAAAAAAAAGGACCAGCTATGGGGGCAGCCGGAAATGCTGGATCCTCATCTGCCAGGCCTAATTTCATGCTACATTGGTCTATTTCTCGGACTAAATAACCCATGACGACTGCAACACTTTGGGGTTGCAACCATATGGCATAAAGATCATCGACCACCGGAGAAGCACTCACAAGCCAGCCGACGCCGGTCCGCTGTTCGACGCATTGAAGTTTTGTGCAATCTCCCGGCTTGATGTCCAAAGGTTTTCGCCAATGGGGGGATTCAATTTTTGCCAAGGTTAAACCTGCAAGCACGGCTATTCCTAGCTGTCCCGCTTCGCAAGGCTCCAGATACACAGCAACGGGCCGACAAATATCTTCCACCTGCGGAATTTCGGCCCAGAGCATTGGATTTTTTTGATTCTCAAAGGGGTTTGCGCCTGAAAGTTCTCCACGGAGTGCTACAATCTCAAAAGGATTGCGATTTGCTCCCGTGTTATTGCGTACCAGTGCAGTCACACAAGGAAGACGCGCAAATACTCTGGGGGTTTCCGTGCGTTGAAACGCCCCCATTTTGGCTTGCTGAGCTAATTCGGATAAAGCATTCCATGCTTCTGCGGAGATTTCCAATGGATCGCCAGAATGTACTTTTTTGAACGGGTCCCCAACCATCTTACTTAAATCCCCAAAGAGGCAAAAGTAGAATACATATATATCTGTTCCACATAGACGGCAATCGGTCGTTTGACCAATTTTTGGGCCTGGGAATCATTTTGATCTTCATAAAGCACCCAGAGATATTCCCAGCCTTTTTTACTGATGCCAGTTATGGGACCAACAGATAGATTAGTACGATTGGGCGATGCGGCAAACCGATAAGTAATTTCCCAGTCTTCTTCTCCGCGTTTAGACCCAGAGGCACCTAGAAACAGAAGTTCTCCTGGTGCAAAGCCCCGCCAGGAATCACTATTGACAGTACCGGTTAAGTTAAACAGTATCATGCGATAGGTTTGGCTGACGAAGCTGTCCGCCAGGTAATGCGTCTCGGAAAAATGATAGACCGGTACGATGCGATCTACACCTTGGACTTCATTTCCGGTTACCCCGATGGCGCCCTGAAAATCTGGGGCGGTGCGGCCAGGAGCCGCATAACGGTTTACGGTTTGAATGCTTTGGGTAATGCGCTCGGTGCCGCCTCCTGTGTCAAAAGATAAAGAAAATTCTCCAGTAGTCGGAGGGCGGCGGCGTTTGTATTTGGTGTAGCGCACGGTGGCTTCCCATACATCTTTTCCGTTAGGTTCTAGGTGCAGACTGTCGCGCACCAAGCCATCATAGATGGTGGGAGCCGTTTGCCAGAGAGCAACCTTCGCATTGATATCATTGTCTGTACCTAGGATAATGTACTTAAGTTCAATTTCAGGGTTTTCGCCCTCTACTGTAGTACGGCTATCCAATTTCTCCAGGATAGTAATAGACATTTCCATAGTCCTTTAAGCAAACACCAACTTGCCCTGTTGGGCCTGCTGGACTAGCTTCTTGGTATGTTTGGCCGTCTCTTCGCCGGCCCGGGCCACGCGTTCCAAAGGTCCTCCGGTGCTCAGGCCAGCAACGGCAAATGGGTTAAACGTTCCGGCTACACTCGACCCCTTAGAAAGACGTTCCAAATTAAAATCCAGATCGCCGATACCTTTTACTCGTTCTGGGCCGGCAGTTTCTTTGATCTCTGCGCGTTTCCGGGCCGCCGCGTCGAGGGCCTCCTGCCACTGTCGCTTGGCCTCGGCAACCGCATCCTCGGCCGCCTTGAGGTCTGCGTCGTACTGCCGCTTGCGCTCGACGTGCCGACGCTGTCGCTCCTCTTCTAGGACGTCCAGCGCGCCACGCTCTTCTTGTTCAATCGCCTGGCGTTTGGCCTGCCGTGTGGCCTCGATGTCGCGGAGTTGCTGCTGGGTGGCCTGATCCCGCTGGCGCTGTTCCCGCGCGAAGTCCTCGTCGAGAATTCGCATGGCGGCCTCGGCATCGACACTCTCGTCGAACATCGCCATGAGCTGGACGAACTTCTTGGCGATCCAGTTCTGGGCCGTACGCCACCCGGTGACCAGGTGATGGGTGAACGTCGTCCAGGCCTTGGACATGAAGGCCACGGTCTCGACCCAGGCGGTTTGCAGCCCGGCCCAGGCAGACGTGAGAATCTTGGCCGTGCCATAGACCGCCTCGGTGGCCACGGCCATGAAGGCCTCCTTGAAGCCGATCCACTTGTCCGTCAGCCAGGCGACGCCCTTCTGCCACTCCATCTTGAGCGTGAGCCACAGAATCCGGGCGGCCAGCCCAATATCTCCGGCGGCCAAGGCGTCCCCTATGCCTTTCCAAGCCGCAATGGCCGTATCCCGCAAGCTGCGGAATTGCTCACCTAGCCAAGATAGGGCGTCCTCTCCGACGCCGGAGATGTAGATCAAGTATCCGCCTAGGGCAGTCAGGGCGGCAATTACAAGCCCGATTGGCGTAACAAGAGCCGCCAAGGCTGTTTTCATCACGCCGAAGACAGTTATGGCCGTGGTTATAATCCCGCTCAATATTCCGAGAGCTACCCCTAGCCCAGACAACAAATGCCCGAAAACAAAAATCGCCCCACCGACAATAACCATCGCCCCAGCAATGCGAAAAACCTGGATAACGACCTCCCTGTTTGCCTTGATCCACTCAGCTATCCCCTTGATAGTTTGGAGTGCCTGTTGAATGAAATTATTCAACGTCGGCCCCAAAGAAGCCCCAATGGTAAAGACCACCATTTTGAGCGACCGCCATAATTCGGTTAAGGAATCCGCGAATTGCACCGCCGCCTTGGCGTCTTCAGTAGACATCACCAGCCCAAGCTCACGTGCACGGCGTGCCATTGCCTCGATGCCAGCCGCCCCCTCAGACATCATCGGAAGCAACTGAGTACCATTGCGGCCAAACAGAGCAATGGCGGCGGCGGCCCGCATGGTGGGATCGTGGATTTTCGAGATTCGGTCGGCAATTAGCAAAAATTGCTGATCCGGCGAAAGCCCGATTAGCTGTTGGACCGACAGTCCCAGCTCGGCAAGGGCTTCTTGGGCTTCTTTCGATCCTTCCGCCGCCTCCGCAATGGTACGCTGCATCCGTCGCACGCCGGTTTCCAGCGCCTCCATATCGGTTCCGGATAGCTCGGCGGCATAGGATAATTCCGACAATCGTTCGACGCCAATGCCAGTACGCTGGCTAGCCTTCGCAAGGGAGTCCCCCATCGAAGCATACGCCTTGCTTGCCCCTAGCATGGCCCCCAAGGCCGCCGTTCCTGCGGTCAAGATTCGGCGGCCAAAAGTAGCAACACTTTTCCCCCATGCCTTCAACCGCCTAGATGCGGCATTTAGCCCTTTCACAAGGCGGTTGTCGTGAGCGTACAGTTCAACAAAGGCTTCTCCCGCTTTGATTCCAGAGGCGCTGGCCATGAGCTACCCTTTCGACGGTGTTAAAACGCCCATCTCATTCAGCTGTTTCAGGGTAATCGTGGGGGCCGGTTTCTTTTTCTTTAGCAATGGGTGAAAATCAAGAGGCCCAAGCGGCCTAGACTTGGGAGAACAAAAGGCGTTATAGACCATTGCCAAAATCTGGGACGTATGATTCCATTGATCCCGCTGCCGACCGTCGACCATCCAGCAAAGTTCCCGTAACGTCAACGGTCCTGGATCGACGCCGACTATTCCGGCAAGTTCGTAAATGATTCGCCAATGCTGTTCAGTGCGGCTTCGAGTTCCTTCGGAAGCTCCGTCCGTTGCAGTTTCGCCTTCACTAGTTCTACTGCCTTCTTGTTCCACTGGCTGTATTTTGCGATTGCCAGCCGGATCGTCTCCCGCTGGCTCTGGTCGGGGAAAAAATCCACGAGCTCCTCGATTAAAGCCGCCTTGGCCCGGGCTATCGTGTCCCCCGCCATCGCCCTGGCGAAGTCCACGTCGGAAACTTTTTCGGCGTCGGCCTGCGGCTTGCAGACGCAATAAACCACGTCA
>JAKPGL010000072.1 GCA_029550925.1 Planctomycetota bacterium
CGTTTCGGCGCGGCATAAATGGTCGAAAGAATCCCCCGGTCCATGGGGACCAGGTGCGGGGTGAAGATGACTTCCACCGGCACACCGGTGGCCCGCCGGATGATCTGATCCATTTCCGGCATGTGGCGATGTCGGCCCACGCTGTAGGCGGAGATGCTTTCATTGCACTCTGGATAATGGGTGGTCAGTTTCGGGGTTCGGCCTGCGCCGGAAACGCCCGTTTTGGAATCGACGATGATCCCTTGGGGTTCGATCAGGTCGGCCTTGATCAGGGGAGCAAGCGGCAGAATGGCCGACGTAGGAAAACAGCCCGGATTGGCCACCAATTGGGCCGACGGAATCTGCGACCGGAAAAGCTCCGGCAGACCGTAAACGGTTCGGCCCAGACGATCCGGATCGGGATGTTTGTGCCCATACCATTGTTCATAGCTGGCCGGGTCGTCCAGCCGATAGTCAGCGCTAAAGTCGATCACCCGGACGCCGGCCTCCAGAAGGGGCGGGACCAGAGTGGCGCTGACCCCGTGGGGCACACAGCAAAACACGCACTCGGCCCTGGCCGCTATCTCTGACGGAGTGAGTTTCTCCGCACACAGGTCCAGCCGACGATTGAGCGACGGATGGATCATCGCAATCGGCGGTCGGTTTTCATGTTGGTCGGCCACCGCCGTGATTTCTACGTTCGGATGCCGAAGGAGAATTTTAATCAACTCCAGGGCCGTATAACCGGCCGCTCCAATAATCGCCACTCGGGTCATGTTCGCTTCCCTCTTCTATAAGGAGCAAAAAACGCTCCTGGTAAGGAAACAAAATTCCTGTTTCTTAAAAACCCTTAAATATACTCCTCCCGACCAATTTAGC
This sequence comes from Planctomycetota bacterium, assembly GCA_029550925.1. GTDB lineage: Bacteria > Planctomycetota > Planctomycetia > Pirellulales > Thermoguttaceae > JANXAQ01. The sequence continues at coordinate 859 of JAKPGL010000072.1, forward strand.
CAAGATGGGCCGTTAGAATAGGAGGATGATCTATCGTCGGGTTTGCCAGTCGATGCCGGACATGGCCGCTAGGGCCAGTTGCAGGGCGTGGGTGCCTTTTTTGCCGTGGCCCAGGGCCTGGACGGAAACATACAGTTGATGGGCCAGGGCCAGGCCCGGCAGAGCTAGTCCCATCCTTCGGGCCTCTTCCAGGGCAATGCCCATATCTTTGATGAAATGTTCGACGAAGAAACCGGGGTCGAAATTGCCGACCAAAATCCGCGGGGCCAGGTTTTGCAAAGCCCAACTACTGGCCGCCCCGGCAGAAACCGACTGAAGCACCCGCTCCAAATCCAGGCCGGCTTTGTAGGCGTAAAGAAGCCCTTCGCACAAGGCCACCATCTGGGAGGCGATCAGGACCTGGTTGGCCAGCTTGGCGTGCTGGCCGCTGCCGGGCGGGCCATGATAGACGATGGTTTTCCCCATACACTGGAAACAGGGCCGAAGGGCTTCGGACGCTTCCGCGTCGCCGCCGATCATGATCGATAGCCGGCCTTCTCGGGCGCCCACATCGCCCCCGGTTACCGGCGCATCCAGGGCTATTACACCTTGTTGGGCGGCACGCTGGGCAATTTCGACGGCCAGAGCGGGCTGGCTGGTGGTCATATCCACGATGATCTTCCCCGGCTGGCAGCCAGCCAGTACACCGTCCGAACCTAGAATCACCTGCCGTACATCGGCCGGGAAGCCGACCATCGTGAAAATTACCTCCGAGACCTCTGCCACCTGACGGGGGTTGGAGGCCCATTGGGCGCCGGCCTGAAGGAGGGTTTCAGCCTTCGACTGGGTCCGGTTATAGATGGTCAGACGGAACCCGGCCTGGAGCAGATGGCCCGCCATCCATCGGCCCATTACCCCGGTACCGATCCAACCCAACCGTGTGTTTCCTGGTTCGATGTTCCATCGGGACATCTTTTTTTCCCTTCTAGATCGCTGTTTGGAGAGGAAATAATTTGCCCAGGTCGTCTCCGCGGCGGAACTGAGGACATAAAAAAGCTTAGGAAAAGAGCCTAAGACGTAGGGACGGCGGAGGACGGCTGGCGAGCTTAGCTCCAGCGTTGCCAAGGGGGCTGGAGGATTTCATAAAGAATGATTGCTTCTCGGACCGAATCGGCCGTGGCCAACAACGCCCCCAAACTTGTCGGGGCGGTTGGCGGAATGGTCGGGCCGCCATACATCGCTTCCATGCCGAGACCGTCGGCAGGTAGAGCAGGAATGGTTGAAGAAAGTTCCGAAAGGCCGCTCGGCAATCGACCTAGGTCTTGGAGTTCCCGGTCGAACTTTTCCTGAAGCCGGGCTTCGAGCTCTTGATCAACTCGGCTGACGGAACTTCCCAGTTGCGCGGTGCGTGTTTCGATCTGGTCGGTCCGAAGAAAGGCCTCGGCGCGTTTAGCGACGGTTGGCTCCGACGGCGCTTCAGAAACTAGTTCCGCAGGCACAGGCGGCGCCGAAGCGGGCCGGTGCGAGGGGGCGGGACGCCGAACCGGTTTCGACGCCGGTCGAACGGGGCGCCGACCGGCAGGTGCTTGCCCTACCGGAGGCGGCGCTGGAGCTTCGGGTTTGGGCTTTTCCTGCTGACCAGTTACCCGGCGTAAAAAGTCGGCGATTTCACGTTCGATCGGGTCTTGGGGCGCTCCGCCGCCGACAGGGCCGCCGCCTTTGGCCTGACGGGCCGCCCGGCGGGCCGCCTCTTTCTGGGCTTCCAAAATCTTACTGATAAATTGCCCAATCGCCGGTAAAAACACAAAAAACAGAAGGATCAGCGTCGGAATCCAATCCCGGCCCGCCGCCCAAAGGGGATCAACAAAGCAAACAGGGTCCATCGGCGTGTCTCCGAAAAATTAGCCGGAGGTGGTTTGCGAAGCGCCGGGTTTGACCGCGGCGGCTCGGGCTGCCGCACTGGGCGCCGTCATGCTCCGTGCAATCGAAGATCGCATATCTGTATCCGCCTGCACATTGCGAAGTTTATAGTAGTCCATAATGCCCAAGGCGCCGGTGTGGAAGGCTTCGGCGATGGCTTTGGGGACCTCGGCCTCAGCTTCGACCACCTTGGCCCGGTTTTCTTCCAGCAGGGCCAGGTTTTCCTGTTCGGCGGCCACTGCCATGGCGCGACGTTCTTCCGCCTTGGCACGGGCCACGCGCATATCGGCCTCCGCCTGTTCGGCCTGAAGCCGGGCGCCGATGTTTTCGCCCACGTCAATATCGGCAATGTCAATCGAGACAATCTCGAAAGCCGTCTGGGAATCCAATCGCCGGCCCAACACCGCTTTGGAAATGCGATCTGGATTGGCCAACACTTCCAAATGCGTCTCGGCCGAGCCGATCGCACTGACAATTCCCTCGCCCACCCGGGCGATGATCGTTTCTTCGGTGGCCCCGCCGATAAGCTGGCGGAGGTTGGTGCGGACGGTAACGCGGGCCTTGACCTTCAATTGGATGCCATTCTTGGCCACCCCGTCCAGCGAATCCCGGCCCGACGCTTTCGAGGGACAATCGATCACCTTGGGATATACACTGGTTTGGACAGCTTCCAGGACGTTTCGGCCAGCCAGGTCGATGGCAGTGGCCAGTTTATAGTCCAACGGCAGCTTGGCCTTGGTGGCGGCAATCAAGGCTCGGATGACCAGCGGCACATTGCCGCCGGCCAGATAATGCGCCTCCAACGCCTTGGAGGTGATGCCGGTGGTCTGTTCGTCTAACCCGGCCTGCACCGCCATGATCTTTGAGCGGACGATCACCCCCGGATTGACCTTCCGGAACGTCATGCCCAAAAGATCGAAAATGCCGATCCCCGCTCCGGTCATCTTCGACTGAATCCAGTACCGAAAATAAACCACAAAGACGACAAATATCCCCACGACCAGCAGGAGTAAAATTAGAATCCCAATCAACAGCAGAATCTGGGTGGGACTCATCTGACCCTGGGCCAAGAGCATCATGGTACCTTCCTTCCTGCGGAGTAGCGAAATGGAGCCGATTCGTTCGGGCAAAAGCAGAATCCCCGTTTACTCTCTGCACTGTAATTGTCTGTTTAGCCTTTTGGGCGGCGATTGTCAACTCCCGGCGTCAAGAAAAACCCATCCCCCGTGTGACGCCCGACCGTCTTTGTATGGAGTATCGTCTGTCAGACGGTAGGTGGTTGGTCCTTCACGGAACCAGGCCGGTTCTTCATCGTCCGATGACTTGCCAGGCAGGAGAAAATCTTTACGCCTCCGGTTCAAACGGCTCCGGAAGGACCGTGTCCACAGGACGGGACAGGAGGTCGTCGGGTTCCACCGGCTGGGTTTCCGCTTTCAAGGGACGCACCACGACCCGATTGGCTCGCACTTCGAGCACCCGGACTGCCTCGCCAGGTTCGATGGGGGCGCCTTCGCTAATAGCGTCGATATTGCGGCCATTAATCACGATAACGCCGCTGGGGAGCATCTTGGTCTTCGCCGTCCCTACCTGCCCTACTAGGCCCTTGAGGGTCTTCTTGAGGGGGTCTTCGGGCAACACATCTTCACTGGTCGGCACATCCAGCAGGATTCGCCGGCCCAAGGGCGTCCGCGGCCAAAGCGACAGACCAACCGCAATAACGATCGGCGCCCCAAACAAAGTAACCAGAAGTAACACGATCCCATAGGTAACCGAATACCGGAACCCAAGGACAATCGAACCGATGAACGAGCAGGCGGCCAAAAACCCCAAAATTCCCCCAGAAGGGATGAACATCTCCAGCACCGCCAAAATCAGACCCAATAGCAGCAACAGAAGAGCCCACAACCAAATGTCCATCGCCTACTTCCAAAATACCAAGAGCCTGGTACGGAATCTTGGCCAACCCATCTTCCTTTGATATTCTATCGGAGAAAGGACCGCCCAGCAACTAGACCTGAAAACGAAAGAGGAGACACTGGGATGCGGTATTTTACGGTTGTGTTGGCTATGGCCGTTTTGGGGGTTGGGGTGGGCTGGACAACGCCGATCCATACGGAAGAACCGATCCAAGATCAGAAGGTGTTGTATAACGGCGTCCGATTGCCGAAAGATTGGCCTCCCCGGATGGAGAAACTCACTCGGACCCCTATGCCGGTCCCCTACTTGGAACATCCGCCGGAAGTCGTTCCGATTGACACAGGTCGGCAATTGCTGGTGGATGATTTTCTCGTAGCCCAGACAAACCTCCAACGCACTTTTTATCAGGCCCAGTATCATCCGGCCTGTCCGGTCCTAAAACCCGATAAACCTTGGGAAAAACAGCCCGGGCCGCCCACCGCCATGGTCTTTAGCGACGGCGTTTGGTATGACCCGACCGATCGGCTTTTCAAAATGTGGTATATGGGCGGATACTGCCGCACGGTCTGCTATGCAACGAGCAAGGATGGCGTCCATTGGGAGAAGCCGACTCTGGACGTAGAACCGGGGACCAATGTCGTATGGCGGGCCAGCCGGGACTCTAATACGGTCTGGATCGACGGGCAGGAAAAAGACCCTCAACGGCGATTCAAGCTTTTTACTACGTCCCGATCCGAAAAGGGCTGGGTGCTAAGCCTCTTCATTTCCGGGGATGGAATTCATTGGCGGGGGCCGGTTGCCGCCTCGCCTCCGATCGGCGACCGCACCACCGTCTTCTACAACCCATTCCGAAAAGTCTGGGTCTATAGCGTTCGGAGCAGTTATCCTGGCCTGGGGCGATCTCGGCTTTACCGAGAACACCCGGACGCCCAAGCCGGGCTGAACTGGCAGCGGGAGGACCTTTTCCTTTGGACCGGCGCGGATCAACTGGATCCGCATAACCCGAATCCGGAACTGGCCAAAGAAGAACCCCAGCTTTACAATCTCGACGCGTTCCCCTACGAAAGCCTGCTGGTGGGACTGTTTTCCATCTGGCAGGGCGATTGGCGAACCGCGGGCAAACCTTTCCAAAAACGAAACGAAGTATTGGTTGGCTTCAGTCGGGACGGCTTCCATTGGCATCGTCCTTTCCGAAAGCCGTTGGCCGGGGTCAACGAGACGCCCGGGGCCTGGAACTGGGCAAATATCCAGTCTTGCGGCGGCGGGTGCCTGGTGGTCGGTGATCAGCTCTATTTCTATGTCAGCGGTCGTGAGCAGAACGTAACCGGCCAAAATACCACCGGACTGGCTATCCTACGACGGGATGGATTTGCCTCCCTGGACGCCGCCGACGAAGAAGGATTTCTAACGACCCGACCGGTTCGCTTCTCGGGAAAGTTTCTTTTCGTCAATGTCAACGCCGCCCAAGGCGCCCTTTTGGCCGAACTCCTGGACCAGCAAAACCAACCGATCGAACCCTTTACCAAAGCCAATTGCGAACCGATCCAAGTGGACAAGACCTCGGTCCAGGTTCGGTGGAAGGGCGGAGAAGACTTATCTTCCCTGGCAGGCCGACCCGTCCGAATTCGCTTTTTCCTTCGAAAAGGCTCGTTGTATGCGTTTTGGGTCAGTCCGGATCGGCATGGGGCCAGTTATGGTTATGTGGCTGCCGGTGGGCCTGGACTACCCGGCCCGGTGGATACCGTAGGCAGTAGGGCCGAAACGACGCCCCAATCCGCCCCCGCAACGTCCGCACAGCCTTGAGAACCCTTCCAATTCTCGCTGGATTCAGCTAGGAGGGCTGTTGTTCCTCGACGGCCCGGACGATCACCCGGTAGCCTTGGACGTCGGTAACGACGATTTTTTGGCCGCGCTCGATAAGTTCTCCGTCGGCCATGACATCCACCAATCGATTGCCAAACCGCGCCTTGCCGCATGGAATCAATCGGGTGGCGGCTAAGCCCACGGCGCCAACCAGGTCGTGATAGTCGGCCAGTGTTTCCCGCTGACGGATTTGCTCCGCCTCTTCCGGTTCAGGGGGCTGGAGGAACATGCGGCCCAACACCGGCATTCGAGGCAACCACTTGCGCGCCAACCACGCCAACACCATTACTCCCAAAAACGCCCCAATGAGAATCAAAAACGATTGCATGGACTGTTGCACCTGATATTCATTCCTGGGAATGACGAAGGTTTGACTGGCCAAGATCAATGAGGCGATGATCAGCAACCCGCCGCCTAAGCCGAAAATCCCGAATCCCGGCAGCACGAAAATCTCCAAGAGCAAACATCCCACGCCCGCCAAAAATAGCAGGACTTCCAACCAGCCGGCGGTGCCGCCTAAAAACCGCGACCAGAAAAACAGTAAAAAGCAAACCGTGGCAATAAATCCGCCCAGACCAACGCCCGGAGTGTGCAGCTCGAAATAGAGAGCGAAAAAGCCGACGGCCAAGAGCACCCCCGCCGCCTCCGGCCGGGCCAATAGATCGATTATATGCTGCGCCCAGCCGGGCTCCGCCCAAGGCACCCCCTCCTCCAACGAAAACTCTTTCTGGAGTTCGGCGAAATCGTGTACGACAAAATCGGCTATGCCGAGATTGCCTGCTTCTCGGCCTTTTAATCCACCGCGTATGTTCACCCGGTCGCCTCGAATCCATTCGGCCGCCGCTGGGTCCCGCTTCGATAACTCTTCCATTTCTTCGAGCGAAAACAGTTGCTGCTGACCCCGCCGACGATACTGATAGACCTCCAAGTCCGGATCGACCATCGCCAACGCCATCGACCAACTGCGATGGGACCAGGCGCCTTCGGGGTTTTTGACGGCCTTGCGAATCATTTCCAGATCGTCTTGATCCGGTTGCACAGCCCCGGGGCCGCCCAGGATCGCTTCCGGATGGACCACCAATTGAGAACATGCCAGTGCTATCAGAGCGGCGTCGGCACGGGCTTCCTCCGACACATAAGCCACCGTATGGACCTGTTGCTTTTTCAATTCCTGAGCCAAAAAATTGGCCAGCTGAATGCTTTCCATCGGCGAACCGCCCGGACTGCGAATCTCCAGCACCACTAAATTGATCCGCCGATTCCGAACGGCGTCTTCGATGGACCGCTGCACCCGGCGGACTTTATCGTGATCGATCGGCCCTTGTAAAGTTACCCCGATCGGGACCCAGTTTTCCGACAAAGACATGTCTTCTTCAATGCTGTCCGGCGACAGTTCCAATGCCCGGGCCAACTCCCGCTGGTCAGAGGCCAAATAACTGATCAACCGCAGTCGCCGGGCTTCCGCTCCGGTAAACCGAGCCGGCTCCCCCGCCCGAACCAACACCGTCGGTTCCCCAATGATCGTCCGCTTTTCCTTCCGAAGCTCTCCAAGCCGATCCGAACGCACATATTCCGTCCCCAGGTCCGTCTTGACTTCCAACAGTTCCAGGGCAGGATCCAATAACGCCAGGGCCACATCCGCCGGAAAGGTGCGCCGCTTCTCCGCAATCAGCCGATAGGTGCTCCGCATGTCCGGTTCAATCACCTGCTCGTCCACCCCCGCCGAGCCGATCTCCGCCTCCGGCGCCATGATAATCTCGTCACAGGCCAAAGCAACCAACACCGCATGACCCTGCAACGATTGGCTGATGTAGGCCACAGTCCGAGCGCCGCTGAGTTCGCCGCTGGTTAGGAAACGGGCCAAATCGCTCGATGCCCCGAACTCGCTGCCTCGGCCGTATTCTTTTTGCTCGGGTCGAACCTGGAAATGGAAAATTAAGATCGGCTGCTGATTGCGAGACTTGGCCCTTTCCAACGCTTTACGGACAAAAAGCTTGGCCCGTTGATAACTCTCCCCGTCGATGGGCAACTTGACCCGCAACAGATACCCCACGGAAGAGCGATCCTCCGGAGCTTCCTTCAACCCCTCGGCCTTCGGAGAATCAGAAGATTTCGTGGCCCCACTTGCAAGGGGAGCATTCGGGGCAGGATCGGCAGAAGGGGGGGCTTTTCGCGCCCCTGCCCCAGCCGTTAGAAGAACCACCAGAAGTAAAACAGCCCCCTTGCAGGCCGTCCCTAAAAAACCCTCCCATCTATCCCAACCCTTCGGTTCCGATGGCCGCCGATTTCCCATGGAGAGTGCATCCTCGTCTGGTAAAAAGTTCTGAGAGAAGATCGTTCTCCGTTTTTCCCGCTTCCTGCTGGGATGTTTTTCTGTGGGAGAGTCCATCTCATTATAGAACTGGGGGCTGGAGGCCGTCAATCAAAACCATTCTGTAGGGTGGAATGATATAGCTCTTTAGGATTAAACCTTGAGTACGTCGTTACATCCTTCAGAAGTGTTTCCCCCGGAATCCTTTCTGGTTTTCCTCGACCAGCCTTCCAGGGGTATTATTTTCCGAAAAGGATATCAGGTTGTGTCCCGTAATCTGTTCTCCCAGGTGCAAAAGCCATTGGGGAGATGCAAGGAGATAGTTGCCAGAAGGAGAGGAAAGGTGTTCCCCCCAAAAAGGGGAATCTGGAGATATCGGCTCGAATAGATACCCCGATTCCGAAACGATGCCTTTTATGATCAAAATTATTTTCTAGGAGATAACTCTTTTTTTGAGAAGATGTTAGGATTTTTCCTCTTCGGAAAGGATTGGCTAAAAACTTCGAGAATCTTTCTCCCAGACTCCCATTGAAAACACTGCGAATTCTGGTATGATTATAAATGCCTTAGCCTGTGGTGAGGGAGAAGGCATATCCCCGCTTTGGCGGGGGATAAGGATTTTACCCTTTGGATCATGAACATCTTCGGCAGCCGAGAGGGCGTGTCGGAGGACGTGCGTTGAACGAACCAACGAACTGGTCTCGGATCAGGCAATCCCTGCGACTTTCTCTGCTTCCGGCCTTACTGGCGTGGTGGGCGAGCGTATTAGGTTGGCTGCGCTGCTACTGCCAGAGAGGGGGAACAGGGCAGGGTCTTTTTGTCCGGCAGAAACTCGTGGACGTGTTTTTGCAGGACGGACTCTGGGGGAAGGTCGCCTGGAAGACTGTCCGCCCGGCCAAGTGCTGGGGTAAAGCGTTTTGGAGAAAAAAGGGGAGCAGGTTCCTCTTTTGGGCAATTAGATGTATAAATTGTCAAAAGTTGCAGGTCTCCAGGGCGTCTCCTCTGGAGGGGGCCCTGTGGACCGCTCCCCCTTTGGATTATTCCTCCTCTTAAGTAGCTCGTTGATCGTTCACGCTCTCTTGCCGATTCCCGCCTCAGAAGCGTCCTTGCAGAAAAGGGCCTCGGCTGCAGAAGAAAAGGCCGAGGTATCCTAGGTCGATCGATTTTCTACGAACCCTTTTTACTCTGCAAGGAATCCAAACGCGTGGACGTGTGGCAGATTTTGATCAGTATTGTCGGCAGTGCGGTGCTGACGTTTTTGGCGGTTCGGCTTTTGGACCGATTGCGTCGTCGAGACGCCGAGGCCGAAGCCCAATCGATCATCCAAAAAGCCGAAGAAGAAGCCGAAACCCGCCGCCGCGAGGCCGAACTCCAAGTCAAGGAAATGATCCTCCAAGAAAAAGCGGAGGCGGAAAAAGAACTCCGCCGTCTCCGCAAAGAACTCCATGAGCGCGAACGCATGCTCGACAAACGCCAGGACGCCCTGGAACAACAAGCCGAGCAGCTCCGCAAACAGGAAAAAATCGTCGAAAGCACCCAACGCAAACTCACCGAACGCATCCAAGAGGCCAATCGCCGAAAAGAAGAACTCACCAAACTTCTGGACCTTCAGCGTCAGACCTTGCACGAAATCAGCGGGCTGAGCAAAGAAGAAGCCACCAAACGGCTTTTGGACATGCTCGAATCGCAGATGCAACAGGAGGTTGGCGCCCTGATTGTCCGGCATGAAAAGCGGTTGGCGGAAGTTTGCGAGCAAAAAAGCCGGGAAATTCTCCTGACGGCCATGCAGCGCTACGCCGCCGCGCATACGGCGGAAAGCACTACCAGCACCGTCGATATTCCCAACGACGAGATGAAAGGACGGATCATCGGCCGGGAAGGTCGAAACATCCGCACGTTTGAAAAGCTCACGGGCGTCGATGTGATCATCGACGATACGCCCGGGGTGGTCATTGTCAGTGCATTTGATACGATCCGTCGGGAGATTGCCCGAATTGCTCTGACCAAGCTCATTGCCGACGGTCGAATCCATCCTTCGCGGATCGAGGAAATTGTGGCCGCCACTCGACAGGAGATGGAGCAGCATATCCAGCAGCTCGGCCAAGAGGCGTGTCAGGAGGTCAACATCCATGACCTGCACGAGCGGATCGTCAATCTCCTGGGCCGACTCCAATTCCGCACCAGTTATAGCCAAAATGTGCTCCAGCATTCCATCGAAGTGGCCTTTTTGGCCGGGATGATGGCGGACGAAATCGGTTTGGACGGCGCCTTGGCCCGTCGGTGCGGCCTGTTGCACGACATTGGCAAGGCGGTGGACCATGAAATGGAAGGCGGCCATCCGAAGATCGGGGCCGATCTGTTGCGCCGCTATGGAGAGCCGCCCGAAGTGGTTCACGCTGCGGCAGGCCACCATGAAGACCTTCGGATCGAAAACCCCTATACCGTTTTGGTCTCGGCCGCAGACGCTTGCAGCGCCAGCCGACCCGGCGCACGACGCGAAACCCTAGAACGCTACATCAAACGGATGGAGGAACTGGAGTCGATCGCCCATTCCATCCCCGGCGTCGATCACGCTTACGCCATCCAAGCAGGCCGCGAAATCCGCGTCCTGGTCAACGCCCGGGAAACCACCGATGAAACGGCGGCCAAAATCTGCCGCGACATCGCTAAAACCTTTGAACAAAAACTGACCTATCCCGGCGAAATTAAGGTTACCGTAATCCGGGAAACCCGGCACATGGAGGTCGCCAAATAATCGGTTGGGTACGGTTCCGCTGTGGGAACCCGGCTTTTGTTTTCATATCGGGGACGTTCCATTTTCTATAGATAGGTTGGGTGTGCGGTTACTGTTAATTGGTGATATTGTAGGCAAACCGGGTCGGCAGATCGTGGTGCGAGCGTTATCCTGGCTTCGACGCGAGGAGCAAATCGACCTGGTGGTCGCCAATGGGGAAAATGCGGCGGGCGGTTCGGGCATCACTCCGGCCATTTTTCAAGAGCTTCGACAGGCCGGGGTCGATGTGGTTACTCTGGGCGACCACGCTTATCGACGCCGGGAAATCCTGGCCCTATTGGAGCAAGAATCGCGGATTGTGCGCCCGGCCAATTATCCGCTGGACGCTCCGGGACGCTCTTGGACCGTGGTCGAAGCGGCCGATGGCACTAAGGCGGCTGTTCTCACGCTGTTAGGCCGAATTTTTATGCCGCCGGTAGATTGTCCGTTCCGGGCCGCCGACCGAGTCCTGGCCGAACTGCCGACCGAGGTCCGGGTGATCCTCGTCGATCTCCACGCCGAGGCCACCAGCGACAAACAACTATTGGCCCGCTATCTGGATGGCCGGGTCTCCGCAGTGCTTGGCACGCATACCCATGTGCCCACCGCCGACGAAACCATCCTGCCCGGTGGGACCGCCTTCCAGTGCGATGTGGGCATGACCGGGCCGCATGAAAGCATCATCGGCCGACGCATCGACCGGGTTTTGGAGACCATGCTTACGCATCGGCCCACCCATTTCGAAGTGGCTAGTAATGATGTCCGGCTACACGGGACGCTGGTTGACGTGGAGCCGGACACCGGTCGGGCAACCGTGATCCGACGGCTCTGTCTCTGTCAAAACGAGTTGCCTGCTCCTGTTTCCCCGCCTCCCGCCGTCTCGGATGAAGATGATTCCTAACGCCCATTTCTCCCCACAGCAGACGGATAGGCCTGTCCGGTCAAGGCTACTGCCCGTCGTTTTTCTTCTCGAAGCAGAGGACTCAGGCCGATTCGGGGGAACGTGAATCGGTCCGCTCGGTCAATTCGGCTAAAATGGCTTCATGGTCGGGGAAATCGGCCGAGTGCGAGGCCCGATGGGCGTATCGGATCACTCCCTGCCGATCGACTAAAAACGCCCCGGCCAACTGACGCACATCGCCGGACGGTCTGCCCACCCGGCCTCGTAGAATGGCCTTCAGTGCGGTGGACCAAACCGGCGGGCCAGCCAATTGCCAGAAACCGCCCCGACCAAGTCCATAGGCCTGATACGCCTGCTGCTCGGCGTCCACCAGGATAAGAACCGACGCCTCGGATGGGGTGAATAGCTTGGCGGCTGCTTCCGCTGGGCCGAGCGTGATTGCCGCCACCCTGGCCCCTGCCGCCTGAAACCGGGGCGCATCTTGCTGGATCGCCGCCGCCTGCTCCCCCGTACAAGGACACCCCAAATGCCGAAGAAAAAATAGCACCGCCGGATGATCCTTCCACAACGTGGAAAGCCGCACTTCCTGCCCCTCAGTGTCTCGGACCAACACATCCGGGGCCTGCTGGCCCACATCTGCCGGTTGCATTTCTCTACCTCCCTCAAACAGTGGATTGGCAATTCCGCCTTCCGATCGCTGTCTGCCCCTCGCCGTCCTTTCTCTACCTCCGGACTAGCGTCCGAGGGGGGCGGGTGCGTCTCTGCTACCCGAGGGCCTTTTGCACGGCGGTTTGGATTTTTTCCAGTCCGGTACGGGCTACTTGCACGGCGTCCTGTTTCCAATACTCCCGGTTGAAAACTTCCAGCGACAGATACCCCCGAAAACCGGTTCCATGCAAGATTTGCAAAATCCGATTCAATGGGGCAATGCCATCGCCCGGATAGACCCGGTGGCTGTCGTTGACGGTTTCCCGCGGCGGATCCGCCGGGTAATCGTTGATGTGCAGGGTGTGCATCGCCGACCCGGCTACCAGGCGTAATCCTTCAACCCCAGAGCCGCCTTTGTACAGTTGATACACATCCAGCAAGAGACAAGCCTGCGGATGGCCGGTTTCAATGGCCGCGTGGACCGCCTCGGACAGTCGGCCCAACGTCTGCGAAGAGCCCCAGACCTCCAACTGCGGAATGACACCGACCTTTTCGCCCAGCTCCAGCAAGCGCTGATACCGCTCGGCAATGGCAGGCAACGGGATTGGGCTTTTGGTGGCTCCGGCTGGGGGGGCGGCAATCCATCGGCCTCCCAACTGAGCGATCCACTCCATCTCCCGACGCATCTGCTCCAGCCCCTTGGCACGGGCTGCCTCATCATCGACCACCCAGGTAGCAAAGCCAATAGCGCCGACCACGGCCAAGCCATAGTCTTCCAGGCGTTTGCGTAAATCAGCCAGTTTGCCGCCCGACTGCTGATAGGCGTCCAAATCCCGAATCCACGGTTCAATCCCGTCGTAGCCGGCCTTGGCCGCCACGTCGATCTGCTCCGGCACCGAGAGCTTCTGCCCCATAATGGTGCTGGTATTCAGGGCAAAACGGAATGGCTTCTCCGGCCGTGGGACTGCCCGTTCCGGGGCGTCTGCAGAAACCAAGCAAGAGGGGGCCCGGAAATCCTGGTTCGCTTCCGGCGAAGCAGACGCCACCGCACGGGCGCCGTCGGCCAACGTCATACCTGCCATAGCAACACCAATCCCCCTGCCTGTTTGTGCTAACCACTGCCTTCGAGAAAGCCTATCCGATGAGGCATGAAGATGTTTCATATTTCATCTTGTCTCCTGATATTTTGGCGATTTTTTCTTGAAATGAGTTAGTTTAAGGATTCAACCGTCGAAACTATGGCTTCCCTTTTCCAACCGGATCGTTTTCTCCTTAATACCCTTATCTTCAGGAACATTTTAGCCAAATGCAAAGGAGGCGTCTTGTAGGGCGAAATTTGCCCGGTATGATCATTCCCGCGAAAGCTCTCTCAATCCAGGGGCCTATGAGTCGGCTACGTTGTTATTCCTCCCAAGTAGAGGCTGCAAGAAGCCTAGATGGGGCGCTTGCGCGGCGGTGACAAGGTACTGCATTCAGCTAAAATGTTACTATCTTCAAAAGGTTATCCAGGGACCGGATGCATTTCAAGCGGCAATTGTCAAACACTTTGGGCCGCGGCGATTATCGCATTCTTCGCCGAGCCAGGCGGCTGGGTTTCGGGGCCGGAGGGTTGGGGACGCCCAGATGGCGGTTGATCCGGGCCACCAACCAGCGTTTTTCTTCGTCCGAAAGGAAGGTGCCGAACCAGGCCGACTTCCCAGAGGCCGTTCGGATGGCCACGTGATAGACAGGTTGGTTGTTCTGCCGATAGGATTCGACCAGCTCGGCATGGCTGGCCGTATCTAACGGATACTCCCGGAGGCGTTCCCGGCCGAAAAACACCCTCCGAATAACCACCCGCTCGGGTTCCACGAGCACATAGGTTTTTCCGAATCGGCCTACCAGCCAACAACAGAGCATCACCAACCCAGCCCCCCAAAACACGATCGCAAAGATTGCCATAAAGGGCAGGACTTCCCAAGGCAGACCGCCTCTGAACACCCCCGCCCGAAGCACTACGGCAGTGATCGTCCCTACGATAATAACCCAGGTAACCGCCATGCACCCCAGACTCCGCACCACCCGGTTGCTGCCGGGCAGGATCAGGATGATCAATTGGGAATCCTTTTGCACACACTCCACCCGACCGGGCGGCGGGGTGTCGGAGATCGGCTCTTCGGCTGCTTCGCCGCCGTCAGCAGATGGCCCTTCAAGAGCGGCTACCTCCGGATCGGGCGTCCTGGCCTGAAGTTCCGCCACCCGAACGGTGCGGTCGCACTCCGGGCAATCGAACTCCGCCCCCTGGAGGGCCAGGAATCCCTCGTCCAACGCTGCTCCACAGTGGGGACACCGCAAAATCATGGCCCGTTCTCCGTTATTACTGCCTATTGCCGCCGAAGAATCCCCATTCTGCCTCCTTCGGTTTTATCTACCCTTCGGGGGCAAAGGGGTTTAGAATATATTTAAATATCCTTTATTTCGACTTCCTTGTGGATTCCCCTCAAAGCGGGGCCAATTATTCCCTCCGAAAGAAGGAGCAATCCGGGTGCGAACAAAGCCTTCGACGATCGAATCGGCCATCGAGGCCATTGCTCAAGGCAAGGTGGTCATCGTCATGGACGACGAAAACCGGGAGAACGAAGGGGACTTTATTTGTGCGGCCGAAAAGGTTACGCCGGAGATCGTCAATTTCATGATCACCCATGGCCGGGGGTTATTGTGCGCGGCGGTGTTGCCGGAGGTGTGCGAACGGCTGGAACTGCCGCCGATCGTCGAGCATAACACCGCCCCGTTGGGCACGAATTTTACGGTGCCGGTCGATCATTGCACCTGCCGGACGGGCATTACCGCCGAGGAACGGGCGCGGACGATCCGTCGGCTGGTGGAGCCGTCGAGCCAGCCGGGGGAGTTTGTTCGACCTGGACATGTGTATCCACTGCGTGCGATGGAAGGCGGGGTACTCCGCCGGGCCGGGCACACCGAGGCCGCCGTCGATCTTGCCCGATTGGCCGGTCTGCGGCCGGCGGGTGTGCTGTGCGAAATCCTCAACGCCCAAGGCGACCGGGCCAGCCGAGAAGAACTCTACCAACTGGCCCACCAGTTCGGCCTGGAAATCATCACCATCGAAGACCTGATCCGGTTCCGTCGGCTGAGCGAGAAATTGGTGTATCGGCTGGCCGAGGCGCAACTACCCACCCGGTACGGCCCATGCCGAATCATCGCCTACGGGGTGAAATACGAGAGTCAACAGCCGGTGGCGATTGTGCTGGGCGATCCTGTCAGTCGGTCGGCGCCGCTAGTGCGATTGCATTCGTCGTGTTTTACCGGGGATTTGCTGGCTTCGCTGCGGTGCGATTGCGGCGATCAATTGCACCTGGCCATGCAGATGATCAGCGACGAGGGGGCAGGCGCCTTGATCTATCTGCCGCAGGAAGGCCGGGGCATTGGACTGGTCGAAAAGATCAAGGCCTACGCTCTGCAGGATCAAGGACTGGATACGGTCGAGGCGAACCTGGCCCTTGGCCACCAGGCTGACAGCCGAGACTACGGCGTCGGCATTCAGATACTCAAGGACTTGGGACTCTCGAAGATTCGCCTTCTAACGAATAACCCGAAGAAGGTGGATGCATTTATTTACGGCGGCTACGACCTGGAAGTGGTGGATCAGGTGCCGATCGTCGGCCCCGTGCACGAGCATAACCGCCGGTATCTCGCCACCAAACGCGACAAGCTTGGCCATAAATTGCCGTAATCGTAACATGTTAGCCGAATGCAAAGGAGGCTTATTTTAGGATGAAAATTTCCCAGCATTTGTCATTCCCGCGAAAGCGGGAATTCAGTTATTGACTGTTTAGCTGGCTAGATTCCCGCTTACGCGGGAATAACAAGGTACTGCATTCGGCTACAATGTTCCCCGTAATCGACTTTTTCTGAAAATTCAGGGAAAGGCGATTCTGCATCTGTTTTACGTCTGGCCCAGACGTTGACGGTTTCGGATGGCGATCAGCTCCTTCATCACGTGGTATAGGGCGCCTTTCCATCGGGCTGTGCCGAAGGCGTCGTGCAGGGTGCGGTAGAGCGGGTACAGTTGGGCATAGACGCGGGCGGCTTTTCGATCCGGTTTATAGACGGTGGGTTTGACGCCGGTCATTTTCTTTTGGGCCTGTTCGGTGTTGCGATAGGCGCCGCCAACTACCGCACCGAAAATGGCCGCTCCCAGGGCGCAAGTTTGGCTGGACCGGCTGATTTTCATGGGCCGATGGCACACATCGGCGTAGATTTGCATGACCAGGGGGTTTTTCTCGGCGATGCCGCCGCAGTTGATCACCTCGCGCACCCGGACGCCGTATTCTTCAAACCGGCCGATGATGGTCAACGCTCCGAAGGCAGTGGCCTCGACGAGCGCCCGATAGACTTCCGGGGCGGTTGTTTGCAGGGTTTGGCCCACCAGCAGGCCCGTTAGCAGCGGATCGACCAGGATGGTGCGATTGCCGTTGTTCCAGTCCAGGGCCAGCAGGCCGCTTTCGCCGGGTCGGAGTCTGGCCGCCGCTTCGCTGAGCAAACGGTGCGGATCGCCGCCGGCGGTGTACTCGGCAGGCGTTAAGTAGCGTACAAACCAATTGAAAATATCGCCCACGGCCGACTGACCGGCTTCCAGACCGTACATGCCGGGCACAATCGAACCAGGCACAATCCCACACAGACCGGGAATATCCGGCAATCGCTGCCGCATCGGCGCAACCATCATGTCGCAGGTGCTGGTGCCGATGATTTTGACCAATGTGCCTGGTTTAATGCCGGCGCCGACCGCACCGGTGTGGGCGTCGAAGGCGCCCACAGCAATGGGGATTCCTGCGGGCAGCCCCAATCGTTCAGCCACCTCCGGGGCCAGCCGACCTGCGGGATGGTCTGCTGGTAGAGCAGGCATGGCAAACCGCTCCCGCAGCGGGACCAAGGCCGGGTCGAGACTGGCCAGGAACTTGGCGCTGGGCAGGCCGCCCCAGGACTGGTGGTACATAGCTTTGTGCCCGGCTGGGCAGATGCCTCGGACCAGTTGGTGGGGATCCAGATTGCCGGCCAAGTAGGCGGGAATCCAGTCGGCCAGTTCGACCCAAGCGTAGGCGGCGCGGAAGACCTTCGGCGCGGTCCGTTTACAATGCAGGATTTTAGACCAGTACCATTCGGAGCTATAGACGCCGCCGCACTTGGCCAGGTAGCCGGTCCGCATTTTCTTGGCCTTTTCGGTGATTTCGGCGGCTTCCGCATACGAGGTATGGTCTTTCCAGAGCCAGGCCTGGGCGGCCAGATTGTCTCGGAACTCTTCCTGAAAGGCCAGCGGTTGGCCCTGCTGGTCCACTGGGATGGGCGTAGAACCGGTCGTATCGACCCCGATGCCGATGACCCGCTCGGGCAGGAAGTCTGGACACCGGCTTGCTTCGGCCAAAGCCCCTCGGATGGACTCGTAGAGGCCCTCGACATAATCGGCCGGGTTCTGCCGGGCCAGGTTGGGGTCTTTGGGGTCCAGTAGGACGCCATCGACGCCACTGGGATAAGGATAGACATACGTAGCGACTTCGGCGCCGTCGTCCACATCGACAATCAAGGCCCGCACACTATTGGTGCCGAAATCCACCCCGATGGCAAACCGTTTTTCCTTCGAGCCGGGATGCTCCGACATGGGCTTAACTCCTGCATTGGATAGAAAAGAGATGATCGAAGGAGCATAGGGATAGGTTACTTGGAGGAATCGAACTGGTCGGCCAGGGCGGCAAACTCCTCACGCAGGGGAGGCATGGCGCCGGGCCGTTCGGCCACCAGGGCGCCGCAGTGGGCGGCAAAAGCTGCCGTCTTGTCTCTGGGCCAACCGCGCAATCGGCCGTAAATCAATGCGGCGGTAAAGGCGTCTCCCGCGCCGACCGGATCGGCCACTTTCACCGGCTTCCCTGGGGCCGAAAGCACCCCCTCCGGGTCGATCAGGAGGCAACCTTGCCGTCCTTGGGTCAGGCAGACTGTTTCTACTCCAAAATGGTCCTGGAGGACGCGGGCAAAAGGTACGGGGTCCGAAAGTCCAATGGCCAACAGATCGGCCAATTCGTGGAGTTCCTCCAGGGTGAGTTTTACAATGTGGGCCAGCACCAGGGACTCTTCCACCCAATCCCGTCGGACAAACGGACGGCGCAAGTTGACGTCATAGACGATCAGGCATTCTTTGGGGGCGGCGGCAAGGGCTTGGTGGATGGTCCGTCGGCTCGTATGGGAACGTTGGGCCAAGGTGCCGAAACAAACCGCCGCCGCCGTCTGCATCAACTCCTTTAACCCTTCCTCCATCTCCAGATAATCCCACGCTACGTTTTCGTGGATGGTGTATTGGGGCTGGCCGTTGCGGTTCAATTGCACCGTAACCGTTCCGGTCGGATGCTGTTGGTCCCGCTGAATCCAGCGGGTGGAAATCCCCTGTTGGGCCAAATAGGCCAGCAGCTCTTCGCCCAAACCGTCCTGGCCCACCCGAGAGACCACCACCCCCTCACATCCCAATTGGCTGGCGTGAAAGGCCACATTGGCCGGGGCCCCGCCTGGCCGACGCCCATCTGGAAAGACATCCCAAAGCAATTCCCCTAACCCAATCACCACTGGCCGGGATTCACTTGCCCAGTTCATGACCGCGCTAATTTACTCCAAAATGAAGGTCCAGATAATTTTGCCCAATACGTTTTTGGTCTGTGTTCGTGTTATCTTGTATCTGAAAGTTTCTCTCCAAACAGAGGGCCCCCCACCGGTTGGGAGAAACTCTGTAGCCGACGCTGGTTCGACGATAGGCTTCCAGAGGCTTGGAGGCGGGAATGTCAAGAGCCTTTTGGGCCGCATAAGAAGGGATTTCCAAAACGCCAAGGATTCGGAAGTCTCCCTGAGGGATGTTCGCCCTGAGTATAACATGATTCGCCGGCAATGTCATCATGGGGACTTTTTCCAACCATCGGAACACTGCGGGGTGGGGATCAGCCGGTATCCTTTAGCGAGGTAACCTTTTTCATGGAAAGGGGTAAGGAAGAAGTGGAAAACCAGTATGTCTCTGGGGAAAGGAGGCTATAGACGCCATTTTCCTAACGGAAGGGTTTCCAAACGTTGTTCTGTCTGGCGGACCTGATCTAGCCAATGGCTCAATTCTTCCGTGCTGAGCAGCCAGGCGGGATGGGGTCGATCCTCGGCCTGGGCGGCCAAGACGGCCGCATGGAATGGCCGATGGACCCAACCGGGATGTAACCTGCAGGCGTGGTCTAAGGCCCAGACCGCAGCAAAGACGGCTTCCGGCAGGGAAGGGCGGCGGGATTGAAAGATGGTGCGATGCAGCAGTCCCAATAGGGAATTGGCCGTTGCCCGACCCGGTCCCAAGGCGGTAAACCAGGCGTCCGGCCCTTTCAGCTCTGGCTGTAAATCGCCGGCTTGCAATTCACAGAGATGAACTCCGGTAACGCATCGGAATCCTACCAATGCTCCGAAACCCGCCAGGTTCGTTTGGGTGGCCTGAAACTCTTTCCAGGCGTCGGCGGCCAAACTGCGGGCAATCATAAATTGGTCCCACTCTGGAAACCGGCTATCCTCTCGCAAGTCCCGAAGCACCCTCTCCAAACGCTGGCCCAAGCCTACATTCCCTATGCTGCTTAGCAACACATCGCCGCCAATCACATGGGTTTTCTGGAGCGGTCGATAAGGTTCCGGCGTATCCGCCGCTGGGTTCGGACGAGAACTATCCGAACCGATCACCACTCCGTCTTCGCAAATTAGTCCAACCACCAATCCCATTCTCTCCCCCCTTGGACTCCCTAGACGCCGTTGCACCAGGCCGTCAAAAGATAGGTTAACTCTTAGGACGTTGCTGGCGGAGTTGATCCATCATATCCATCATGGCTTTGGCGAAATACTGGACGGCTTGAGGGAACTGATTGTTTTGGACCGCCGCTTGGCCGGCGGACTCGCAGCGGTTGAATGCATCCCAGTCGATTTGCCACTGGCTATTAGCCGCCGCAGTGCGAAGTTCCTGGACCACTTTTTGAAGGGTGTTGGCCACAGCCGGGCCTGGAATGCATTCGAAGCGCTGATAGGGTCCTTCTCCCCAACGTTTTCCTTTGCCGACCCGAGGACCGAAAATCCATCCGAACAGTTTCGACCATAGCCCACCACTCCCCGAAGCCTGGCTGCGAGGCTTTTTGGCGGACGGTCGGGAACTGCCTTGCTCGGCCAACTGCATCGGGCCGGTTACTTGCACGACGATTCCGGTAATATTATCCGGCCCGCCTCGCAGGTTGGCCAGATCCACAAACGCCCGAAGCGCTTCCTTCGGCGGAAGACATTGGAGGAGGACGCCGATTTCTTCGTTGGCTACTGGGCCGGACAGCCCGTCGGTGCAAACCAAAAACGTATCTCCCGGTTCCAGGGGATAAAACCCTTCCAAATCCACCTCCACCGTCGGACGCGGGCCGAGAGAACGAAGAATAATATTCTTCGGAATGCCCGGCGAAATCTCCGTTTTGGGCTGATCCCGATGGAGTTCCCACGCCAGGCTATGGTCGAAGGTCAATTGTTCCAGCAGGTTTCCCCGGAGGCGATACACCCGGCTATCGCCCACATGGGCGACCAGTGCCCCTTGCGGCAACAGGGCCAATGCACTGATGGTGGTCCCCATTCCTTGGAAGTCTTCGCTCTCTTGGCCTCGCACATGGATTTTTTGATTGGCCTGTTCGATGGCAGCCCGAAGGGCTTCTCCTGGGTTACGGGCGGGATGTTTCAGGTAGGTCAAAGGAACCTCGTCGGCGGCGATTTTGCTCGCCAATTCGCCGGCGGCATGGGCGCCCATCCCATCGGCCACCAAAAACAGATGCCCCCGATGCTGGAACTCTTCCTGAGAACTGGCCAACATGACGGCCAGGTTGTCCTGATTATTGGCCCGCCGAAGCCCTAAGTCGGTAGCGGCTGCATAATCCAAGCAATGCTTCCATAAAGACCAACTTGGGTCCGGGGCTCTAAATGATAGGTTCCCATAAGCTCCGTTCATAGATTGCCTTTCCACTCCAGGCCGATTTCATCTCCTCCGGGAGAGTACAACCCCCTGCCCTCCCAAGCAGGTTTCCCCCGGACTCTTTTACCAGCCTGGCCGACCGGAGAAATCACCAGAAGTCGCCCGTCTCTCAGATGACCCCTTTAAGAGGGGGTATTTATAACTCTTTGGACGGGTCTGTTCTGGTCCCTATAAAGAATACCTTCAAACCCTCCTACCAACTCGGATTCCTGCACCCAAAACACATTCCCTCGATTCCGTATTCCATTCTTTGGGGACTTTTTGCCGAGAAAGTCGCGGTCCATTTTTATTGTAGTCTGTTATTGTACCCGCTTCAAAACAATGGATCGAGAGAGAAACAGACAGGCCGTCAAAAATGGAAAACTCGTCCGAAAAATTGCTATTGACCCTCCGGCGAATTATTTTTAGACTGCTCAGCCTACATGCGGAGACCCACTCGGCCAAGGTAAACTCTTGGCCGGGGACGTCCGCATCCTTTCGATCCACGCGTGGACGGGTCTGCACAGGGAAGGCTGGCTGGCTGCTAGACGGCCCCCCTTCCTGCGGACCACGAAGAACCGTCCGCCCGCAAGGACGTTCGAGGCGGCGGCTTCGGAAAATTACCGGCTCGCCCACGAAACGGCCGATCTGTTCGGCCAACGAGGGCGCACCGTCCAATCGCTCCCGGAAAAGTATCGTGTCCTCCGCCCCCCTAGGACGCAACCTTTCCGGGGGCTTTTTTTTGCGCGAGGGTTCCCGCTCCACGGCGCTATCCGTTATCTCCGATCCCCCCCGGCCGACGGGCCCCTAGGGCCTTTCTGGTCCTCGGATTGGCCCGGTTCGAGAGGCAAAGCAACCTTTTCTGCCAGAAAAAAACTCTTTTCTCCGGACAGAATAGTTTACAAAATCCCCGTCCTAGAGTATCCTAATAGCGAAGGAGGGTAATTGCTTCTTCTTCGAAAAGAAGAGGGGATTTCGTTTCGGGGAAGGGGCCGGTTTCTTCTAGGGGAAGGTATCTATGAGTGCTAAGAGAGTTCGGGTTCCCGTCTCGGCTGCTTATCTTCTGATTGGGGTGGTTGTAGGATTCGTTGGGTGGGCTGGCTGCGGCGGCGGAAGCCGGGAAAGCCTCCAGCGAGAACAATCCACCCTTAAACCGCTGGCCATTCTTTACGGTCAATATATCGGCCAACATCGGGGCCAGCCGCCGCCCAATGAAGAGGACTTTCGGAAGTTCGTCCAGGGGCAAGGCCCTGAAGTGCTCAAAAGTTTAAATGTTTCGAGCATTGAGGAATTGTTCGTTTCGCCGCGGGACGGCAAACCGTATAAAATCCTCTACGGAGAGGCCGCCAAAAAGGCGCCTTCGGGAGGGCCAGCCGGCGCCCCGGTGATCGCCTACGAACAACAGGGCCAGGGCGGCCGACGATGGGTCGCTTCGGCCATGGGCGCTATCGAAGAAGTTGACGAAGCCCGATTGAAACAACTGGTTCCCGGCGGGCCGTAGGAACCAGAGCGTTCCCTTTTGGGATAGCTGCCTCGGGTGAGCAAAAGGGACCTCAATCTCTTTTTCGTTTATCATTCAAAAGGAGGGGTGTCATGAAAACCACACAAATGGGAAAGGGCCTTATTGGGCCAAGGGCTTTTACCCTCGTGGAACTATTGGTGGTGATCACGATCATCGGGATTTTGATTTCGTTACTTTTACCGGCGGTGCAGTCAGCCCGGGAAGCTGCCCGAAGAACCCAGTGCATCAACAATCTCAAGCAGATTGGCCTGGCCATTTTGAACCATGAGCAGGCCCGCCGAGAATTCCCCACCGGCGGCGATATCCCTTGGCCGAACATCGCCAATTATCTGACCAACGGCCAGCCGAACGGTCCCGCAAAACAGGGGCTCGGTTGGGCCTACCAAATCCTGCCTTACCTCGAACAGCAAGCCGTCTATCAGATCACCAACCAAGGCGATCTGGAAAGCAAGCCGATCAGTATGTATTTTTGTCCCTCCCGGCGTCGGCCGACCAAGTACCCAGGCGTCAATCGTTATCTGATGGATTACGCCGGCGCTACCCCCGGCTACGAGGGCCGATGGACCGATTCGCTCGATAGCTTCTGGGCGGGCAAAAATGGTTCCGATAGCAATGACGCCCGTTGGACCATCAACTCCAACCAGTCCAATATCTACGGCGGCATTATCGTTCGGATCAACTGGTGGTATCAGGATCAGACGTTCAAAGGCGGCACTCCGCCTACCTCCTTCGGCGAAATCCGCGATGGCGCTAGCAACACCATCATGGTCGGCGAAAAGTTCATCAATACGGATCAATATATGTCCGGCGCCTGGCACGACGACCGAGGCTGGACCGACGGCTGGGACCCCGACACCATGCGCTCGACCACCTTCGCCCCCATGCAGGACACCAATCGGGGCCTCTCTTACGAAGGCTATCAATTCGGCGCCCCTCATCCGGCCGGTTTCAATGCCGTCTTTGGCGACGGTTCCGTCCGAACCATCAACTACAGCATCGACCGGATGACCTTCAACTATCTTGGCCATCGTAGCGACGGCCAGGCCATTGACTCCTCCAAATTGTAGGAGCGAACAGAGCCGCACTGCGTGAAGGAGCGGCTTTTTCGTGGGGAGTGGGGACTTGGCGGCGAGCGCTGAGGGCCGAGCCGCCTGCCCTACTCGGAAGGAACCATTTTTCCGCCCAGCAGACGGCGTTATTCCCACCGGCTTTCCCAACAAGCCCTCTAGCTATTCAGAGGCATTTGGAGGAAAATAAAGAAACACGTTTTCGACTTCCTCCCTCGGAAAGTCCCCACGCAAAATCCTTCCCATAGTCCCCCCACGAAGAAAGGAGCCTGAGCGATGGCGGAGCGCAAGAAGGTTACTCGGCGGCGTTTTTTGGCTGGGTCGGCGGTCGGAGCGGTCGGGGCAGCCGGGACGGCTGGTTCGTTCCTCGGAGCCGGGCCGATGATTGTACCGGCCAGTGTCCTGGGCGCCGAAGGCAAAACGCCGCCCAGCGAGAAAATCCAACTCGGCCTTATCGGCGCAGGCGGCATGGGCCGAGGAAACTTGGCCAATTGCGCTAAATACGACGATGTCGTGGTTACCGGCATTGCCGAGGTGTGGAAAGAGCGGTTGGAACTGGCCCTGAAACCCTACCCAAACGCCAAAGGTTTCCGGGATTACCGGGAGCTATTGGCCCAGAAGAATGTGGATGCGGTGATCATTGCCTCGCCGCCGTATTGGCACGCCCTGCACGCCATCGATGCCTGTGAAGCAGGTAAACACATATACCTACAAAAGCCGATGACCCTTACCCTGGGCGAAAGCCTGGCCGTGGTGGCCGCCGTGAAAAAGCATAACCGCATTAGCCAGGTCGGCACCCAGATCCATGCCAGCGCCAATTACCGGAAGGTGGTCAATTACATTCGTTCCGGGCTGTTGGGGCCGATCAGCGTGGCCCGGTCATTTAACGTCTATAACTTTGGGCCGGAGGGCATCGGCAACGATCCGAACTGCGATCCGCCGGCGGGGTTGGATTGGGAGCTATGGGTAGGCCCGGCCCGGATGCGCCCGTTCAACCCGCTGATTGTGCGGGACTCGTTCACCCATTCCG
Source organism: Planctomycetota bacterium (assembly GCA_029550925.1). Lineage (GTDB taxonomy): Bacteria > Planctomycetota > Planctomycetia > Pirellulales > Thermoguttaceae > JANXAQ01. Next base: position 25,821 of record JAKPGL010000072.1, read on the forward strand.
GCTTTTTGGACTATGGCGGCGGCTGGACGCCCTGTTGGGCGCCGCACATCCTGGACCTGCCCATTTGGGCCTTGGACCTGGGAGTGCCTACGATGGTGGCGGCTAGCGGCGGACGCTTCGTCGTCCAAGACGCCGGCGACGCCTACGACACCCACGAAATCCTCTTGCAATATCCGAATGTTACCGTTACCTGGATGATGTCCCAGGTCAACAGCTATGGCTTCGACGCCCAGGGGGCGCCCGGCACCCGCCGACGTCTGGGCACCTACTTCCAGGGCGTTAACGGCACCCTGTTTGCCGACTACGGCAGCTACAAAATCATCCCCGAAGGCGATCGGCTCAAAGAAATCCCGCCTGAACCGCCGAAGGTGGTGCCGGATTCGCCCGGACATGAACGGGAATGGCTCGATTGCATCCGCTCAGGCCAACAACCCAGCGCCAATGTGGAATACCATCATAAAGTGAATGTGCCGATTGTACTGGGCAATCTTTCGCTCCGCCTTGGCCGGGCGATTCGGCTGGACCCGAAGACCGGCTGGATCACAGGCGACGAGGAGGCCGCCCGATTGTCAGCGCCCGAATACCGCCCGCCCTGGAAGTTTCCCCGCCACTACCTGGCCGACATTTTGGGGTAAAAATCCAAGTAACCCTTCAGTTAAGAGGATTGGGGATCTTTTTGGGAGAAATCCGGCGATTGTCCCTGTCATACTAGCGACAGTCTAAGCTTGTTCCCGCGCAAGCGAGAAATCAGAGAGCTAAAGATAACTAACCAGTCCATTTTTAACGGGATCCCTTCTTTCGCGGGGATGAGAATCCTGGATCAGTTTTCGCTGGGTGGAGAACGGAAGGTTTCTCCATGTGGGGGAAGCACTCCGAATCCACTGCGATCAGCCGCGGAGTATTGGTCAGGAGGGATTTGGGAGGGGTTATTTGAGGAAGGCTTGTTTGAGGGTAGCCAGGGTTCGGAGGGCCGGTTTCGGCGACCGACGCAAATCAACGAGTCCCGCATGGGGATAATCATGCGGAAGGAAATCGCGCAGGTGATTCCAGAGGACGCCCTGGATGTACGGTTTGGCCAATAATAGCGGCATCAGTCGGCTGATCCAGAGTTGTTGCGTTTTGGGGGTGCTACCCGGCGGCGGGCGGCGATTGGCGTAGTGGGCCAGGGGGTCCGGCTGATCGCTGCTCGGCGCACAAACCGAAATATACAGCGGCGCTCCCAGCATGGCCCAGTAGTCCAAATGCCGGCTGATTTCTAATAGGTCCCGGCTGAAAGTACCTCCCGGCTGATAGCCGATATTGATTTCCAGCATCAGGCCGCGAAGGCCAAGGCCGGCCCGAAGCAGGCTATCGGCCACGTGCAGCGGTGGGAAATCCAGTTCTCGCTGCGCGAGGTATTCGCCCCACGGTTGATCTATACAAATAACCACCGGCGTCTGCGGATCCGCGGAGTGAATGCACTGGACCATTCGGGCCGCCAACTGCACCTTTTCCTCTTCCGACAAGGATAGAATGGCTGGCGTATTGATCCGGCCTGCGGCGATCCACATATCCACCTGGCCTCGATACCGGGCGGCAGCCGTCTGTACAAATTCCTCCGCAAAAGCAGCCAACGCCTCGAAATCCTCTTCGCATAGATAAATCCAATCCGGCAAACAATACCGATCCATTTGGATTACCGGTCCTCCGAGGACCATGAGCCGATTCTTCCGGCACCACCCAATCAATTGATCCGGCGTATCCCAACTATAACTCCCTTCGGTCGTTTCGATGTCGCGCCAGACCATCGGCGCACAAGCGGCGGAAAACGTTTGCAAGATGGCGGTCCCTGTTCCCTCGTCCAGGACTCCATTGCCCAGATCGACCCCCAACCAGGCAGGCAATTTCGGATGGTTGTGGCGACGGACGGCAAGGGCCTGTTCCGCATAACAAGAGGCCAATCGATCCGCCGCTTCGACCGCCAACCGCAACGCTCGCTCCGCCGCCTCGGTCGATTCCGCCGAACCAGCCGGGGCCAACACCGCATCGGCCAACTGCCGAGTGGCCTCCGAAATCAACCTCTGCAACTCCTCCGGCGCCGCCAACCCAAGGGCTTCCCATTCGCCCAGTTGGTTCCGTACTTGGCCCAGTTTGCCCCGGGCCAATTCCAACGGCAAGTGGTATGGCTCTTCACGCTCCCTCAGAGTGGCGGTCCCCACCATGAGCACCCCCACCCCCTCCACCGGCCAGGGAATGTAAAGATTGGCCGAGTCCGACACGCTCCGCTCGATGACCAGCTCCCCTTGGTTCCATTGAATCCGGCAAGGCCATGGCACCCGATCCAGACCGGCCAAATACGCCTGGTGGGCCATTTCGGGCGTGATGCGATCCGGCGGCCAAACAACCACACGCATCCGTCCCATACGCCGGATACTCCTTCGTAAGACCCTTTGTTAGACGGCACTGTAACGTCGGCTGTTAGCCGGCGCTGTAACGCCCTCTGTTAGAGGGCGATTGGCTCAGCCTGAACAGGCTAAGTTACGGATTACTCAGGCTGGACAGCCTAAGTTACGTAACGTCGGCTGTTAGCCGGCATCTAAGCCAGTCGCACAGACTGGGTTACAACATAACCACTGGTTGGAAAGGCTTCTGGCCCCTCAACCGCTTCTCCTGTTTCGGAGTGTACCCCAGCCCGGCCTTCCCTTCAAGGCCATGGGCGAGGCGTCCTTGCCCGACCCTCAAACAGCCGCCAGACGCTTGCTGCTCCTCACGCCCTGGCAAAAGCAGGAAAAACGCTCGTGATCCCCCCTCGATTTTTCGCTAACCGTCCGGTATAAAAAGGAGTCCAAAAGAATGGGGCGTCCGCCTGTTTTCCTTCTGTATCCAGGAGTCGGGAGATCATTATGTCCAAGGTGGTGGTACAGACCGATTTGCCGGGCCTGCCGGTTCGCCGGGGCAAGGTCCGCGATGTGTATGATCTGGGCGATTGCCTCCTGCTGGTGGGCACCGATCGGATCAGCGCCTTCGATTGGGTCCTGCCTAGCGCCATCCCTGACAAAGGGCGGATTCTGACGCAGCTAGCGGCCTTTTGGTTCCGCTGGCTGGACGTGCCACATCATCTGATTTCTACCGACATCGAGGCCATCCGTTCCTACCTGCCGCCGGGCGTAGATACAGCGCCGTTGGCCGGCCGGGTCAGCCTCTGCAAAAAGGCCGAAGTGGTGCCCATCGAGTGTGTGGTTCGGGGCTATCTGGCCGGGTCCGGCTGGAAAGAGTATCAGGAGTCGGGTACCGTGTGCGGGATTCGGCTTCCATCGGGTTTGTTGGAAAGTTCCCGGCTGCCAGAGCCGATCTTTACCCCAGCCACCAAAGCAGTCACCGGCCACGACGAAAACATCTCTTTCGACCAGATGGTCGATCGGGTGGGCCGGCAGACCGCCGAGCTGCTCCGCCAGCGGAGCCTCGAAATCTTCCAAAAGGGCGTCCAATACGCTCTGGAGCGAGGGATCATCATTGCCGACACGAAGTTTGAGTTCGGCTGGTGCGACGGCCAATTGATCCTGATCGACGAGGTACTCACGCCGGATAGTTCTCGGTTTTGGCCAGCCGACCAGTATCAGCCCGGTCGGGGCCAGCCGTCGTTCGACAAGCAGTTTGTGCGGGATTGGCTCCTCTCGACCAGTTGGGACAAAAACAGCCCCCCGCCGTCGCTACCGGAAGAGGTGATCCAAAAGACCCGCCAAAAATACCTGGAAGCCTACCAGCGACTGACCGGCCAACCGTTGCCGTAACGTCGGCTGTTAGCCGGCGGCTGTAACGCCCTCTGTTAGAGGGCGATTGACTCAGCCTGGACAGCCTAAGTTACGGATTACTCAGGCTGGACAGCCTAAGTTACGTAGGATCGTTTGGGTGAATACTTTAGAAAACCCCAAACAGCAGAAACAATTCGAAATTGTTTCCTCATACGTCCAACCAAAATTCGACAATAGATGGCGCACTTCCAATCTTGGCGAAACCGATCGGCCATTTGGTAAAAATGCCTCAGCAAGAGGACTATCTTCCCACGGCCTCGTGGCCGGTGCTGCAATTGCGGGCGGAGCTGCTGGCCCGCATAAGGGCCTTTTTTGCCGAGGAGGGCTTTCTGGAGGTAGAAACGCCGATCCTTTCGGCCGATACGGTGGTGGATCGGCATCTGGATCCGCTGGCCGTCGAGGTACCCGGTTGGGGACGGCGTTGGCTGCAGACGTCGCCGGAGTTTTGCATGAAGCGGCTTCTGGTCGCCTTTGGTGGACCAAACGCCCCCGGTGGCGGCAGAGGAATGGCTATTTATCAAATCTGCCATGTGTTCCGGGGGGAAGAGTTTGGCCACTTGCATAACCCGGAGTTTACCATGGTCGAATGGTACCGGGTGGGCCAGTCGATGGAAGAAGGAATGGATTTTTTAAGCCGATTGGCCGACCGGGTACTAGGGCGGGGATCTGCTCAAAAGATCACCTATGCCGAAGCCTTCCAGCGATGGGCGGGGCTGGACCCGCACACCGCCTCGGCTGGCCAATTGCACCAGGCTGTCCGCGCCGCCGGCATTGCCCCGCCGGAAAGCCTTCGACCGGACGACCGGGACGGTTGGCTTGATCTTTTACTCAGCTTCTGTGTCCAGCCGAAGCTCCAGGGCCTCTGGATTGTCTATGACTACCCCGCCAGCCAGGCCGCATTGGCTCGGGTTCGGCCCGGACCGCCGCCGGTAGCCGAACGGTTTGAACTCTACGTCGATGGCATCGAGCTTGCCAACGGCTACCATGAACTTTGCGATCCGGAAGAACTCCGGCGACGGAATCGTCGGAATAACCAATTTCGGCAAGCCGACGGCAAACCGCCCCTGCCAGAAGAAAGCCGACTCCTGGCCGCTATGGAGGCTGGTCTGCCGCCGTCGGTAGGCGTGGCGTTGGGCTTCGACCGGCTGGTGATGATCGCCGCCGGTGTAAAAACCCTTGCCGAAGTGCTTCCCTTCCCCTTCGACCGGGCCTAGCCTGAGCCGCTCTCTAACGGTCGCGGCTCGGTGGGCATAACCCCTGCAGCAGGCTACCGAGCGCTCGGGTCATAGCCGTCGCATAGGCCCGGGGGTCTCGAATCTGCAGAATGTACTGAGGTGGTTGCTGCGACTGCTGGGGCGGGCTGTCCGGTCCGATCGGCCGCCAATGGGTGATCCCTTGCTCGTTGCATTCCACCTGGACCGGCAGAAAATCGAACACCGCCGAATCGCCCGCTTCTTTTACCGGCACAATGCGGCCGTCTCGTGTAACTGTCAGACCAGCGGCGTGCAACTGCCCGGCCGTACTCCACATGCTCCGCACTGTCCTGCCATGCCGGGCCAGAAGCTCCGCATCCACCGGACGATCCAACGCCCGAAGCCAATGGGTCGGATGTTGCCAGAACCACGACGGCTCCCCTGCCCCAGCAGGCCGACCGGCCGAATCTAGCATCCAGAGAAAATAGTTTTGCACCGGCGGCGCCAACTGGGAAAAGACCTCCTCCTGACGGAATCGATAAAGCGAAGCGTGTCGGCTTACCCGCCACATCAGCCCCGTATTGGTCCCCTCAAAACATGGAAGCCAATAGAGCACCGTCGGCAGGCGGAACATGGCTTGGTAGGCCTTCGGATCCAGGGCTACGTTGTATTCTAGCGGGGCCTGATAGGCCGGTTCCGGAGACCCCAGTCCGGCATTGACATACACAGCATCCACCTGGTGAACAAAGAGTTTGGGGTCCTCCTGAAACGCCAGGGCCACATCCCGACACGATCCGGTAGAGACCAACACCACCGGCCCACGTGCTTGCCAAAGAAGCTCCAAGAGCGAATTGCCGCCATAGGCAAAGTCCTTCTTTTTGCGATCCGAGGGAGGCAAACCTCTCGGTTCGGACTTCTTTTCTGGAGGTAAAACGGTTTGGGCTGGGGAAGGTCTAGGAGGTCGATGCGCTTCTTCCGCCTTCATGGGGCTTCGGGCATCGGCCCACTTTCTCGCCTGGGAAGGCATAAGCCGTCT
>JAKPGL010000088.1 GCA_029550925.1 Planctomycetota bacterium
GGGAAATAGCCAGAACGGAATACCGCCAGAAAGGATGGCCGGAACCCTTTCCTGTTGGCGGATTTGCCTGAACCGGGTTTTCCAGGACCAGTGGGATGAAAGCGACTGCGAATAGACTGGAAGTGATTTGGAACTTTCCGAACCTGCTGAGCGGGTTTCGGTTGGTTTTGGCGGTGGGGTTGTTTGCGGCGTTGGCCTGGGAGCTGTATGGGGTCAGTTTGGCCATATTTTTACTTGCCAGCGGGACGGATTGGCTGGACGGATGGTACGCCCGCCGGTACGGCCAAGTTACCTTTCTGGGGCGAATACTCGATCCTTTTGCCGACAAGGTGATTATTTGCGGGGCGTTTATTTTTCTTTTGTCGGCTCGGCCATTGGTGGAGATGGCCTGGGGGTTGCGGCCTTGGATGGTGGTGGTGATTGTAGGGCGGGAGATGTTCGTTACGGCTATCCGAAGTTTTTTGGAACAGCGGGGGATCGATTTTTCGGCCACCTGGAGCGGCAAATGGAAGATGCTGTTGCAATCGGCGGCGGTCATCGCGGCTCTGGTTTATCTGAGCTATCCGATCGGTCCGGAGCGGATGGCCTGGCTGGAATGGGTGGTGCTTCTTACGCTCTGGGCCGCTCTGGTACTGACGGTGCTTTCCGGACTGATCTACGCCCTGGCCGCCAGCCGACTTCTCCGCAGCCAGCCCTCTTCCTAGCAGGTGCCTCCTGCCCTCTGGACGGCTTAGGGAGATGGGAGAAAATAGGGGGGCGCCCTTTGGCGAAACGGTTCCCGTGGGGTTAGTGGTTTTTGGGAAGAAGGGGTTAGTGGTTTTTGGGAAGAAGTTGGCGGGCGTTTTCCTGCAAGATGGCCCGGCGGACCTCGGCGCTCAGTTCCGATTCCTCCATCTTCAATACGGCCGACTCCAGACAAAATAGCGGCACGTGGGAGCCGAACGTAATCCGATCCGGCCTGAGTTGCCGAGCCCAACGTTCCAAAGCGCCCAGCCCATCTAAGGCGGCTATTTCGACCCAAATTTGACCCGTTTGGACCAGACCAAGTAAAAGCGAATGGGCATCCGGAATAAAACTGTTTAGTAGCATGAGTCGCAAGCCTGGCCGTCCACGCACTAGTTCAGCCAATGGCTTTAAGTCCACATCCGGCGTCGCAAACCGCTCGTCCTGCACACGCACATCTTCCATCCGCACCGCCAGTTGCACCAAAAGCCCATAGCGTCCCGCCAAATCCAGCAGCTCTGCGAACACCGGCTCGTCCAGCCGGTAGCGGTGGTAATTTGGGTGCAGTCGGACGCCCGGCATCTTGTATTGTTCGGCGCAGCGGCGCAGGTCTTCTTTCCAATCCGGCAATCGGGGGTTGACCGAGCCAAACGGCGTAAGGCGAACGTCTTGGACAGCCTGGCAGGTTTCCCAAAGCCGATGGTTCACCCCGCCGATGTCCCGATGGAACAGGCCCTCCAGGCTGCCCACCCAGACTTCAGCAATGCCGTATTTTTTGTACGTCTCCAGGAACCGATCCAACTCGTCGCACGGTGTACGTCGGAACGGCCACCGACCCAGGTAAGCGTTCGTGTCAATGATCATGGGTTGGACTTTCGGTCGAAAAGAAGTTCCTTAGAATGGTTTGGAAGTCTGTGGGGTTCGGCGGGCCAGGACCGGCTCGATCAGCCGGGCGATATTGTCCCGAAAAATCGCCTTCTGCGCTTCCACGGGTAAACCGGCCGAGAGCACCTTGGCCATTTGGGAGGCAAAGGTTCGGCCTGAAGCGTCGCTGCCGAAGAGGACCCGTTGGTGTCCGAGTTCCCGGACGGCCATTTCCACCCAGCCCGCGTGAGGATCCATGCCGCAGACATCGACCGAGATGTTTTTCTGGGGCCGGACCGCTCGGATGCCCCGTTCCCAATCGGCCCCCGTGTGTGCGCAGATGAAGTTGACCTGCGGATGACGGGCGGCCAATTGAACCAGATCGTCCGGGCTGGACTCGCCGGGCAAATTGCCGCCCAGACGGAAAAACGTATGTTGGAGCACCGGCAGCCGAAGCTCCCCGGCCCGCCGCATCAGCGGGTCCAACGGCGGCTCGCAGCAGCGCATGGCGATCCACAGTTTAATACCCACCATCGGCCCTCGGACCACACACCGTTCGATTTCCTCTAGGCTTGCTTCCGGATGTTTGGGGTTAAGATAGACATACCCCAACAGGCGATCCGGCGCCACACGGATCGCTTCCAACACGGCGTCGTTTTGCTCCCGAAGTTGCTCCGGCGTGGGATCGGCTTCGAACTTCGGCCCCATGCACAGGTTCACCCGACGGACGCCCATCCGGTCGGCATATTTCAAAAGGAACCGTGCTCGGTCCGACGGCGACCCCGTGCCGCCGTCCAAATGGGCATGGGCGTCCCAGATTTCCAGCCCCGGGGCTATCCGGGGAAAACGTTCTGGCGGCGGCGTTGCTTCGGCGGCAAGAGGTTCGGAAGGCGGAATGCTGGAATGAATAGCCGTCCATGTCCCCACCTGTAACGTCCCCATCAGCCACTGCCGCCGGGACAGGCCAGATTGGCCTTTCTGGGAACCGCTCTGGATTTTCCGAAAACAGTCCGGCGACGATTTGGACGCCAGGAAAACCGGGCCGACCGCTCCTTTCCCTATTCTGCACATGGCTGGTTCTCCAAGATGCCTGCAAAAGGAGGGAATATCCACCAAGCCGATCTTTTGGGAATGTTTCCGAGGGAAACATTTCGGATTCATTTTTGAGGGGATGCCAAGGCGGTAGGGACTTCCAGCAGGATCGGGCAGTCGCGGTGCTCCGAGTCCAGACGGATTCGGAGCACAAGCCGAGCTTCCTCCAGGGTGGCGTGGCCATCGGCCCGATAGGGATTGTGTGGGAACACGGGCCATAGCAAAGTGGCTGTCGGCGGGACCGAAATCCGATAACCAGCATGGGCAATCCACTGGCCCAGGCGATCCGCCGCCAGACTCATCGGCTCGTTGCCCAGAGAGAGTTTTTCGCCCTTGGCCGTTTCTACCGGCTGCCCAAGCCGGGGAAGCAAGGTCAAGTGGGCGTGGATGGGTAACTGCGAGACGGTAGTGCTCTGGATCCGATACTCTAGCTTGCTCTCGTCCTTCAGGACCAGCCGGACCTGACAGGTCTCCGGGCCATAGGTGAGGTCCAATCCCGGTTCTGGCTCAAGCAGGAGCTTGGCCGTCGAAGGCACATGATAGAGAGTGCCTTTGGGGAGGAAATCGGGGTTGGTGTCGCCGGCGCGATGGGCCAGCAGACTTGGGTCGCCGACGGTGAAGGTGCTCCAGGCCGGTTGTAGCTTGGTGTTGCCGCCGCCGAGGATCAGCCCTACCTTGTCATGGTAAATGCTCACCAGGTTCTGCCGATCCTGGATCCACCGGGACTTTACCACCGGCGCCGTATAGGCCGATAGACACACAAACCAAGGCCCCCGTCGCACGGTAGCCGCCCGTGGCAGGCCGCCTTCCTGAAGCACAAAAGTATTTTGATCGGCGGGTATTTCGGCGATCGGCCCCTCTTGGCCGTACAAAAGCAAGCTGGCGCACAAATCGGCGGGTAACGGCCCGGTGTGGCAGGACCACTGCCGTTTGAGGTAGGCCCGGCCAATCGGTGTGCAGGTAAAACCGACGTTGCCCAGGGCAATCTCCGGGTGGTACGGATTGCGCTGATCGATGGTTTCCACATTGCGGCCATTGGGGTAGGTGAAGGCCAGGTGGAATTGAGCAGCTTTTTCCAGGGCGGGCAGGACCCGCCTGTCGTCCGACATGGCGTAATAGACGCCCAGGGCGTCAATATATACGAAATCATACAAAACCACCGGCCCGGCGTCTTCCGACCAGTAGCCGCCCTCGGTCTGCTGGCCGACAACCCGCATCAGAAATTCCGACGCCTGCTGACGCCACGGGGACTGGTCGAACGCCTTGCCCGCCGCATAGAGGCCCATCGCATGATGCGAGGGAATGTTGTGTACATGACCCATATCATGCTGGGCGATTTTTCCGTAGCCAAGCTGGAGGGCCTTGGTCCACCGCTGGCGGGCCTCCGGCGGCATGTCCTGGCCGACGACCTGGAAGGTGCGTATCCACCGGGAATAGGTCCAGGGCATCCGGATGTTTCCCCAGGTGCTGCCGTCCTTTTTGCGGAAGACCCACTCGCCGTGGGCGTCCATATCGTCGATCAGGGCGTCGCCCGCCTTGATGATCACCTCTAGCAGCTTCGGGTCTTTATGATAGGGATTGTTTTTCCCTGGGGCGGCATACGCGGCGGCAAGAGGATACATTTGTTCCTGATCCTGGCAAATCCAAATTCCGGAGCCGAAACGCCCTGTCTTGGCGTCAAATGCCCGTAGGATGCCGGGAACCTGCTTGACCAGGTCTGCCAGAGCGCGCTCTTTGAACTCCAACTGCTCGGCCCTAACCGAGCAGACCGTCAGACTGACTATCAGCACAACCAGCATCCTAACTCGCATGGGCAACTCCTCGAAATTGGGGGTAAGATATTCCCTCAATGGCCGTAATTTTCTTTCTGTGCGTCCCATTCGTATCGCCTTTTAGTATATTTTCCTGGGTGGTAGATAGATACAGCCCCAAGCAGGGACGGCTGAAAACCAGCCCAGATCGGCCCCGGTGCTTCCTGGAGTTTACCCAGTGTGGGATGATCGCCAAATACCGGGCAGAAGCTAAAATTCGCCCATCTTTCGGGTTACCGCCGGGATGTCGTCCGCTCTAGCACTCGACCGGTTGGTATGATCCGAGCTGGGCGGTCCAAAGCGACCTAACCTGGTCAATCGCCGTAAATTCCGGCCAATTCGCACATCTCCACGAAATCAACTCTGGGTAAACTCCAGCGGTGCTTCCTGTTGGCGCTTTGGATTTTTTTCTTATAATGGATCGGTTTAGGTTCTTAGAGGCTATCTGCGGGATATAGGAGATAGGGTATTTCGGAGACTGCTATGACTCATCCGTTAGATTATCCTTGTGCACCGAAGACGGATTTGCGTCGGGTGGCGGTGTTGTTTTCGGGTGGGCCGGCGCCGTCGGCCAATGCGGTGATCGGTAGTGCGGCCTTGTGTTTTGCCCAAGCGGGCATCGAAGTGCTCGGCATCCGCAATGGGTACACCCATCTGATGGAGTACAAGCCGGGCCAAATGCTCGAAGAGGGCAAGGCGTATATTCGGCTGGATCGGATGGAATTGGAGGGTTTGCGCACTAGCACCGGGATCGTGATCGGCACGGCGCGGGCCAATCCCGGCAAAAAGCTGAAAAACGCCGCGGATTTGCAGAATGAAGAAGCTACCGCTCCGCTTCGCACGGTGTATGAAGCCCTTCGATCTTTGGGCGTGGACGCCCTGATTTCTATCGGCGGAGATGATACGCTCACGACCGCGGCCAAGTTCCACTTATGGCAGCAGCATTTGCCCGCCGGGTCGCCCCGGATTCGGGTTGTCCATTTGCCAAAGACGATCGACAACGATTATCGGGGGATCGACTTTACGTTCGGCTATTTTACGGCCGTGGAGATGCTGGCGCAGGAGGTGCGGAACCTATTGGCCGACGCCCGTTCGACCGGCGCCTATTATGTGGTTCAGGTGATGGGGCGGGCCGCCGGGTGGTTAGCCTACGGGGCGGCCATTGCCGGCGAGGCCAGCTTGGTGCTCAGCCTGGAAGACATCCCGCCCGAATGGTGGATCATGGAAGAGACCTTCGATCCCAAGAGCGGCCAAAAGGTGCTGGACGCCGCCGGCAAACCCCAGACCCGCAAAGTCATTGATATCCGGGCGGTTGTCGAACGGATCGTCCAAACCGTCTTGGCCCGCGATCAGGCCGGCAAACCCTATGGCGTCATCTTACTGGCCGAGGGATTGGTCGAATATATGCCCTTGGAGGAGTTTCGGCAGACGCTTTCGGAGGATGAATACCGGGTGCTCACCCCGGACGAGTTCGGACATTTTCCCGTCTCGCAACTAAAATACTCCGGCCGACTAGGCCGACTGATCAACGACGAATACCAAAAACGCACCGGCAAGAAGAAAAAGATCAGTGGATTGCAGTTCGGGTACGAGGTGCGATGCCACCCGGCCACAGCGTTCGACATCATTTTGGGCAGTCAATTGGGCGTCGGGGCGTATCGGGCCTTGGTCGAACGGGGACAGGATGCGGTGATGGTCTCGGTGGGCCGACAACTCGGGTTGATCTATGAACCCTTCGGCAACCTGATCGACATGACCAAGCTACGAGCGATCGCCCGCCCCTTGGACCCGCAGGAAGATTTCCACCAATTGGCCCGTTACCTGGAAGTCCGAGTGCAAAAGTAATTCTGGAGTTTTGCAAATTTAGGATTTCCACCGATCTTGTACATTACCGACCCTCAAAAATCACGGGATTTTTGAGGGACCTGTTCCGTGTACGAACACCTGAACAAGCCCATTTTGCAAAACTCCAGGTAATTCTTACCCATCGGTTACGGTGGGGATCGGACGAGGCAGGGATTTTTCGGATAGGCGGCTGTGTCTGACGCATCCAGCCGTAGATGCGGTAAGGGGCGGTCCCTTTTCTGGAGGGCCCTCCTTTGGCCTCCTCGGGAGAACAACCCGGCAGTAGTTTCGATCCTCCGAAGGATGCTCCCGGGCGACGAAGCTACCGGCGAAGGTTTTTTCGAGCCGCCCTCTGGTGGGTGGGGCTGCCGGCGGTGGCTTATGTTACCGTCTGTGTGGGCATGATGTGGCAGGAAGAGTCGTTCATCTTCTTTCCGAGCCGATTTCCCGAAGGGGACTGGCGTCCGTCCCTGCCCGTAGAAGACGCCTGGTTTGAGGCGGCCGACGGCGTTCGGCTGCACGGTTGGTTTTTGGCCCATCCACAGCCCCGGCGGGTGGTGCTCTATTGCCACGGCAACGCCGGCAACATCACCCATCGGGCCGACATCCTGGAGGACATCCACCGGTTTCTGGACGCTTCCGTTTTGGTCTGGGATTACCGGGGATATGGCCGAAGCGAAGGTCGGCCTACCGAGCGGGGAGTGCTTCTGGATGCGGAGGCGGCCCGGAATTGGCTGGCGAAGCGGACCGGTTGGGCAACGGATCGGCTGGTGCTCTGGGGCCATTCGCTCGGCGGGGCGGTGGCTGTCCATCTGGCCGCCGCGGGCGGCGCAGAGGCCCTCGTGCTGGAAAGTACCTTCACCTGCCTACCCGATGTGGCCGCCCATCATTACCCCTGGCTCCCGGTTCGACTGCTCATGCGAAACCGACTGGACGCCCTGGGCCTCATCAGCCAGTACCACGGCCCGCTATTCCAAAGCCACGGACAGGCCGACACGATTGTACCGATCCGATTGGGCCAAAAGCTTTTTGCGTCGGCCAATCCGCCCAAGCAGTTTCTCGCCCTTCCCGGGGCCGATCACAACGACCCCCTCGGCCCGGACTATTACCACCGCGTCCGAGAGTTTTTAGAGGCCCATACGTCCCCCCGTCCACCGACCAACCCATCCACGAACTAACGGGAAAATCCCCGAGGACGCCTTAACTCCCGGGGTCTGCGCAGGACCACATTATGCCCTACCGGGGAGAAGAGGTCGGGCTAAGGAGTGATGGCTTTCAGCAAATTCCGGACCGGTTCGCCAGGATAATAGACTTTCGTGCGGATGACGGCCGGCGGGCCCACAACCACCGGCGCCGGCGCAAGCACTTCCGCCGCGCCAACAGGACGATAAACTACCGTGGGTGCAGGAGAGACCACCGGCAACACCGGTCGATAGACAACCACCGGATTGACCACCGGCGTTAGTACCGGGGCGGCTACCACCGGCCGGTACACGACCACCGGCGCCGGCGCTACAGGGACTACCGGCCCAGCGACCACCGGCAGATAACTGACCGTGGGCGCCGGCGACGGGGCGGCAACGACAGACGATTCACAAGCGCATTGCGCCTGGGCGGTCCCGGCCCATCCTAATAGAACCATTCCTACCAACACGGCGGAAACCAGTTTGGCAATTTGCATGATCAGAACCTTTCTCAAAAACGGCGGGAAATGTTCCTCATCCTGCCTTGATCCTGAGTTTTTGTGCCTTCCACAGATTATTCTACGCACGCGGATATTCCACGGATCCCTTGACGCCGGTCGTCTCCAGACATTTCCGAACATCGAAGGGGTGCGCTCTATTTTAAGTGTACCGTTTTTTTCTCCTTGGAGAATCCCTCGGATAGTACTTCGACACAATCGACAAAATAGGAAAATTGGGAAAAGTTTACGGACAGACACCATCTCTTCGTCGAACGAAGATTCGCCGATGCCTGGTTTGCGGACGTACAAGTCCAAAAGAGAAGGCCTATGTCGGGAAGGGCGGCCATTCCGTCGGCCACAGTGCAAGGGCCGAAAGCACATTAGCCCGTAGAAGCGGGAGCATTGCCCCCAAACTGAGCGCCGATTTCAAAGCAACTCGGCCCGATCCGGCGGCATCGGACCACTTGGATCGTGCGCAGTTTACCGTCTGGCAAGATGAGGTTCATTTGCTCTGAAGGATAAAGTTGTTCTCCATGAAGGAATGCCACTCCGCTTCGAGAGATGTCTTTGGTATAAACCGTATAAAGCAGAGACGGACGCGGCAGACAGGGAAAGGTCTGGCGATATTGAAGCACGGCCTTGCTGCGGAGGTTGATTCTAGGGAATCGGCGTCGTTCGCACATGGCGCCTTGGACGAGGCCGGTCTTTTCAAAAAAGTCGGCCCAACTCGGCGGGAGCCGAACCAAACAAGGGCTTTGGGCGAATAGGACCTCTAGTTCGTTGGGCATATTTTCATTACCCAGCATCGGACCATCTCCGCATCAAAATCGCTGCCTGCCCGCTCCTGAAGATATTCCAAAACATCCGCCAATGGGTCCGGCGGACGATACGGTCGGGTCGATGTCAACGCATCAAACACATCCGCAATCGCACAAATCTTCGCCCAGGGATGGATTTCCTCGGCCGTCGCTCCCACCAGATACCCTCGGCCATTGAGCCGCTCATGATGCTGATAGATCATCATCAGTTGGCCCCACTGGACGTCCTCCTGCATACAGAAGGCCGTAAACCCGGCGGCCACATGGCCTCGGATGATCTCCCGTTCGGTGGGAGTAAGCCGATCCGTCTTGTTCAATATCGCCGGCGGCACGTGGCGTTTGCCGTAATCGTGCAACAAGGCCCCAGCCGCAATCGCGCCGATCTCTCCAGGCCGGGTGATCCCCAACCAATGCGCTAGCGCCACTGAATAGGTGCAAACATTCGTCAAATGCGTATAGGTTAAGTAGTCGTGGTCCATCACCGAAAACAGATGCGCCAGCACCGTATCTCGATCGCACACGACTTCCCACAGTTGGCGGCCGAACTCCTCGGCAAACTGGACCATCCGGGTCGGTACCCCGCTGCGAAAGGCCGACTCGAAGACCGCCCGGTTCGCCTTTTTGAGCAAGCTGAACCGTTGGGTCGGTCGAAGCCGACTGTTTCGCATCACCACCTTCCGCAAATACTGTTGATAACTCCGGCATTTGGCCGCCGGAATATATAATGTCTGCACCCCTTGGCTTAAAAGCCGCTCCAAGTCCGTTTCATCCAGGGGATAATTGGCCTCTCGATAAAGCAGCGGAGAGCTATCCGCCGAGGGCCAAAGGTACAGATCGAAATCCAGGGCGTCCCGCGGCATGAGGGTTTCCACCGCGATCGCCACCAGCCCGCTCGTAGCGCTTTTGGGATCGGAAATGGTTTCTGCGGACACAACCTACCCCTTCAAGCCCCTGAGACGAGAATCTATATCCCACGGGTCCTGCTGGCCGACCTGGCCGAAGAGAAAAAGTGTTTCACCTCACCCCATTACAAACTTAATATGGAAATGGGATGTGGGCAAATCGGATACCTCCTAAGGGGGGTGTTCCTGGAAATCATCCCTTGGGGACTGTGTGAAAAACCTCGAGTGATGGTGGCCTCCCATGGAAACCGTTGGAAAAAGGCGACTTGCCAAGGCTCGCTTCACCCCAAACCTGCTGGTTGCCCATAAAGGGGGGGCGGCGCCTGTGGGGGGGAAGGGAGTCTTTGGACGGCCAATAAGAACGCCTGACCCGCTAGAGATGAATTCTCGGTTTCGGCATTAGTAACATTTTTACATCTATAGGAACATTCGCTCAAAATTTTCCCCTCCGGGCGATCCAGCGGCGTCAGACCCCGGCGGCCCTGGGGATAGAAAAAGTCCCTGGAGTTTACCCAGAGTTGATTTCGTGGAGATGTGCGAATTGGCCGGAATTTACAGCGATTGACCAGGTTAGGTCGCTTTGGACCGCCCGGCTCGGA
>JAKPGL010000094.1 GCA_029550925.1 Planctomycetota bacterium
CCTGAAGGAAAAGGGATGAAAATATGGTTAAATATTCACCTAAAGGAAGTAACACTCTTTTTTCCCCTCTCCCCTCTGCGGGAGAGGGTGGCCTGCGCTAGCAGGCCGGGTGAGGGGGACCTCCCCTCTCCCCTCTGCGGGAGAGGGTTAGGGTGAGGGGGGATTCCAGGGGCCAGCCGCATTTTCCCCCTCACCCGGCTAGCCTGACGGCTAGCCGGCCTCTCCCACCAGGGGAGAGGCGAACATCTTCCCTCTCCCCACGGCAGAGGGTTAGGGTGAGGGGGATTCCTGGAGCCAGCCGCATTTTCCCCCTCACCCGGCTAGCCTGACGGCTAGCCGGCCTCTCCCGCCAGGGGAGAGGCGAACACTTGTGCCCTCACCCGGTTTCGCCTTCGGCTCCGCTGGCCTCTCGACAGCCAGGGCAGCCATGAACACCTACCTCCGGTCCACCACCGGAACCAGTGGGGTCTGAGAAGGCTTACTGGCCGCTGGAGCTGCTCGAGCTAGCGGCGGTCGTACCTTCCACGCCGCCGGTCATGATCGTGGAGCGAATATCCACCAGCACACTTTGCAAGGCCGACCCCCGTTTAGCGCATCGGCCGATGGCGTATTTCGGGTCGGTTACTTTTTTGACCCGTTGGTTCTGCAAACCGCCGGTAGCCCCGGCCGGGCCAATCCAATCGCCCAGTTCTAAATCCGTCGCTGCACATTCGAACTCGAACACGCCGGTTGTAGCCACCCGGATAGGCCGATCCTGCCCTGCCGGGCTCCGCTGCATCGCCACGCCCAAAAACCGGTCGGCAAACTGTTCCTGATTGGCCGACTCGCTGCCCTGGTTGGGCAAGAGGCTAGCCGGTTTGGCCTGGCCGCCGTCCTGCCAAATCAGATCGCCGATTTCGACCTCCGTCTCCGCAGCCACCGCCGCCACAACCGGATTGGTCTCCCCGTATCGCCAGCGCATCACATCCGCCATGGACATCCTCCTCTTAAAAAGTTCTGTAAAAGGTAATCTACAGATTTTCAGGTGATCGCTCGAACAAACTCCTGAACATTTCGCACCATGCCGGCCAGGACCAGTTGATCCCGGGCAATTGGCCGGGACCCGCCGTCCAGGCTGACTCCGGCCAGTTGGCCCAGCGCCCGGCCTGTCGGACGGCCGGAAATCGCTTCCTGCAAAACCACGCGGACCAATCGGGCACGGTCTTCCACCAGCGCACGAACCGCCGCCTCATCCGGCGCCGTAAGCAGACTCTGCATAAACTCCTGGCTGGCAATCAGCCGGGACAACGGGTCCGCCGATTCTGGCTCCGGTAGCCGATGCTCGGCGAAAAGCCTGCGGATCAAAAGCCTCCGGTTTGCCTCGGTTTCCAGGGTCCGGAGCCGGGCCAGTTCCGCCTCCAAAGCGGCGATCCGTTGGGCCTGTGCGTCCTTCGGTTGGGAACCAGGAGGGAGCAAAGGGGCAGGCTGCGGCTCGGCCGACTCAAATAGCCCCTGGGTAGTCGCCGGGTCGGCCACCACATCCACGCTGTGGACCCGTAGGATGGCTTCGACCACCGTCTGGCCGTCCCGCCGGGCCAGGCGGGCCTCCACATGATGCGACAAGCCCACATTCTCCGGACAATGCTCGGCGTCCCAAGCCAACTGCTCCGCCAAAGGATGCTTGGGGTTAAAACACAGATCGGCGAAAAGTCCTTCGTCGGCCCGAAACGCCGCTTGCCGAATTACGCCCAACCGATCCCGATAGTCCCGGGGCGAAGGGGTCGGGATAGGCGTATGATTGATGTTCACCTTCGCCCCTTCGTAAAGCCCGATCGCCTCCTGAATGGCCTGGGGCAGATACACCCGGCCGTTTCGACTTCGCAGGCCCAGGATTTTCACGCCCCGGATCAGCCCCTTTTGCCGATCCACCCGCAGGCCCGCACCTTGCCAATCGACAACCTCCCGAATGGCTACGACAGTGCTTTCGGCGTCCATTGTGCTGCTCCTATGGAAAAACTGCTTTTCTCACGATTTGATGTTGCTCGGCGTCCAAAACAGTGCGTCGTTGGATAAGTGATTATTAGTTTACCATATCGCCTGTTTATTTCCAATCCTTTTTTACTCCTGGATGAGCGTAGTGGGCGGAATAGAACGTCCGGCAGCGGATTCCGCGGAATGGGCAGAATCGCCCGCCGATCCGGCCACCCGACCAGCGCCCGCCGGGCCGATTTCCCGGTCCGGGTCCAATCCGTGCCGAAGGGCCATCGTGCGGGCCGACATCGCACCGGAAAGCACCAGAATCCGATCCGCCTGGGCCTCCCGAAGCCGATCCCGGGCGCACAAAGGCGGCGGCACACACTGAATCTCTACATCCTCGACGGCTTGTCGAGGCAATCGGCCCGCCTCCGCCCCGGCCCGCAGGGCAAACCAAAGCACCTCCAAATCGTCGGTGATCATGTCCTGCTGGAGCCGCTCGAACATCTTGACGGCCGGTCCCTCGGCCACCATGGTGCTGGCGTAGTTGGCGTTGGAGGCGTCGCTGGTGAGCATAAATTCCGGCATCACCAGCCGGGCCGCTATGGCCCGCAATTCCGCCTGCAGCACCGCCACATAATTGGCCGCATTGATCCGGGAGGCCGGAAAGTCGTAATCCACCCCGGCAAACACGTCCAGGATGGTGCCCGGGCCATAGCGACGGATCGGGGCGGCTCGGAACCCGGCGCCTAGCTGGCCTTCGGCTTCCTGCTGGATGAATTGTTCTAGGGCGCTTCGGGTGGCGGTGGTGTGTTTGCGGATAAGCGCAATGGCCGACTGCACCTCGGCCAGCACGCTCATATTGCGCAGCAGTTTCTCCGCCCGGCGCAAGTTGGCCCGTACCGGATAAAACAGCGGCAACCCCCGCTTCACATTGGCGTCCACGCCCAGTTTGCGGTGCTGGACCCACGCCGCATCGACAAACCGGCCGTCGATAAAATAGCCCTGCACCATCTCCACGTCCTGCCGATCGGTGAGAATACCGAAACTGGCGGCCGGATTGGCCGACTCCGACGGCGGCGTGCTCACCTGTTCCGGCTCCACAAACCGGACCCGTGTCATGCCGTCCGGCCCCACAAAAAGCCGAAGGAATACTTCGCCGTCCCGATCCTTGCGCCGGACGATCTCCTGCTGCCGATGGTGCCATTTGTTGATGCGTAGGAATTCGTCCAGGAAATGTTCCACCTGGGCCAGCACCTCCGTGGGCGTCTGTCGGCCCGGCTTGGGCGCAATGCGATACTTATGTCCGGGTCCGACGATATAGCTGATTCTGTTTTCGTGACCATTGATAGCAAACTCGTTGCCGACGGCCAGTGCGCGGCACTGGGCGCGGATGTCGGCCAGTTGTGCTTCGGTGGTGTAGGCGGCGCCTGCCGGAGAGCCAGGCCGGGGCAGATCGCTCAGCCTGGCCCAGCGCATCCCCGCGTCATCATAGAGGGCCTCGTCCGGATCGACATAATCGTCCCAGAGCCGATCCAGCGATTCCCGCACCCGCCGTTCCAACCGCGCAAGTTCCCGAAACAAGGCGTTCAGGCTGGATGGCCCACCCGGAACGCCCGAACCGTCGTTAGCGCCGGTATTGGGACGGTTATCAGGCTGTTGGTCTTCGCCCGATAAGGATCCTCCGGTTAAGTGAGAATTCGGCTGAAAAGAAGAAGCATTTTTGTTCATAACAAGTCCTCCTGCCGAGAATGGAATCGATGGATGTCTGCTCCCGTACCAACCACTCCCTAACGGTCGCGCCTCTGTCCGCCTTCTCCTATAGAAGACCGACGGGCAATCGGCTTCCCAGGCCGTCGCTGGGTAGCGTCTGGAGGTTTTCGGCGGCAAGGCGGACGGCCATTTCCAGGGCGTCCGGCCCGTCGTCGTGGTCGCCTAGCGGGAAATCGCGCAGTTGGCTTACCAGGAGCCGGGTCAATGGGCAGTCGGCCTTGAACCGGAGCCGACGCTGCGCCAAAAGCGGCCCCAAACGCCGGATCCGCACCTCCTTATTCACCCGGTTTTCCACCATCAGCAGCCGAACACTCCACAAGCCCGCCTGCCGAAACTGGCGTTCAAACTCCGCCCCGAAAAGCTCCTGGAACTGATTGCTTTCGATGCCCAGAAGTTCTGGTCGGACTCGTCGGACCAGTTCTACCCCTTGGGCGACGATTTCTGGGGCCGAGCGGCGGGCAAGGTCCGCCTGCACATAGACGATTCCCTGCCGATCCACCCCCACCCACACAAAGGCCGAGTAATCGCCCCGCCGGGCGTCCGCCCCCTTGCTGGGGTCCAGGGCCATGACCACCAGACGCAGGTTTTGCGGCCAGCAGTCGAACCAGATGGCTTCCTCGAAATACTCTTCTGGCCATTCGCACAGATCGGGGTTGATGGGCGAGTTTTGTTTTTCTCGCTCGAAGGCGGCCCGGCCGCTCTCGGCCCGCATACACATGAGGGCATAAAGGTCTTCATATTCCGGCCAGAGCACCCGTGCGCCGGCCAGCATCGCCTGTCGGTGGGTCTGGAAAAATCGGCGAGCTTCCGCCTCGGCGTTGGGAAGCGTCGGATTTGTGTACAAAGATTCCCAAACCTCCCACAGGCCCTGATTGTCCGGCCATCGGCAGATGGATTGAAAAATGCGGCTCGTCCAACCGGCGGTCCGGTGCAACTCCAGGGCCAATGCCTCCCGATGCAAGGCGGTGGCCAGGTGAACGATATTGGTTTGGGGGCTACCGGCTTTCATCAGGGTGCCGTGGAACCAGAGTCGGCTGCGCTGGCGGGCCTGGGCGGATTGGATATGGCTATCGTTTTGCAGGTCGTCGCAGATGATCAGCGTGGGCCGATCGGCTCGGTATCGTCGGCCTCGCATTCGCTGGCCTGCGCCCAGGGCCTCGATCTTCACCCCGTTTCGCAGCACGATGGTTCCCATGCGCCAGATCGGTCCTCGGCCCACGGCCTGCGGATAGTCGGCGGCCAAAAGCGGATTGTCTTCCAATTCCGCCTTGACGTTTTCCAGATGCGCACAAGCCTGATGGCGGGTATCGGAGACGATCCAGATGTACGGTTCCTGGCGGCTCAGGGCGCCGCGGAGCACATAGGCCAGGCTGGCCAGGGTGGATTTGGCGCTGCCGCGCGGGGCCAGCACATTGAGTTTTGTTCCCCGTCGCCCGTGCATCCGATCCAACTGGAAGGCCAACCAGCGGTGCATACTGGAGGGCGGCAGGCGAAAGTGATGCGGTAGATACCGACGCGCCCAGTCAAGGAGACTCTCCGGTCCGTCGCCCCGTTGGCGGCGACGCTGTTGGCCGTGCTGCCAGGCCAATTCCTCCTGAAAAAACCGCAGCCACCGAACCGACGCACCGTCCGCACCAAGTGCGCCCCCATCTGGGGTTTTCTCCTCTGCACCGTCGCCGCCAGGGCCGGCATCGGAACAGGAACATATTTTTCCGTTCGACGAGGCCAAACCCGATTGGAAAGAGGGCGTTTCCACCATGGCCGACATACGTTGTTGCTCCAAACTCCGCGCCAACGCCTCGGCCAGAAGCCGAGCCGGCGATTTCACCCGATAAACACCCTGGACCAAGAAAGCCCCCATGAGGGCGTCGGATTGGGATTTGCGTTGTTCCATGTTTCCTTGCTCCTTTCGACGCCTGAGCGTCAAAAAGGCCCATCATCCAGTGGATGGGTTTTCGCAGTCGGCGGGTGGTTGCAAGACGCCGGTGGCCGTGGTCAGCCGCTGGAGAATCCGTTTCCGGTAGCGTGCGGGGACCTCCTCAGTAACAATGGCCACCAGTTCGTTGATAAACCGCCGCATCTGGGCGAAGGTGATCGTATCGGGCCGGCGCGGTGCGTAGCGCTGGGGCCGGGTGCGTTCCAGCGCCCAGGCGGCGGCTCGCCAATAGCGGCTCTCCAGGGCGGCTTTGCGGATGGACTGCAAATAGGTGAGTTCTGGGGCGTCGGCGGCTTTGGCCAGTGCGGCGGCAAACTCCGGGTCTCGCTGCGCCTCGTTGCGGATGGTCCGGGGTGTACAGCCCACAAAACGAGCTGCCATCGCCCGCGTACCGCCCAGCGAAACGATCGTCAAAATCTGTCCCTTCTTCGTCGCATCCAACCAGTTGGGTCGGCCCCGCTTGGCCATCAATGGCGTCTCCCTAGGACTAAAGGAATCCGACCTTCTGCTCTTTAGCGGAAGGCCCCCTCCCCCGGCCTGCTTCGCAAGCCGCCCTCTTGGAGCAGCGGGGAGAGGGGAAATGGTAGGTCTCCGTCTGGATCGGCTTTCTATCCAAGAAATTCCGCGGACACCACGGCCCGACCGAAAGAACCGCGGTACTTCGGCAGTCCCCGTTGCACCGGCTTGGAACCGGTCTTTCGCACGGCGGTGATCCGCCAATGTCGGCTTCGGCGCAAATGGCCGAGGATGGCCGGGTGGCTGGCGGTGATGCTCAGCCGACGGCCCCAGGAGCGGTACAGCTCGGCCGTCGCCTCCAGCACCGCTGCGCCAATGCCGACGCCCTGAAAATCCGGCAGCACCACCAGTCGGCTGATCCGCCAATGCTGCTTTCGACCCGGAATGGGCAGGACTGCACAAAAAGCTACCGCCGTTTCATTCCAGACGGCCAAATAACACTGGGCCATCGGATTCAACCGGCCGCTCAGATAGTGATGCGGCGCAAAGGCCCGCCACGCCGAACGCGCGCAACGAAATATCGCCAGCTCGATCGGCGGTCGCTGAAGACACCCTCGCTGAAAGGCGCCGTCGGCCAGGTCGAGGAGCCAATCCGGCTGGAGCCAATCGGTCACGTCATAGTGGCAGGTAACGGCCACGAATCGACAGCGGATCAGCCCCTTGTCAATCGCCCGGCGAATGGCCGCCGAGGCAATCCTCGCTACGTTCCGATCCACGACACTGGTAAACTCGTCGAAGACCACAAGCGGCGGCGCGGTGTCTAGTGTCTGTGCGTTTGCCTCGGCCAGCGCCCGGGCCAAATCGCAGCGAAACCGCTCGCCCGTGCTGAGCACATGATAAGGTTTGATCCAACTGGGCGGCGAACCGAAACCAACGCTGGTCAAAAGACCTGTGATCTCATGGATCGGCCGATCGCCAAAACAGTCGATCACCGCCCGGTCCTGGGGCCAGACGGGTTGCTGGCAGACGGCCGGGCCGAAAAGATGGCGGGCCAACTGGCTTTTGCCGCTGCCCGAAGGACCGACAATCAGGCCCACCCGCCACGCCCAGCTCAGCTCTGGCCGTTGGACCCGGATCCGCTGCACCGCCTTCTGCTGAATCGGCACGTCGAACATGCCGGCCGCCTGCCGGACCCGAAACGAGTCGTACACTGGACAGGTTAACGTAAGTTCAAGCTCTGGCATGATGGTTCCCCGTAGGGCCGGGGCGCTGCCCCGGCCGGATTTCTACTGGATGTTGGTCGGATTTTCGGCGTAGGCAGAGCCTACGCCCTACCACCCCGGGTACAGCCCGGGGCGCTGCCCCGGCCGGATTCCCCCCTTACAACGTGAGCAGTCGGCAGGTGTAGCCCTCTTGGCTGAGTCGTTCATAAAGTTGGCGTTGGTCGTCTTCATCTCGACATTCGACCACTACCTGGAAAGTTTCCGGGATGGGCACATCCGGCGGCATTTCCGACTCTTCGGGCACAAGCGCCGAACCGCCCGACATCGAGTCCAGCACCGCCTGGAGGGCCTGGTTCTGGGTGTGGACCTCGGCCAGGAGCTGTTGGAGGACTTCTTCGTTCGGCTCGGCCAATCCGGCCAGGGGATCCAAGAGGGCCAGCAGTTTGGCCGACTCCTGGTCGTCCAGGTCCAGCACCAAAACGGGCACTTCCATATCCGGGGTAAGCTCGGCCCGCAGATGGCCGTCGATTAGCTCCAGGGCGCCGTCGGGCAATCGGCGGGCCAACAGGGCGTCGGCATAGCCGATCTCGGCCAAAAGCCCCCGAAGGGCCTCCTGCTGATGGGCCGGGTGAAGACGCCAATTTTTCGGATTAGGCCGAAGCTCCTTGGCCCGCACCCGCACCAACTCCACGATCCGATCCCGAATCTGCATCAATGTACCTCCATTGCCGAACGTGTTTGGCCTGTCCATTTGGCCACTGACTGTTTGTAGCTACCGATCTTCTCTCCGGCCTCAACGGAGAAAGCTGGTTCCTAACAGGCAATGCTCCAGATCCCCCTCACCCTAACCCTCTCCCGCAAGGGGAGAGGGGAATATAGGAACAGTCCATTCCGGTGCAATGTTATCGCAACCATTGCCACAAGGCGCCGGTCAGGGTAACGATCGTGCCGGAAACGATGGCCGACACAAGCGAGACCAAGGCCCAAAAGCCTCGGCTTCCGATCTGGCGGACGGTTTCCAGGCGTTCGACTTTGCACAGCAGGCCGTCGTCGCCGTTGCCGAAGATGGTTCGGCTCAGGGTCTCCAAGCGCTGGAGTGCTAGGCTGCTGAGGGCCTCCTGCCGGTTGACCACCTCGGCGATTCGG
The DNA here is from genome assembly GCA_029550925.1 of Planctomycetota bacterium. Classification (GTDB taxonomy): domain Bacteria; phylum Planctomycetota; class Planctomycetia; order Pirellulales; family Thermoguttaceae; genus JANXAQ01. The sequence continues at coordinate 8,488 of JAKPGL010000094.1, forward strand.
TCCAGTTTGGTTTCCAGCCGATCGAGTCGCTCGGCCATGAGGTCCCAATCCACAGGCGTCATCATGGTTGGTTCCTTGATGCCAAAGGTTTACCGGGCCAGAGAAATACCAAGCGGCGCCGCGTCTCCGGACAAGCGATTTGTCGGGCCTCCGGAAGAAACGCAGGATACATGAACAAAATATCATATTTTCTGTTGAATTCCAACGGTCTTTTCGGGAAAGGGCTGGAGTGCCTCCGGTCTGGGCGAACTTGCCCCGGTCTGGACGAGGCTGGCCGAATTGCTTGCCCCGTAGGGCGTTCTGCCCGGCCGCACCCTTTTTCAGCAAGAAATGGTGTAAAATACCAGCCATGGTGTAAAATGGTTGGAAAATACCAGCCATGGTGCGGAGAGACGCCCCCCAGAAGACCCCTTGGGGGCGCATCCGTCCTTTAAGGGGTCTCGAATTGTCTCTCTCGAGGGAATGCTTGGAAAGAAAAAACATTCCGGCGGCGAAACCTTCCAGAAACATTCGGGTTTTATATTCCCAGACGCTCGAATTAGCCCGGTGAAAGTATCCCCTTCAAGAGTTTGCCTGGGGCTGGGCGTCCACAGCGCGCAATTTCCTCGAACTAGCCGGGGGAAAGAATCCCCTTCAAAAGGCCAGGGCGAACCCAAGGGGACACTCTGCCGAAAACAACCCGCCGAAAAAATCCCACCTGTGGACGGACCGCCGTCGGTTGCAGGGAGTAAAGGTATTTCGGTCTTTTTTTGGAGGAGGTGCTGCCATGAAACGACTGGTCTGGTGGACGATGGCATTGGCCCTGGTGGGCCTGTTGGGAGGGAGGTTTTGGACTCCGGCCTGGGCCGAAGAAGCCAAAAAGCCAAGCCGGGAAGGACCACCCAGAAACATCATCCTGATCGGCTGGGACGGGGCGCAGCGGAACCATGTGATGGAATGCCTCCAGCGAGGGGAACTTCCTACGCTCAAACGGCTCCAGCAAGAAGGGGCACTGGTCAATATCGACGTCATTACCGGGGCCACGGATACGAAGGCCGGCTGGACCCAGATCCTGACCGGCTATCACCCGACGGTTACCGGCGTTTTCAGCAACGGTCGATTCCGGGATGTGCCGGAGGGGCTGAGTGTGTTTGAACGGCTCAAGAAGCATTTCGGGCAGGATTTTGTCTGTGCGGCGGTCATCGGCAAATCGGGCCATTGCGGCGAAATCCGGCCGCCCTGGAAAAAGCCCCTGGAAGAAGTCCAAAAACAACAGGAAAAGGCCGAAAAACGCAAAGCCAAACAGGCCGCCCAGGAACAGCCTGGTGCACAAGCCAAGCCGAAACCCAAAGCCAAACCTGAATACCGCATCGTCGAAGAAAACGGCGTGCAGTATGCGGTCTTCGAAGGTTCGCCGTACTACACCATGCATAAAAGCTGCGATGTGTGGGAGTACGGCCTGATGCTGGACGAAAAGGTCGGCACCCGGGCCATCGAGCTGCTGGAAAAATACAAAGACAAGCCGTTCTTCTTCTTTGTGCATTTTGCCGAGGTCGATCACAGCGGCCATAAACACGGCGAAAACTCGGCGGAATATAATGCGGCCCTCATTTCCAATGACAAATGGACCGGCAAAATCATCGAAAAACTGGAACAATTGGGTCTGTATGACAAGACCCTGATTTATGTAACCGCCGACCACGGGTTCGACGAAGGCAAAACCAGCCACAGCTATGCACCGTATGTGTTCTTGGGCACCAATGACCCGCTGGTCCGTCGGGATGGGATGCGGCAAGACATAACCCCGACGATTTTAGCTCGGTTTGGGGTGGACCTGTCGAAACTACAGCCGCCGCTGGACGGCGAACCGCTCACCCAGCCAGCTACCAAGCCGGTCCTCAAAGCCCCGGAAACCAAACCTCAGGCGGAAAAACCCAAACCGAAAGCCAAAGCCAAACGGAAAACCCAGCCGGTCGCACCCTAGCAGGACGAGCGGCCCGAACACAGCTCGGCCGTGCCATAGGGCAATTCGGAAAGAATCTTCCAATATCTGCCTGCTTCCGGCGAAAGAAATCCTAGAGGAAGTCCCTCGCAGAGGGCCGCTGGCGGGAAGTCGGCGGCCCTCTGTCTGCCAAAACGGTGCCATGGTCTGCCAGCATTTTTTGACCAGATACTTTTTGACCAGGTAGGATTTTCGCCCATCGGCAAGTCTCGGACGAAGGAGAACCTGACAATGAGACCCTCCTTTTGGAACCTGCTTCTGAGAATTTCTGTGGGAGTCGGATGCTTGGAAATCTGCGGCGGGAGCATAGCCGGTGCGCCGGACCAAAAAACACCCGTTCTCTCAGGTCCGGACCAAGAAAAGACCGCATCTGCCCAAGAGAAGGTTCCCTATGCCGAGCCGGGGCCGTTTGGCGTGGAAAGTTTTCTGGCCGATTGGCACGATCCGGCGCGGAATCGTACGGTACCGGTCAAAGTATATTATCCGACGGAGCATGGCCGACCGGCGCCGGGGCCGCTGCCGGTGGTGCTGTTTTCCCACGGTTTGGGCGGAACCCGGGAAGCTGCCGGTTATCTCGGCGTCCACTGGGCAAGCCACGGATACGTCTGCGTGCATCTGCAACATCCCGGAAGCGACCAGTCGGTTTGGCGGGGCCAAGCCGAACCGCTCAAAGCCCTCAAAGAGGCAGTCCGAAATCCTCGGTTGGCAATGGACCGAACAGCGGATGTGCGGTTTGTGCTGGATCGGCTGGAAAAACTCCAGACCGACCAGGGGCCGCTCCAAGGCCGACTAGACCTCAAGCGCATCGGCATGTCGGGGCACTCGTTCGGGGCACATACGACGCTGGTGGCGGTCGGGCAGGCGGCGGTTTTGCCCAGCGGGCGGGAAATCTCTCAGGCCGATCCCCGAATCAAAGCCGCCGTGATTCTGAGTCCGCCGGTGCCGCAGCGGCCAGCCCAACGAGAAAAGGCCTACCAAAAGATCGCCATTCCCTGCTTCTACATGACCGGCACGGAAGACGATAGCCCCATCGGCGAAACCCGCAAAGAAGACCGCCGCGTGCCGTTCGATTTGTCCGGGGATTTAGCGGATCGGTATCTGGTTATTTTTACTGGCGGGGACCACATGATCTTTTCCGGTCGGGAACGGGGCATAGGGGGATTGCTCGGCACGGGGAAAACGGGCCTATTGGCTTTTCGCCGACAGCGGGAAAAAGATGCGGTGTTTCATCGGCTCATCTGCGCCGGTTCGACCGCTTTTTGGGACGCTTATCTGCGCGGCGACCAGAAGGCCAAGCATTGGCTGGCCGAGGGCGGGTTCCAGAAACTTTTAGGCCCCGAAGGGACTTTCGAAAAAAAGCTGGCCAAACCCGACCAACCCCCCAGTCCCCCATAGTCCCGCTGGTGGTGTTTCGACGGGACGAACTACCTTCTGGCTGGTTTCCTTCTCCTCTGGGGGAGAGAAGATTTTTCGCTCTTGGAAGATCGCCCCTTTCGTAACATTTCAGCTTGTGCAGGAATGAGGAAGGGACTGGCTTCGGCTAAAATGGTACGCCCTTTTTTATAAAAAGTCCTCTGGGGGCTTTCGGGGTCAGAAGATATAATCCCCCCTCTTCCATCCATGTACCCGGAGGAGGGCCAGCACTGGCCCCAAGAATTAAAACTATCCCCCTCAAAGTAGTAGAAAACGAACGCTTTATGAGCAGTACGGCGGTTCGTGGAAAAGGCCCCCCAAGCATGAGTGCATATAAATACCTTCTTTCGGGGGGAGCAGAGCAGTTTTCTTTGAGCAAATGGGATTGGGGGGTGGTGGTGGGGACAGGCTGGTTCTTTTGTCAAGGATTCGGGCTTTTGGGACAGGTTGAGGTGTTTTCTGGGAGAGAACACCCCCTCGTAGAGGGAGTTGCCATTCTGAAAGTCTCCCTAATAGGGGGGATCGGAATTGGCCTGGGTGCTGCCGCCACGGCCATGCTGGCTGCCCGATGGTTTGGCCGAACCGTGGGGCTTCGAGCTGGGCTGCTCGACGCCCTGCTGACGGGCCTGCTGCTGGGCTGCCTGGTAGGTCCTTGCGGCGCTTCGGGTATTCTTCCTTGGGTGGTCTATGGACTGCTGGCCCGATGGAGCATTGGGAGTTTTGCCCTGGCCAATCTAAGCGGTCCGAGGCCCCTGTTGGGAGGGCAGTTGATAAAGTGGGGTTTTTGGCTGGGGCTGGCGGGCTGTTGGCTGACCGGGGGTTGGGGGGGCGTCCTGTTGGTGGTGGGACTCTGCCTGGTGAGCTTGGCCTGGTTGGAAGACGCCCAGGGCTTGAAGTTTTTTGTCTTTCCGGCCGGTTGGTTAATCGCCGGGGGAGTGGTGGTCGGGGGAGAAATCTTTCGGCTCTTTGGGCCAGGCGAGTGGACCGGTGGGATGAGTCTGGCCGGTGGGAATGCGGAAACAGCGACTTTCGGCGGGTTGGCGACGGAATCTTTCTCTTGGGGATTCGGGGGCCTTGGGGTGGTGGGAGGAGGAATGGTTTTGCTGGCGATTCTCACGGCAGCCGGGGCCTGGAAGTGGATGACCCAAGAAGGGATTGGTACCCCTGGAGGAAGTCTTTTTGGGGCGTGGGCCATCGCGGCCGGAGCGGGCCTAGTGCTAGAAATCCTGCGCACTGAAGGATTCCTGCCGGGGCTGATTGTTTCGAGGGAGAATAGCCCATCGCTGGCAATGCTCGTGGGAATGCTTGCGCCGCCCTGGGCGGCGGCGGTTTCCGTAGGCTGCCGCCGCCTCCGATTCCTACGGCGCCGGACGCTGCTTCCCTGACCTTGATAGTTTTCTGGATTACTGCGGGGTTTCCCTATGCGGGATCAGTCCCTCTGGAAGGCCAAGAGCCTTTTTCTTTTGTTCCTGGGGGACTGTTGGTAGGAAGTGCCGGGGGCTTCCTTTGCGGTGGAGGTTTTGTCGGAAGGATTTACCTGGGGAGAAGCCTGAGGGGAAACCGGGGATTGGCCTGAGATATCCAGGGCTTTTTGCACGGCGCGGTCGATGTCGGTAGGCTCGATGTTCTGTCGGGCGGAGGCAAGTTCGCGGAGCACTTTGCCGTCGGGGCCGTAGATTCGGAAATACGGGATCGCCCCGCCGGCGATTTGGAACGCCTCGAAGGGTTCCGGCGGCCCGACCGCGATAAAGTTTTCGAAGTCTGCACCTTGCTGGGCCAGGAATTGGCGAACCTGCGACTCCGAGTCCGGATCATCCATGCTCACGGCAACCACCACAAGCCCTTTGGACCCGAATTGCCGATGCACCTGCACCGTATGGGGAAACAGTTCCCGACAGGGCGGACACCAGGTGGCCCAGAAATCCACCAGGACCACTTTGCCTGCTTGGGTACGGAGCCAAGCGTCGAAACCCGCTTTATCGACCTTGCGGAGCCGAACCTCCGACGGCCTCGGCGTGGATACGGAGGGAGCGGAGGCCGATTCGAAAGAGGTCTTTTGGGTAGGCTGCTGAGCGTTGCAACCCTCCGAGGCCAAAGCCATCGCCAACCAGAAAATGAAAATACACAACGTTGGAACAAAACATTCCCTTGACCCGTCCGAGAAGAGACGGGCGCCCTTTTTCGTGGTGAGCATCGACGAGATTCCTTTCGGAAAGGAAGCCTTGAAGGAAAGAAGATCATCAGACGATTTGCGGCAGCGGGCGTCTCTTCACAATCCATGAGGCCGCCAGGACAAGCCCTCCCGGCCTCTGGGGGCGTCTTTGGGATCGGAGCATACCCCGCAGCATTCTATATTATCCCCTTGGGGCCGACGCCCCCTTGCTGAGGAAAGAAGGAAGGGGATCGATAAAATGGGCGATTGGCTATTTATCCCATTTGATGGAGCAGCCGCGCTGTTGGGTTACCTGCTTGGGCGGGGTTTTGCCGGCTAGCAGGGCGTCGATGGCGTCTCGGAGCCAGTGTTCCTTGACTTTATCGGGGTTATTGTTGTCGTCCATGGCGCCCATGTAGGCGATTTTTCGCTCCTGGCATAGGACGAAGAAGTGCGGCGTGCAGGTGGCGCCGTACTCCCGGCCCGACTGCTGGGTTTCGTCATAAAGATACGGAAAATTGAAACCTTTTTCCTTGGCCCGTTCGATCATCTTGTCCAGGCGGTCGGCTGGGATGTTGTTGACGTTGATGGCAACGACCTGGACGCCCTTGTCCTTGTAGTCCTTTTGGAACTGGATGATGCGGTCTTCGTAGGCTTTAGCCACCGGGCAGTGGTTGCAGGTGAAGACCACCACGACGAGTTTGGCGTCGGCGTAGTCGGAGAGGCTATGTTTTTTCCCATCGACGCCGGGCAGGTCTTTGAAATCCGGGGCCTTATCGCCGATTTTTAATTTGGTTTCCGCGGCCTGGCAACTCAGAGCCAAACCCACCACGGCCAACAAGGCCAACAACACCGCGCACTTTTCGAGGCTTCGCATCGGTCGATCCTCCGTTGTGAAAAAAGCCGAAAGATACTTTATTCCGGGCTGGGTAGCCCACCGAGACCTTTTTTATAGGAGGGGTTCTGGGGGGAGAGACATTGGAAAGCGATTTGTTACTATTTTCGATCCTTGGAATTCCGAAGGCAACCCCACCGATTGGCTTCTTTGGTTGGCACATTCGGGGGATTTACCAAGTCGCCCCCTGCCGCCTCTTGAAGATTTCGAGGGTATCAAGGTAAAATAAAGGGCTTTCCGTCGAAGGGGTGCTGAAGGTATATGGTTTCTTGTTGAGAAGATTTTTCATTGGCGGAGAAAGGTGCTACGGATGTACGCCATTATCGAAGACAGCGGCCAACAGTTCAAAGTGGAAGAAGGCCAAGAGCTTGAGGTGGATTATCGGGAGGCGTCGGCTGGGGAGGAAATTCGTTTTGATCGGGTGTTGGCCTATCGGGACCAGCAGGGGCTCCAGGTGGGTCGGCCGTACCTTGGTTCGGTCTGTGTACGTGCGGAGGTGCTTGGTCCGGTCATTGGTTCGAAAATCGTGATCCGCAAGTTCAAACGCCGCAAGAATTCTCGTCGGAAGATCGGCCACCGCCAGCTTTATACCCGTGTACGGATCGCCAAGATCGAAACGGCTTGAACGATTTTGGCCCCCGTTTCCGACTCTTTTTCGGCGTCTATCCGTCTGCGGGAGAGTCGGTAACCGCCGCGGGAAAGCATCCGCTGCGGGCGGCCCTTCCACCCTACACCTGCCCCGTAGCGGAGGCGGCGCGCGGATAGATTTCCGAGTCGGTGTCGCTAATTCCGTGGGCTTTTTGTACCAAGTCTTATCCTACAATTGAGCCGGTTGGGCTTGGGCGGCCTTTTTGGCCTGCTGGAGGACTTCTTCGAGCGAGACGGGGCAGCCGCCGCGTCGACGGCTCTCATCGGCCGCTTCCATGAAGGCGTAGATTTCCAGGGTCTGTTCCACGCGGATGGGCGGTTTGCCGGTCTGGAAAAACCGGGCAATCTCCACTAGAAGCGGCGTGTAGCCCTCGAACTTACCGGCCGGGGCGATCCCCTTCTCGCCGAACACGGTAGCGCCGAAGCCGGTTTGGCCTTGCAGGATGCCCCGCAGCGTACCTACCCGGCCGTCGGCCCACACGCCCACGACCAGATCGGCCGTCGGGCTATGGACTCGGGTAACTGTCTTGCAACCCGGCCCCATGATAGTAAACAAAAGCTCCGTCCCATGAATGCCGTAGTAGAAGAGGTCCGGATGGCTGGGTTCCAGGGGGTGATTCGGGCCGTAGGCGTCGCAGCCAAGGACCTTGCCCACCCGCGGGTCATTGCGCATCTGGGCAATACCCGGGTTGTAGCGAAGCGAGGAATTGGAAAAGCAAGGCGTTCCGGTCTTGGCGGCCAGGTCGTAAATGCGGACGATGTCGGCCAAGGAGGCGGCCACCGGTTTGTCGATGAAAAGGGGTTTTTTGGCCCGGAAAACCGGTTTGGCCTGCTCCAGGTGCGGTCGGCCGTCAATGCTCAAAAGCATCACCGCATCCACCTGCTGGAGCATCGCCTCAATGGTCGGGACGATCTGGACGCCCATTTGCCGCATCCGCTCGGTGTTCTTCTGGATGTTTTGGGCGCTAAAAGGGATGTCCGGACTATGGGTCGGCACCGCCGCCACGACTTTTAAAGATTTCACTTCCGGCGGCGATTTGGGATCGGTAAGGATTTCGGTCCAGGGCACGGCATGGGCGTCCAGGCCGATGATGCCTACCCGAATCGGTTTGGCTGGTTCGGCCGCCCAAAGCCCCGGCAATCCGCCTGCACCCAAACCAGCCAAAAGGGCCAACCCACCAATGACCGTCCAAAGGGCCAACCTGACTAACCGATCGGATGAGGAACACAGATTTCTCATCGCAGCGTCTCCTTGTAACTTAGGCTGTCTAGACTGAGCCAATTCGCCCGCTAAACAGCGGGCGTTACGACGTTACGTAGCTTAGCCTGTCCAGGCTGAGCCTGCGGCCGCACTAAACAAGCGGCACGACACGACGCCGGCCTGACAGACGGCGTTCCATGCCCAACTTACCGTCTCCCTGAGGGCGATACAAGAGGGAAAGGAGGGAGTTTGCTAAGGGAGAGTTATAGCGGTTTAACGGTGGTGATCCACAAAAAGGGAGTTCCGGCCTCGTCGATCCGGAGTTCGTATTTTAGTCCCGCCTGGAACAACGCGCGCTCAAGCACTCTGGCGTAATAGGTACGCGAGGCCGGGAGGTTGACAGCCGCTTTTTCCGGTTCGATGCCGTGGCGGGCCAGGGCGTTATGATCGAATAAATATACCACCTGGAGCCGATCGGCAATTGCCTGTAGGGTCTCGGCCGCCGAGACCTTTTCCAGCCGAACGTCTAAAAACTCGAAGAGTTTGGGTAGGATGTCTTTGGGCAATTTTTCCGGCGCCCATCCGACGGGCCAAATTTCCATGCCGGGGCGCATCCGCTCCAGGCTGTAGCCAAGCCGGCCTCCTTCCGAACGGGGAAGCAAGGCATACCCGGCTGGGCGCAAAAGGCAGGCCAAGGCCGTGCCGCAAGAAAGCGTGGAAAGCTCCTCGACCACTTTGTCGCCTGCCAGTCCCGGCAGCCGACCGGGCGCAGGTTGGATGGGAAATTGCAGTTTTTGGCCGATACGGGCAACCGCCTCGGCGCGATCCACTCCTCGGGTGGAAAAGCCCACCGGCTTGGCCAGGTCCGCATGGACCTTTTCGAACTCCTGGGCGGCCAGTCCGAAGGCGGCCTTGGGCGGACGCTCCTGCGGCGGGCCTTCGACGGCCAGTTCTTCCAACCAGCGGGCCAATTGCCGGACTTGACCCAACCCAAACCGCGCTCCTGGTAAAACCACTTCCTGCCCCTTGAGTATCCCGGTTACCCGATATAGGGGCGGATCCGCCTGGCCGATCCGCTCAATGCCTGGCTGATCCGCTGGTGTGGCCTGCCGGATTTGCACTTGGCGTATCCCTGCCTCGCCCAACGCCTTGGCCCAGGTCTGGGGATCGGTGAGTCCCGCCTGCGGGGAGACCAAAAGCACCAGTTCCACCCGGCCGGCCGCCGGACTCGCCCCAACCGGCGGCCCCGCCCCTGCCAAACCGCCGACTATTCCAAGCACGCCGCTAAGCGTTAGAAGCAGCAGCCAAAATATCCTGCCATGCCCCCATCTCTTGCAGGGCGATCGCTGGCTCATATGCGGCCTCCTTTTTTCGGAGAGGGAGTTAGATCATTCGGCCGTCCCAGCGGACGAAGGCTTCCAGGGCGTAGTATTCGGGCAGGCCGATCTGGTTGTACAGGTCGGCGGTACGTCGGTTTCGATCTTCGGCCCGTTGCCAGAACTCTCGGGGATCGTCCGGGCCGGGGAATAGGGCGGTATCTTTTTGCGATTCGTGGCGGAAGATGGCCTCTTTTTTGGTTTGCAGGTCGGCCGGGGAAAGGGGCACGGCCAACTGGATTTGATGCAACGGCCATTCCTGCCAGGCGCCTCGATAGAGGAGCACTTCGGGGCGGTAGCCTTCGTCGGCTTCTAGTTGCTGAAGCACCCGGAAGATGATCTTGGCGCAGACGCGGTGGGTGCCGTGGGGATCGGAGAAATCGCCGGCCACATAGACTTGGGCGGGCCGAAGCCGCTGGATCAACTCTCGGACGATCTGGTAATCTTCGTCGCTGGGCGGATGTTTTTCGACCAACCCGGTGCGGTAGAACGGCAGGTTCAGGAAGTGCAGGTTTTCTTCTTTGCAACCGCAGACGGCGGCCGCCGCTTTTGCCTCGCTCCAACGGATCAGTTCCTTAATTTTGAGCACTTCCGGGGCGTCGGGATCGCCGGGGGCCTTTTTGGCGAGGGCCTCCATGATCTTGGCCTCCAAACTGGGCGATTTCTCCTGGTCGATGCCGAACTGACGGTTTAGCTCGGCTGCGAAGTCGGCCATACGCCGGGCGTCATGGTCGAAGACGGCGATATTGCCGCTGGTCATATAGGCGATATGCACTTCATGGCCGTCTTCGAGCAACCGAGTCAGCGTGCCGCCCATACAGATCACGTCGTCGTCCGGGTGGGGGCTGAAGCAGATCGCCCGAGCGGGTTCCCGACCGGCCGGGTGATAATTGATCGTGTCCATCATCCATTTAAAGACCCGATGCGCAAGCCGCGACGCCGGCCCATGATGCCGAAGCAATTGGTGCAGGTCGTACCGCCGGAAATCGTCTCCTTCCAATTTCAGCAGGGCCTTTTTGGTCTGGAAGCAAAGCCAGAGTACGGCTTGTTTGATCAGTGGGTCGGTCCAATCGACGTTGCCCAAAAGCCAGGGGGTGGCGATCCCGGTCAGTTCCACGGCGGCCCCTTCGTCGGCCACACAGGTTACGTTGCGATGTTCCTGCAAGAAGCTGGCCGGAACCCGGTCGGTAACCGGCCCCTCCAATGCTTCGTATAAAATCTTGGCCTTATTCTCCCCAAAAGCCAAAAGCACAATCTCCCGGGCTTCCAAAATGGTGGCAATGCCCATCGTAACCGCCTGCGTGGGGACGTTGGCTTCGTGGAAGAAATCCTGGGCGGCGTCTTTGCGCGTAGCCGGATCCAGCCGCACCAGGCGAGTCCGACTGTGCCGGATGCTGAACGGCTCGTTGAAGCCAATATGGCCGTTTCGACCGATCCCGAGCAGTTGCAGATCAATACCGCCGGCCCGACGGATGAGCTGTTCGTACTGTTGGCAGTGGAACTCGATATCATCCGGGGAAACGTCCCCTTTAGGGATATGGATGTTTTCGGGACGGATATTGATGTATTTGAAGAAATGTTCGTGCATCCACCGATGGTAACTCTGCGGCCGATCCGGCGTAAGCCCATAGTATTCATCCAGGTTGAAGGTGATCACCCGGGAAAAATCCAGTCCCTCGTCCCGGTGGAGCCGAATCAGTTCCCTGTAAACGGAAACCGGACTCGATCCGGTGGCCAGGCCCAAGACGGCGTACCGACCATAGGAATTTCGCTCCCGGATCGTATTGGCCACCAGTTGCGCCACATGTCGGCCCGCATCCTCGGCGGAACGAAAAATATAACAAGGAATCTTTGTCCCCGGACAAGGCCGTCCGGTCGTTTCGACAGCTTGTAAAGAATTCATGGGGGATTGACTTCCTCCTATTTCAAAAGATGGCGTACTCTTTCTACCAACTAGGAAACACAAACCTATAGAAAACGTAGCATTTTTCTTTGGGGAATTGGCGCCCCATCTTCGACAACAACCCGGTGCGGACGATCTTCCGCTTCCGAAAAGGCAACCGAAAACCGAAACCACGGATCACTGGGCGGTCGGTTTTTTTGAGGTCCCGGCCTCAGCAGGTCAACACCATATTGTTCCGATGGATTACCTCGTCATAGGGACATTGGCCGAGCACTTGCGCAATCTGGGAGGTTCGCAGCCCCTTGATTTTCTGGAGTTCCGCGGAGCTATAGTTGCTAAGCCCTCGCGCCAATTCCTGTCCTTCCGGATCGCAAAGGGCGACCACATCCCCACGGTCGAAATCGCCCATGACATCCACAATGCCAATGGCCAAGAGGCTGCGTCCCTGATTTCGGATGGCCTCACAGGCGCCCGCATCCAAAATGACCGAGCCGCGAGGCTGGGCGGAAAAGCCGATCCATCGTTTGCGGGCGGTGATCAATGGCCCTTGGGCCAGGAACAACGTGCCGACCGGTTCGCCAGCCAAGATTTTTCGCAATGCGCCGGGCTGCCGTCCACTGGCGATGATCACATTGCCGCCGGCGGCGGTGGCCTGCCGAGCCGCCCGGAGTTTGCTGGCCATGCCGCCTTTACTCAACCCGCCGCTTGTATCTCGGACATACTCCAAAACGGCCTCGTCAAATCGCTCGACCAAAGGAATGAGCTTGGCCCCCGGCTGACGCGGATCGCCGTCATACAGTCCATCCACATCCGAGAGCAACACCAACAGCGGCGCCTGGATCAGGTTGGCCACCATCGCCGCCAACCGATCGTTGTCCCCAAACGTGGTCTGCAATTCCTCGACGCTCACCGTATCGTTTTCATTGATGATCGGCACCGCCCCATAGTCAAACAGGGTCAAGATCGTATTCCGGGCGTTCAAGTAACGGATGCGGTGGTCGATGTCTTCCGCCGTTAGCAAAATCTGGGCGGCGTGCCGACCGAACTGCCGAAGCGACCGCTCATAGACTTCAATGAGATGGCTTTGGCCCACCGCCGCCACGGCTTGGAGTTGGGCCAAGGTTTCCGGTCGGCTGGATAGGCCCAGTCGGCCCATGCCCGCGCCCACCGCTCCGGAACTGACCAAGGCCACATGCCGCCCCGTAGCCAGCACTTCATGGATTTCCTCGGCCAACTGGGCAATGCGCTCCTCATGGAGCCTGCCGCCCGAATGGGTAACCACCCGGGTGCCCACTTTGACGACCATCATGGTCGCCAGGGCCGCTATCTCTTGGCGTACTATATCCCGCATCACGATTTTTGGAAAAATTTTGGAGACAGAAAGGTTCCGTATGCGTTCTGTTGCTCTTCAGAAACTTTCTATTATACCTTTCTTAGCAAAAAGCGGAAAGAACCGGTTTGCCTTTTTCTTTCCGAACACCTCCGCCGAATGAAGAACCGCCTCCCCCCTGACGGGAGATGCCGACCAGGCCCCGGTCTGGCCCGGTGAGGGGAACCTGGATTCCCGCACACGCCGGAATCACAGGAAGACGGTCCCTACTTCGCAGACGGCCGAAACGGGCCTTTCTTTCTCGCCTTCTTTGGCCTAATAGAGGCTGGTTACGGAAAGCTGTATTTTCCGCACGCCCAGAATGGGGGATTTGAATACTACTAAAGAGGTCCTCTTGGCCTGTTCCCCGGCCTGCCCGGTTGTGTCGGCGTCTGGAAACTCTTACAATGGGTTAGAGCAGGTTTGTTTTGGGAAAAAGTCTGTTTGGGGGACGCTCGGCCCCGGGGGTGAGGGGTTGTTTTCTGCACGGAGCCGACGCTCGTTTCAGCACGGACATGTCTCCCTTCCGAGGCTTGTCGGGAGGAGGGCCTTTTGACCGAGGATTTTGTGGTCGGAGGTAGAGGGGCGATTGGTAGAAAAATAAAGAACGAAATTCGCCTATGGATACTGCACTGCACGAAGCCTGTGGGATAGCGGCCATCTATTATTTGCCCGGTGCGGACGCCGGTCGGCTTGGGAAGGCGGAGGGGCCGGAAGAAATATCGCGGCTTTTGCCCCGGATGCTCTTGGACGTGCAGAATCGGGGGCAGTTGTCCGCCGGGTTTACAACGTATAATCCCCATCGGCGCCAGTTGCTGGAGACCTACAAGGACGTAGGCACGGTCAGCGAAGTCTTCCGGATGACGCACAAAGGGAAGTTCGAGAGTCTGATGAAGAAATATGCGGGCCAGGCGGCGATTGGTCATGTCCGGTACGCTACCTGCGGCCAAGACGACCGTTCCTACGCCCAGCCATTTGAACGCCGTCATATCAAAAAACACAAATGGTTCAGTTTTGCCTTCAACGGCCAATTGGCCAATTTTCCGCAGCTTCGGGATGAGCTTTTGGGCGATCGCGATTGTTACCTGGCCCACGAAACCGACACCGAAATCCTGATGCACCTGTTTTGCAACGCCCTGCACGTGCCCGAAGCGCCCAGTCTGATCGAGTTGATGCGTCGGGTGGCCGAGCGGACTGACGGCGCCTACAGCCTGGTATTTTTGGACGCTTTGGGGCAAATGCTGGTGGCCAGGGACCCGCTGGGGTTCAAGCCGTTGGCTTATGCGGTGGAGGAATCGATTTTTGCCGCCGCCAGTGAAAGCGTAGCCCTGGTGAACCTGGGATTTCGGCCGGAGAACATCCATTCGCTCTTGCCGGGCCACGCTATTCTGATCAGCGGCGGCCGACTGGAAATCCTTCCTTTTGCCGACGCCAGGCGTCGGGCGCATTGTTTTTTCGAGTGGATCTACTTTTCCAACGTGGCCAGCACGATCGACGGCCGTAGTGTGTATCTGGCCCGAAAGGCGTTGGGCGAAGAATTGGCCCGGCTGGAAGACATCCCTATCGACGAGGATACCGTAGTGGTTCCGGTGCCGGACACCAGCAAGGCGGCGGCAGACGCGATGGCCTATCGGCTTGGCGTCCCCTCGGTCGAAGGTCTGATCCGCAACCGCTATACGGGACGCACTTTCATCGAAGGTCCGGATCGCCGTTTGGCCAAGGCCCAGACCAAATACATCCCGCTTCGAGAAGTCCTGGAAAACAAACGGGTCCTGTTGGTCGAAGATTCCATCGTGCGGGCCACCACGATGAAGGCCCTGCTGGAGCGGATGCGGGACCTGGGCCGACCGCGGGAAATCCATGTTCGGGTGGCGTGTCCGCCCATTATCTCGCCCTGCTTCTATGGAATTGACATGTCCACCATCAGCGAGCTTTTCGCTCCGAGGTTTCTGCACGGCGGCCCGTTGACGCCGGAGATACAAAAGGAGATGGCTCAGGCAATTGGGGCGGATTCGCTCCGCTATTTGCCGGTGGAGGCGGTGGCCCGGGCCATCGGCCTGCCCGCCCAGCACCTCTGCCAGGCCTGTATCACGGGCCAATATCCTACCGAGTGGGGAACACGGTTGGCCAAAGTCGCCGTCGAAAACGCCCGTCAAGGCGTCCACGAGCGCACCTATGAAACGGCCGCCTGCCGGAAATAGAGCTCCGTTGGCTTTTTCTCCCCCTCTGGTTTTTCCAGGTCGTTTATGCCATATTGTGATTTCTCGAAAGGGGCGGTCTTTACATAGATAAATATCTATTAGGTAAATAATTTTCAGTAATTCGACGACCTTCGCAAGGATCCCATCCCATGAAAACCCGCGCCACCACGATCCTCACCGTCCGGCGCAACGGCCTGGTCGCCATGGGCGGCGACGGTCAGGTAACGATCGGCGACGCCGTGATGAAGGCCGATGCCGTGAAAATCCGTCGGCTGGCCGGGGAAAAGGTCCTGGTCGGGTTTGCCGGGGCGGCTGCCGACGCCTTCGCCCTGCTGGAACGTTTCGAGGCAAAGCTGAAGGACTTCCCCGGCAATTTGCTGCGGGCGGCCACGGAACTGGCCAAGGAATGGCGGACCGACCGGGTGCTTCGCCGTCTGGAGGCCATGATGGCCGCCGCCGACGCCCGTTATACCCTGCTCTTGACCGGCACGGGCGATGTGATCCAACCGTCGGACGGTGTGCTGGGCATCGGTTCCGGCGGCAACTATGCGGTGGCGGCGGCCCGGGCGCTATTGGCCCATACTCAGATGACCGCCCCTCAGATCGTCCGCACAGCCCTGGAAATCGCCGCCGGCATCGACATCTATACCAATACGCACCTTGTCGTGGAGGAACTCGCGTGCGAAACCTAACCCCTCGGGAAATCGTTCAGGAGTTGGATCGGTATATTGTCGGCCAACAGGAGGCCAAACGGGCCGTCGCCATTGCGATCCGCAACCGCTGGCGGCGTCAGCAACTGCCGCCCGAAATGCGGGCCGAGGTAGCGCCGAAAAACATCATGATGATCGGCCCGACCGGCGTGGGAAAAACCGAAATCGCCCGCCGATTGGCCAAACTGACCGGCGCCCCCTTTGTCAAAGTCGAAGCGACCAAATATACCGAAGTCGGCTACGTGGGCCGGGACGTGGAAAGCATGATCCGCGAACTGGTCGATAATGCTATCTCTCTGGTCCGGGAACAGGAACGCGCCAACGTCGAAGAGGAAGCCCGCCGCCGGGTCGAAGAGCGACTCATCGATCTTCTCCTCCCCACGCCGGCCGAACTGGATACCAGCGAATACAGCTCGCGTTCCGCCTCCCGGTATGAACGCAATCGGAAAAAATTGCGCGACATGCTCCAGGCCGGCGAAATGGAAAACCGCCGCGTCGAAATCACCATCCAGAAAAAAGCCGTCCCCATGATGTTCACCAGCATGGGCATGGAACAAATGGACCTCGACCTGCAATCCATGTTCGAAAAAATCCTCCCCAAACAAACCACCCGCCGCGAAATGACCGTCGCCGAGGCCCGACGATTCCTCTTTGAACAGGAATGCGACGCCCTGATCGACCAAGAAAAGGTCAACTCCAAAGCGATCGAATTGGCCGAGAACCTGGGCATCATCTTCATCGACGAAATCGACAAAATCGTCGCCGCTGAAGCGACCCACGGCATCGACGTCTCACGCCAAGGCGTCCAGCGGGACCTTCTGCCCATCGTCGAAGGCACCACGGTGCAAACTCGCTACGGATACGTGCATACCGATCACATTTTGTTCATCGCCGCCGGCGCCTTCCACCGGGCCAAACCAAGCGAACTAATGCCCGAACTCCAGGGCCGATTCCCTATCCGCGTCGAACTCCAAGACCTCGGCAAAGAAGACCTCAAACGCATCCTCACCGAACCGCAAAGCGCCCTCACCCGCCAATACACAGAATTGCTCCGAACCGAAGGCGTAGAACTGGTCTTCGAAGACGACGCCATCGACGCCGTGGCCGAGTACGCCTACCGCGTCAACCAAACCACCCAAAACATCGGCGCCCGCCGACTCTATACGGTCATGGAACGCCTGTTGGAAGAGGTCAGCTTCGAGGCCCCGGAGATGAAAATGGGCGTCGTCCGCATCAATGCCGCCTATGTGCGCCAGCGTCTCCAGCAGATCGCCGAAGACGAAGACATGAGCAAATTCATTCTCTAAAACCCCCGCAAAACCTCCACCGACCAAAAAAAGGATTGTGTTCAGGCAGAGCTAGACTGCCGTTAGAGCGGGAAGGACAACCATAGAAGCCACTTTCTCAGTCGGTTTGTTGCTCGGCTGTGGCGGATTCAAACGCCTGCCGGGGCCGGACCGGCAGCCACCCGCCGCTCCGGACCGACTGAAGCGCTCGGTCCATCAAATGCTGAATATAGACTCCCTGGACCAGGTCTGGCTGAACGGGCTGACTACTGGCCACCCCCCGCAAAAAATTGGCCAGGCATTCCACATGCCCCCTCACCCAGCCGATGGCCGCCTTCCGAGCGGGAAATTCCGTGGCTGGCGGTGGATATCGATGCCCGCAATCGATCCAAGTCCAGCCCCGCTCGCCGCCGCAGGGTTGTTCCGGCTTCCGGGCGTCGTAAAATCCCAAATGGTGCGGGTCCATCAGCGAAAAGCGGATCGCCCCGTCTGTGCCGTGAATCTCCAGCCGAAGGTCGTCCTCTGCCCCGGTGGCCAGTTTCGACGCCTCGATCAGGCCTTCGGCCCCGTTTTGCATCCGGGCCAGAATCCAGACCGCCTCCTCGGCATCGACCGGCAGCATCCGGTTGGGATCGTCCGGGGCTGGACGCTGGGCAAAAGCAATCTGCGTGTGGGCCAAAACGTGCTGATAATCGCCCAGCAAATACCAGACCAAATCCACCAGATGGGAGGCCAAATCCGCAGTTACCCCGCCGCCGGCCTGGCCCGACAACTTCCACCGAAGCGGCGTCTCTGGTCGGGCGCTTCCGCTATGAAGATACAAGGCCCGAAACTGAAGCACCCGCCCAAGCCGACCTTCTTCAATAAGCTGTTTGGCCCGCATCGTGGCCGGAAAAAACCGATTGTGGAACGTCATCTGCCCAACGCCCCGGTAGCCAGGCAGGGCGGCCAGAATCTCTTCGGCTTCGGCCCAGTTGGCCGCTAGCGGCTTGTCGCAATAGATGTGTTTGCCGTGTCGAATGGCCGACAGCAGCGCCTCCCGGTGCAAATGATTCGGTGTGCATATATGAACAATATCCATGTCCTCTGCTTCGGTGATCCGGCGCCAGTCGGTTACCCCTTCACAGCCGAGCAGCTCTCCTGCTTTCCGGGCCGTTTCCGGCCGACTGGTCGCTACTCGGATAATCCTGGCCTGCAGCGGCGGATCGCTTGCAAACGGCATCGCCGCATACCCATACGCATGTACTTTGCCGATCATCCCAAACCCGACGATCCCCACGCGATACTCTTTCATGCCGACATTATCTCCGTCTGGTTCTGGTAGAAGATTTCTGGTTTCGGCAATCCCCATGTTGTCATTCCCGCGCAGGCGGAAAACCAGACTCCTCTGCCGTTCTTACGGGTGATCCTCGCCAGGGCAGACGTTCTTCCGCCACCCCAACATGTTATCTTCCCGTTACCGCCAGCAGGCGGGCCTGCCGGAATAGCAGGGCCGCTCCGGTGAGGGTAACCAGGCCGATCGGCGCCATCGGCCAGATCCGCCCCCACACCACATCCCAACCCGGGTTCTCCAAAAAGGCCATCCGTGCCAGGCCCACCATATACTGAAGCGGATTGATGTAGGCTATCCATCGTAGCCCATCGGCGATGTTTTCTACAGGGGTGGCAAAGCCCGACAGCAACGTGGCCGGCACCTGATAGGTGAACGCTCCCAGCAGGCCCTGTTGCTGCGTCCGGGCCAGCGACGACACAAAAAGCCCAATGCCTACCACCGCTACCAGAAATAGCGGCATGGCCGCCAGCAGCACTTGCAACCCATGCCAACTGAGCGGCAATCGAAACACCAGCACCGCCATGGTGATCATCAGGGTTCCTTCCAGCACGCCCAAGACCACCGCCGGCACGGCCTTGCCGACCAAAATCTCGCCGGCCCGGAGCGGCGAAACGAGCAATTGTTCAAAGGTGCCCAGTTCCTTCTCCCGGGCCACCGAAAGGGCCGTAATCAAAAGGGCCACCAGGTTGCTCAGCACCGCCACCAGGCCCGGCAGGGTGCTCCAGATGGGGTTCAGGTTCGGATTGAACCACATTCGGCTGACAGGCCGAGGAGGCAACACCGCCAATTTTGCCGCTGCCGGGGCGGAATCGGCGGCATCCACCGAACTTTCTGCTTGTCCGCTTGGACTGGCGGCAGGTCTTGCTCCGCCGGTCGCCTGGCTGGCAAAATCCTCCAGAATCCGGGCCAAATATCCCTGCACGATCATCGCCGAATTGGATCGCCGGCCATCCACCAGCACCTGCACCGGACCAGCCCCTCCGGAAAGCAGCTCTTTGGAGAACGTCTGCCCAATATGGAGCACCGCCAGCACCCGCTGGGCCGCCAGCGCCTCTTCCGCCGACCGAAGCTCCTGGAAATATTCGATCCGCGAAAAGGTCTCCGGGATCGCATGAATGCGGTCCAGCAGTTCTCGGCTTGCCAGGCCGCCGTCTTCGTTATAGACGCCCAGAACGACGTTTCGCACCTCATGGGTGGCGGCAAAACTGAAGATCAGTAGTTGGATCATCGGCGGCACGATCAGGATGAGCCGGGTGCGAGGGTCCCGAAGCACCACTAAAAATTCTTTCACAATCAACCGACCAATCCGCTGCCACATCGCTAGACCCGCTCCGCTTGGCTTGTGAATATCTCCGTTGTTCGTTAGCTACACAATTCCTCTCACGCCAGGCTGGTCCTGGTCGCCCGGATCGCCCATCCCAAAAGCACCCCCGCAAACAAGAGCAAAATCGCCGTATTCGGCAGCACCACTTCCCACACATCCCCGGCCAAAAACAGCGTCCTGAGCGCCGTCACAAAATACCGGGGCGGAAAGATGGTCGTTAACATCCGAATCGCCGCCGGCATACTCTGTATCTCAAACACCAATCCCGAAAGCAAAAACGACGGCAAAAACCCGATGATGAGCGCCGCCTGAGTGGCCACAAATTGACTCCGCGTTACCGACGAAACCACCAGGCCCAAGCCCAACGCATACCCCAGATACACCGCCGTTACCAGATGCAGCAGCCACCACGACCCCCGAAACGGCACGCCCAAAAACACCACCCCCACCACGCTGATCAGCTCCATCGCCAACATGCCCAGCAGAAAATAAGGGAAGAATTTCCCCAGGAAAAGCTCTCCCCGGCTAAGTCCCATAGAAAGGAGCGCCTCCATGGTGCCCCGTTCCCATTCCCGGGCCACCACCAGCGAGGTAAGCATCGCGCCGATCAGCGTCATGATCACCGCGATCGAGCCGGGCAGCATGGCCGCCAGGTAGTCCGCCTCCGGATTGTACCAGATTCGAGGTTCAAACCGCACGCCTGGCAGACGGGGGGAAATCCCTTCTTGGATTGCCTGGTTTTGTTGCCAATGGCGCAGAGTGCCCTCGATGTAGTTGAGCACCAGTTCGCCGGTATTGGCCTCGGCGGCCCGCACCAGGACCTGCACCGGGCTTGCTTGTCGGGAGAGCGCCCGCTCGGCAAAATCCGCCGGGATCACCACCACCGCCTGCACTTGGCCGCTTACCAGAAGCGGCTCCAGCCCTCGGCGATCTTCGGCCAACTGGACCCGAAAATAGCCGCTCGAGCGAAACGCCGCCACCAGACTTTCCGCCTCCGCCGACATCCGCTCGACCACCACGCCGATCGAAATCGCCCGCAGATCCAGCGACACCCCATACGTAAAAAGCCCCAGCAGGATCATCGGCAATACGAACGCCATCATCATACTGCTTGGGTCCCGGACAATCTGCCGGGATTCCTTTTTCATCAAGCTCCAGATGCGTTTGGCTCGGCGAATGGGAATCGGCATCGATGAACCTCTTAACATCTGGTCCTTAGGTTTTGTCGTAAGGAGGGGTTACATAAAATAAGAAACACCATTCGTATTGCCTGAGCTATCTGGCGGCTGGTTCCACCAGCTCTTTCGCCTCTCGCTCGAGCAGTTCCACAAAGGCGTCCTCCAAACTCGGCGCTGGCCGGGACGGTGTAGCCGCCGACGCCTTGATCTGGTCCGGCGCCCCCTCGGCGATGATCCGGCCCTGGTGCATCAGGGCAAGCCGATCGCAGTATTCCGCCTCGTCCATGAAATGGGTGGTAACAATCACGGTGCTGCCCCGCTGGGCCAGGGCGTGAATCCGCATCCAAAACTCCCGCCGCGTCAGCGGATCCACGCCGCTGGTAGGCTCGTCCAGGAAAAGCACGGGCGGCTGGTGCATCAGCGCACAGGCCATCGCCAACCGCTGCTGAAATCCCAAGGGCAACTCCTCCGCATTGGTCTCCATGAATGGCCCCAGTTGGAACTCTTCGGCCATGTGGGCCGCCATCTCCTTGAGCTTCCGACGGCGCAATCCGTACACACCGCCAAAAAACTCCAGGTTCTGCCGAACGCTTAAATTCCCGTATAAACTAAACTTTTGTGCCATATATCCCATCGCATTGCGGGCCTTGGCTGCTGCGCGGCGAATATCCACGCCGGCCACTTGGGCCTTGCCTGCTGTCGGCGGCAGTAGCCCGCAAAGCATTTTGAACGTGGTGCTTTTGCCTGCTCCGTTCGGCCCCAGCAGACCAAAAATCTCTCCCCGGCTCACATGGAAACTCACCCGATCCACTGCGGTAAACGAGCCAAACTTTTTGGTAAGCCCCGCCGCTTCCACCGCCCAAGGGCCTTCATAATCCACCTGAGCGATTCTCTGCGGGAAAAAGGAAAACGCCCCAGACGCCCGCTCTTTTGCCGATCCGCCCAAAAGCAGAATCAATGCATCTTCAAACCGGGGCGGCGTCGGCGCCACAGATTGGTCCTCCCAGACCGCCGGTCCTTCCCCGACCTCCCTGGATGTCGCCGGCCCCTCGTCCATTGCCTCTCGAAGCACCACCCGGATCCGGTTGCCCTGCACCGTAGCGTCGGCCACCTCCGGCCGCTGGAGCAACTGGGCGGCCAACGCCCGCCGACGGTCTCCAGGAACCGAAACCAGAAAGGTTTTGCCGGCCATTCGGCCGGTCAGCTCCCCGGGCGGGCCGGCAAAAAGCAATTGGCCTTCCTGCAGGGCCAGCACTTCGGCGCATCGCTCCGCTTCGTCCAGGTAGGCGGTGGCCCAGACCACAGCCAACCCTTCCGCGGCCAATCCTTCGACCATCTGCCACAAACCCCGCCGCGACACCGGATCGACGCCTACGGTCGGCTCATCCAGAAGCAGCACTTTCGGATTGCCCAACAGGGCGCAGGCCAGGCCCAGTTTCTGCTTCATGCCGCCGGAAAGCCGACCGGCCAACCGATCCCCAAATGGCCCAAGTCCGGAAAACTCCAAAAGCCGACCGATCGTCGCCTGCCGAGGCCGGCCACTCAGCCCCCGCAAATCCGCATACAAATGCAGGTTCTCCAACACGGTCAGCTCTTCATAGAGGCCAAACTTTTGCGGCATGTAGCCCAGCTCTTGTCGAACCGCCGGATCGCGGACATCCCGGCCTTCCAGCAGGATTCGGCCTTGGTCCGGCGGCAGCAACCCGGCCATCAGACGCAGCAGCGTGGTTTTCCCCGCTCCGTCCGGCCCGACCAGGCCGGTAATCTGGCCATACCGGATCACCGCCGAGACCCCTACCAAGGCCGGGGGCCTGTCCGAGCGGAATCGCTTGGTAACTTCTTCCACTGTCATTGCCGTCCGGTTCGACATGGATGGACCGTCCTCGCACCATGGAGGTATCGAAGCTGCTTTTCTCGGCCTGGGCCAAGGGCACTTGCTTTTGTCCTTCCTGCGCAAGCAGGAACCCAGGCTCCTTTGTGGTGCTACTTTGTTCCCCGCCTCTCCCCTGGCGGGAGAGGCCGGCGTGCGAAGCACGCCGGGTGAGGGGGAAACTAATTGCCTCTCCCCTGGCGGGAGATGCCGGCCAGGCGTCAGCCTGGCCGGGTGAGGGGGAACAAATCCCATCTCCCCCGGCCGGGAAAGGGGCAAGGGTGAGAGGGCCTTGGGGTCATTCCTGTAGTGCCGGTTGTGCGGCAAGGAGAACCCACCACCTCGTTTTTATCAACCTACATTCATTTTTCTTCCTGGCCCTCGGACGGGACCAATACGGTAACCGGCATCCCCTGGCGAAGTTCCCCTTTCGGGTCCGAGACGATCACCCGGAGCCGATAGACCAGGTTGGTCCGGATTTCTCGGGTCTGGACGGTTTTAGGTGTAAATTCGGCTACCGGCGAAATGAACCCGATCTGGCCCGGATACTCTCGGCCGGTGTCGGTCCGCACGGTAACGGCCATGCCGGGCCGAATCCGCTCCAGGTCCAATCCGTTCACATACGTGCGGATCCATACCGGATCAGTTAGGCTCAGCGTGTAAACAGGTTCTCCCACCTGAACCCATTCGCCCACTTCGCGGATACGGGTCTGGATCACGCCGTCGGACGGGGCGGTAAGTTTCGCATCGTTGAGCCGACGTTGTGTTTCGGCCAATTGGGCCTGGCATAGGGCGACCTGGGCCTCAGCACGGGCAATGTCCTCCACGCGGGCGCCGACTTGCAAAAGTTTCAGGGCTGCTTGGGCTGCCTGCAGTTGGGCTTCGGCCCGATCCCTGGCCGCCTTGGCGTTGTCATACACTTCCTGCGAGACGGCCTTCTGAGGCAAAAGGTGCTGCACTCGTTGCCATTGGGTCTGCGCATTGTCGAAACTTGCCTGGGCCGCCGCCAGATTGGCCTGGGCTTGCTCGATCTCCTCCGGCCGGGCGCCGGTGCGCAACTTCCAAAGCTCGGCTTGGGCGGCTTGCAGGGCTGCTTCCGCCTGCCGGACCCGATCCTCGAAATAATCCTTCTCCAACTCGGCCACGAGTTGCCCGGCGACCGCCCGCTCCCCCTCTTCCACATAAAGCCGGGCAATTCGGCCTGGAACCTCAAAGGCCAATCGAACCTCCCGTATTTCTACGTTGCCCTGGAGTTCTAACCAGGCCGGACTGGTTTGCCGGCCCAAATACCCGGCAAGCCAAGCGGGCAAATACTCTGCTGGGATCCGGCCTGTCGCCGCCAACCCCACCAGCACCGTCACCGCAGCCAGGAGCAAGATCGGCACAACGACTTTGATCTTTTTGACAGCCATAGTTGGTGCTTTTCAAAACCGGTTGGAAACCGGGGGCGTTCACACCCCCAGGATGCCGAGGGAAGGTTTACAGTCTCCGTTTCAACTCTACTATCCAGGAATCACTCCGAATCGGAGCGTTGGTTATGTTTTTCTGCCAGGTGGTTTTCGGCAGGCAGCGACCGTTTCGACCCGGATGGAGAATCGCCCAAAGTAATGGGGCCCGGCGGTTGCAGGCCGAGGCTTCGGCAGGCCATCTCGGCCAGCACCGAGGCGATCCATTCGGCCTGGGACTGGTTGACTGATTCCCACTGGAGCCGACGGCATAAGGTGGTGGCCCCGATCCGGAAGAGCATCACCTGCCCCAAAAGGGCGTGCGCTCGAACCACCGCTTCGGGACTATCGGGCGCTAGTCCCAGCACGGCCGCCGCTAGCTCCGACATAAGCCGATGCAACCGCTCCACCACAGGATAAATTAGTTCATACGCCTTTGT
This sequence comes from Planctomycetota bacterium, assembly GCA_029550925.1. Taxonomy (GTDB): domain Bacteria; phylum Planctomycetota; class Planctomycetia; order Pirellulales; family Thermoguttaceae; genus JANXAQ01. The sequence goes on from JAKPGL010000094.1 coordinate 33,213, forward strand.
GGGATGCAAATGCTCCCGTGACGAAATACTGGCAAAATACCGGGCCGCCGGATAAAGAAGCACCGTCTTGGCCAGCTTGCCGATCAACTCCGGGAGCAATTTTTCCGCTTCGCTCTGGGCGGCGCCGGCCTGGTGGAACCGCTGGGCAATGTCGGCCACAAGCCCCAGCAGCGGGGCCGCCCGGGTTTGAATCAGGTGCTGGACCACGGCCAGATAATAGCCTTCTTTGCTGCCGAAGTAGTACTGGATGGCCGCCGAATTGACCCCGGCCATTTTGGCCAAATGCCGGGTACTGACCCCATCCGGCCCATACCGGGCAAAGGCTTCCAGGCCGGTATCCAGGAGTTGCTGGAGGGTTTTTTCTCCCCGGCCAGCCCGGGAAGCAGGCAAATTGGGCAAATTGGAGAAATCGGAAAGGCCCAAATTGTCCATCCATCGGTCTCCTTCTATTTCAATTTTATTCAATCGGTTGATTAAGTCAAGCGATTGATTGATCGATTCCCCATCCGAAATCCGGCAACTTGACAAGCTTCCCCGGGCTTTCCATATTAAAGGGCAGACAATTTTCCCCGTTTCTCCCAGTTTGGCACCCCGCCTCTGGCCTCCATGGAAAGACGGCAAACTTTTTCCCTTAGTTGCCCAGAGAAAAGGCCTCCGGCTGTTTTTCCCTGGTTTTCCCCTACCAGAGCGGTATTTTCTTCCCCTTAGTAACTCCTTCCCCGTAGTAACTCGCACGTTTCTGAAAGCAGAGGAGTATCTGGTATGAAAGATTCCCTTGGGATGCCGGTCTTTTTGGGACAGGATAGGAGAAGGGCGATTCGGTTTTTGGTTGGGGCGGGGGGGGTGGCTGCCCTGGCGCTGGTGGGGCTGGCTGGGTGGCCTGCCTCGGCGGAAGAATCTACCGGCGCTGCTGCCCGCTTAATGGTTCAAGATGACCCGAAGGCCGGTCGGGCGGTGCTGCTTGTCCGAGGCAAAACCGCCTGGGTATATCGCTACGGCAACGAGGTGGATTTGCCGCATTATATTTTGTTCAGTCCCACTGGCCAGCAGCTTACCATTGAGCAGGCGGAGCCCTATCCGCATCACCGGTCGTTTTGGTTTGCTGATACGGTCCAATTGGCCGGAGAGCGCCCGGCAAGTTTTTACAACGCCTGGTACAGCCGGGTGGACAAAAACGATCCCCGTTCGCCGTTCAAGGATCGGATTCGGCATCTGAAACTTACCGTAGAACAGCCCACCGGCCAAGGGTCTCTGGTGATCCACAAAGAACTTCTCTGGGAGATAGACCAGCAAAAGCCGGTCCTGGATGAACAGCGAACGATGAAGGTGTTGGATCTGGGCGACGGGGAGTATTTTTTGGACATCGTATTTACTCTCCGGGCCAGCTACGGCGAGGTAACCTTCCTGAGCGACGCCTCCCATTACGCTTGGCCGTATCTCCGGATGACGCCGGAATTTTCGGTCCAAAAAGGCGGCGTGATTACGAACTCGGAAGGCCAAGTCAATCAAAAGGGAACAGATATGCAGGTAGCCAAATGGGTCGATTATTCCAATACGGTTGCCGGTCGGACCGAGGGGGTGGCAGTTTTTAGCCATTCGGACAACGAGCATCCGCACCGATGGCTGACCCGGGATTATGGCACGTTTGGCCCTCGGCGGGCCGACGAAAAAAACGGCAAAAAGTTTACGCTCAAACAGGGCGAAACGATTAAAACGCGGATTGGCGTCCTGGTGCACAAGGGCGATGTCCAGCAGGGCCGGGTGGCCCAACGCTATCAGCAGTATCTGGATGGCACCCTGAGACCTGCCTCTCCATAGGAAAAGGTCTTCAGCCTAAGGGCCATCGGAAACGGATTCGGCCCGGCATCTATTTACCCTTTATTGATCAGATATCTACCATCAGAAGAGAGGGATTGTTTCCATGAAATGCGTAGGGATTTCTCGGCGGACGTTTTTGGGGCGGGCGGCGGCTGTTGCTGGCGGCGGCTTTGCCGTGCCGTATCTGCTTCCCAGCGGCCTGTTGGGCGAACCGGGAAAACCGGGGCCTAATGAGCAGATCGGCATCGGGTTTATTGGTGTGGGCCGGCAAGGCGGCTTTTTGGCCGGCGCTATCAAACAGTCGCCCTTGGCTCGGATTGTGGCTGTCTGCGATGTCTATCGGCCCAGGGCAGAACAGTCGGCCAAATCGCTTGGCGCCGTTCCGTTTACCGATTATCGGCGCTTGCTCGAGCGAAAAGATGTAAGTGCCATTGTAACGGCCACGCCGGAGCAATGGCGGGGCATCCTCTGCGTGCTGGCCTGCCAGGCGGAAAAGGACCTTTATGTGGAAAAGCCGATGAGTCTTACCATCTACGAAGGCCGACTCATCGTAGAGGCAGTGCGGAAGTACAAAAGAGTTTTTCAGACCGGAAGCCACCAGCGGAGCATGGCGGCCAATCGGCTTGGCTGTGAACTGGTGCGAAACGGTCGGTTGGGCAAACTGGAACGGGTGATCGCCCATAATTATCCGAGTCCTTGGGAGGCGGCCTTTCCGGCCCAGCCTGTGCCGGAAGGGCTGGATTGGGACATGTGGTGCGGCCCGGCAGAGGTAGTCCCGTTCCATGAGGATATTTTCAAATCTCGGGCCAATCCGGGTTGGCTTTCGCTGCGACCGTTTTCCGGCGGGGAGATGACCGGCTGGGGAAGCCACGGCTTCGACCAGGTGCAATGGGCCTTAGGCATGGATCATACCGGGCCGGTGGAGTGGTGGACCGAAGGCCCGCCCTTTAAGCCCCCCACCTACACACAACCGGAATCCCGCCAGCGAGGCGACGCTCTTTGCAGCCAGCCGAAGGTCTTCTGCCGATATCCGAACGGAGTGGTCATGGAGCTGGGCAACGGCCCGGCAGGCGGGGCCATCTTCATCGGCGCCAACGGCCGGATTACCATCGACCGGGGCAAAGTGGTTTCCGATCCCCCGGAATTGGCCAAGGAACCGCTTACCGACAAAGACATCCGCCTCTACGTGAGCAACGACCATATCCAGAACTGGTTGGAGTGCATCAAAACAAGGGCCAAGTGCGTGTGCGACGAGGAGGTTGGCCATCGGTCGGCCAGCGTTTGCCATCTGGCGAACATTACCCGGCGGTTGGGTCGTCGGCTTCAGTGGGACCCGGTCAAGGAGCAGTTCATCGGCGACGAGGAGGCTAACCAGCTTCTCCGGCGTCCGCAACGGGAAAAATATAAGACGCCCGACCCGGTATAAACACGCCGGAACGAACAGAGAGTTTTTCTCTGTTAGGAAAGGACACGGTGATGCGAAATACTCGTGTGGCGCCTGGCAAGCAAAAGCATTTTCCAAAAGACCGAGGGCGTTTGGGCGTCTGGAAGGGCGTCTGGGAAAAAACAGAAGGAGCGAAAAGATTTTGTTTGGCGGTTGCATGGAGGATCGCGGCGGCGGGGTTGATCATGGGGACGACCGCCGTCTGGGCGACGGAGTTTTATGTAGCGCCCAACGGGGCCGACACAAACCCCGGAACTCAAGAAAAACCGTTTGGCAGCCTCCAGCGGGCGCGGGATGCGGTTCGGGAACTGAAACAAAAAGGACCGCTTACAGAGCCGATTCGGATCATCCTGGCCGGGGGAACCTACCGCATTCAAACCCCATTGGTCCTGGAACCGGAAGATAGCGGGACCGCCGATGCGCCGATCATTTATGAGGCCGCTCCCGGCGCCCGACCGGTGATTTCGGGTGGTCGGCCGATCGGCGGCTGGCAAAAGACGGCCGAGGGCCTCTGGAAAACCCACGTGCCGGAGGTTGCCGCGGAGAAATGGTATTTTGAGCAACTTTTTGTCAATGGCCGCCGGGCAGTCCGGGCCAGGGAACCGGACCAGTTCTATTTCTACATGGAGGAAGTACAAGAGACGCCTTTGGAGCCCAAGCGGCCCGACAAAGAGATGAAACTAGTGATTCGGCTTCGGCCCGAAGATGCGGCGGTCAGTTTGGCCGAAATCCAACTGGAAGAAATTCCCGATGTGCAGATGGTAGCGTATCACAAGTGGGACAATACCCGGCGTCGGTTGGAGGGGATCGACGCCCAAAAAGGGGCATTTGTCTCTACAGGCCGGAAAATGAAACCCTGGAACCCATTGCATCAAGGGACGCGGATGCACCTGGAAAACTTCCGAGCCGCCCTGGACGCGCCGGGCGAATGGTTCTTGGACCGGCAAGGCAATCTTTGGTACATGCCGCTTCCGGGTGAATTGCCGGAACAGGCGGAGGTGATTGCCCCGGCGGCGGAGAAGTTTCTGGTGTTCCGGGGTAGTCCGGGCCAGGACCGGTGGGTGGAGCATATTACCATCCGGGGCCTCGTGTTGGAGCATGGGCAATACATCACGCCGCCAGAGGGTTTTGAGCCGACTCAGGCCGCCGCCACGATCGAAGCGGTAGTCCAGGCCGACGGCGCCCGGCACATCCGGCTCCAGGAGTGCGAGATCGGCCATATCGGGACCTATGCTGTCTGGTTTCGGGAGGGGTGTAGGGAGTGCGAGGTCCGGCAGTGTTACCTCCACGATCTAGGCGCTGGGGGAGTGCGGATCGGCCAGATGGGCATACCGGCCCAGGCGTCGCTTCAGACGCATCATAATATTGTGGACAATTGTATCATCCGGCATGGCGGTCGGGTTTTCCCCTGCGCCGTAGGTATCTGGATCGGTCATAGCAGCGACAACCAAATCACCCACAACGAAATCGCCGATTTCTTCTATACGGGAATTTCTGTCGGCTGGCGATGGGGCTATGCAGAGAGCCTGGCTAAGCGCAACTTGATCGCCTTCAACCATGTGCATCATCTGGGCTGGGGCGTGCTGTGCGATATGGGCGGCATCTACACGCTGGGGCCGTCGGAAGGCACGGTAGTGCGGAACAACGTCTTCCACGACATCGACTGCTACGACTACGGCGGCTGGGGCCTCTATACCGACGAAGGAAGCTCCGGCATTTTGTTCGAGAAGAATCTGGTCTATCGGACAGAAACCGGCGGTTTCCACCAACACTATGGCAAAGAAAATACGGTACGAAATAACATCTTCGCCTTCCAGACCCGCTACCAACTCCAGGCAAGTCGGATTGAACCGCATCTGTCGTTTATCTTGGAGAAAAATATCGTCTATTGGGATCGGGGCCTGCTACTGGCCGGAGCCTGGGACCGGATACGGCATCAGTCCCGGCAGAATTGCTACTGGCAGGCTGCTGGAGAGCCTGTCCGCTTTCTAAAATACACCCTTTCGGAATGGCAGAAGCTAGGCCATGAGGCCGGCTCGATCATTGCCGATCCGAAGTTTCGCTCGCCGAAGACCGGCGATTTTACCCTGGCGGAGGATTCCCCGGTCTGGAAGCTGGGCTTTGAGCGGTTCGATCCTTCGCAGGCTGGGGTGTACGGCCCAACCGAGTGGGTGCAGAAAGCCCGGGAAGTGGTGTTTCCCGATCTGCCATTGCCGCCGCCGCCTCGGCCAGGCCGACCAGGCCGATAGAATCAGCCGCCCTCAAGACAATCGCCCCTGGTCGCTAGAATAGTTCTCTTCGGTAGCCTTTGCACAAACCGTTGGGTTGTTTACCACGGCTGTTCCATCATACCGACGATCTGCTGGGCAGTCCGCTTGATGGCCTGCTGATACGCTGTGGCTGTCGATTGGCCGTACTCAGGGAAAAGCTGGGAAGTTTCGGTAATGGTCTCTGTTCCCGTAGGCAGCGGAATGGGGCCGGACTCCCGAAGCAGATTGCCTCGGTTGTCGATCCATGCCACCTGGACGACCAGCCGAACGTCACTTTCTCGCGGGCCGCCGACCCTGCCGGGAATGACCGTACTTCGGCCCTCTTCGAGGATTCGGCCGGTAAGGATGCTGTCGGCGGGTGGTCGGCCAACCACTTTGTACGGCGTACGGAGTTCAATTTCTTTGACCACCGCCTCGGCCAGTTGTTCGCCCAGATGGCGGCGAAAACTGGCGGAGTCGAACACCGGAACGTAAATGGTGCGAATCTCCTGGTTATACAACGTGGCGTTGCCGACCCGATAGCCCGCACAGCCGGCGCAGAAACACCAGATCGCCGCCGCCAGCCCGAAAAGCCAACGAAAAGAGCAGACCAATGGCCCGGCGTTTTGCCGAAACGACAGGGGGAAACCGCACCTTCCGAAACCGACCATCGTTTATTTCCCCTTCGGGAAGATGCGATCGAGCCAACCGAAGTAATCGGGCGGTCGATCGGGTTTGTCTTGGATTTCGCTCAGGCGCTGTCGGGCCATCCGGACGTATTCGGTGCGAGCGAACCGGGGATTTTCGATCAGGCTGCGGTAGTACATTCGGGCCGCCCCGTAGAGACGCTTCTTTTCGTAGAACTGAGCGATGGCCCATTCCCGCTCGGCCTGCTGTTGGACCATCCGATTTTTCTCTTCGAGCAACCGCTGCCGTTCTTCGGGCGGGGCCTTGGGGAACAGTCGTAACGAGGCGTCGGCCAGTTCCGCCGCCTCGTTGAGCGGCGTCCCATCATACATCGCCCCTTGATACAGTAGTTGTTTGGCCTTCATGCCCAGACGATGGGCTTCGTACTGATGTTCGCTTTGGGGGTATTCTTTCCGAAGCACGTCATATTGATAGGCGGCGTCTTCATATCGACCTTTTAAGAAATAGGCGTTGCCGGCGGCCATGAGGGCGTCGTCGGCCAACGGGCCGGTCGGATCATGGAGCCGCACGCTCTCATACGCCTTGATGGCGTTGCCCCAGGTATCGAAGACCGGCTGAGTGCGATCGGTGAAGTTTGGAATGATCGGCCAACGGGAGTGCGCCAAGGCCATCTGCTCCCAATAGCGCCCGATGGCAAACTGCCGACGCACCGCCCGGTCCAAATACCGAGAGTTTTCGTATTTTTTCAGCAGTTGATCGAAGACATCATAAGCGGCCGAGTATTTTTCGGCAAAAAAAAGGCTCTCGGCCTGATAGAACAGGGCGTCTTCTTCCAGGGGAGAATCCGGCCAGCGGAAGGCCGCCCAATGAAACTTATCGGCTGCATCGGCGTATTTGCCCTGGCGATAGAGTTCTGCACCCTCGGTAAACAGTTGACGGGCCAGGTTTTCGTCCGGCCCTAAACCCACCGTTTCCTTCGCTTTGCCGTAGAGTTTTTCCGGCGATAGCGACGACAGGTCGAAACCCTTTTTCTTTTTGGCTTCCTCCTGCTCCTTTTGGATAGCCTTTTCGAGATTTTCGCCGATGGGTACCGTGGAAGGATAGATGGTTTCGTCCGAAGCAGAACTTGAGGTCTTGGGAGAAGAATCGCTCGAAACGGCCGGCCGAGCGTCTCGGCCCATCAATTTCTCCCATAGCCAGCCCTCATCGTCCTGGCCGGAGGAGCGAACATAGGGATTGTTTTGGACATGCGCGGGCAGTCCCGGTACTTGGCAGCCCTGGGCCGCCAGCGCCGCAGCGGCAATCCCCAGCATCCATCTCCATCCGTGCGTTGGCATCCTTGGGACGTCCTTGTCCTTAGTTGGGGGCGGAATTCACCCTTTCGTTCCCCCTCCGGGAGAACATTCTTGAGGAAGCGAACCTTCGGGCAGAGGGCGAAGGTCTTTTTCCCGGTTTCCCGCGAGGGTTTTCCGGCGATCTGCCTCGTGCATCATCAAGGGCAAATAGGCGTGCATCCGGGGCGGTCGGCCCAGGAGGTTGACGATCACCTGGTTCAACAGATGGCGCAGTTGGCCGCGGCGAGCCGGGTCCAATTCGATCCGGTCGGCCGCCGGATGGCCCGGATCGGCCAGCACAGCCGTCGAACGGAGGAATCCTTGATCGACCGTGAGCGTTTGGGAACCTTGCGGTTGGCTGGTTCGACACGATGGGCACACCACGCCTCCCTGCACTGGATCAAAGGCCGCCCGCACGGCGGCTTGGACCGATCGACCGCAAACCACGCACGTCTCCAAGGAAGGAATATGTCCCAGCAGACGTAACATCCCCAGTTCAAACCGGAAGACCCATCGCCAGACCGGCTGGCCTCGACTAAGCCCCTGGAAGGCGGCCTCGGCCAGATCGAAAAGTTCCGGCAGCGGATCATACCGAGCCGTCAGGTCGCGGAGCAACTCCGCCACATAATAGCCCGCATACAGGGGGGCCAAATCCCCGCCCGGACATCGAAACCGCCTCAGCAGCTTCGCCTCGGTAACTAAATCGAGGGCTTCCGAAGCCTTGCGAAGAAAGACTATGCGACAGAGGCACATCAGGTCAAGAGCAGAGTCGAAGGGGTTCTTCAGACGTTTCGCTCCCTTCGCCAAAGCCTCTATCTTGCCAAACTCACGTGTAAACAAAGTAACGATCAAGCTGCTTTCGCTAAAATCCACACAACGCAGGACCAAAGCGGTGGCATGTTCGGCAGGCACAGCAAGCCCTACTCAAAAAATACCCAAAATCTCTAAATTGCTTTATTTCTTTATTCTATCTATTTTTTGCATATCCAAAAAACATCGCAGAAAACCCATTTTCCAGGAAAACGCGTGTCCCCTTCCCTGTCCACCCCTTCATTGGTAAAAGATCACCGACTATTCGTCTGCCTTTTCTGCTGGGCGTGGGCCTTGGCCAGAGTTCTCCTCAGAAACCGGGAGCTTCTCGATCCGGAGGCGTTCGATCCTGCGTCGGCTGGCTTCCAGAACGGTGATCCGCAGATGGTTCCACAGGAGAGTTTCGCCGACTACCGGCACATGGCCCAGCTCGCTAAAGACAAACCCGCCGAGGGTGTCGTAATCGGCGTCTTCGGGGAGCTGAACGCCGAACCGTTCGTTCAGATCGTCGATGTGCATCCGAGCCGACACCTCCACCACCCCCGGCCCTAGTTCCTGAAACTCTTCGCGGACCTGTTGCTGGTCGTATTCGTCTTCAATTTCGCCGACGATCTCTTCCAGCACATCTTCCAGAGTAACAATACCGGCCACCCCGCCGTATTCATCCAGCACCACGGCCATGTGGTTTCGGGTCCGTTGGAATTCTTCCAGCAGCACATCCACCGGTTTTGTTTCCGGCACGAAGTAGGGTTTCCGCAATAGCTCGGTCCAAGGCCGACGGGTCTCTTCGGACGGCTTGGCCAATTCCGGCAGCAGGTCCTTGGCGTGGAGGATGCCCACGATGTCGTCCCGGTTCTTTTCATAGACCGGAATCCGGGTATGCTCGGAGGCGATGACCTGCTGGAGCATCTCGGACCACGAAAGGCTCATTGGAATAGTTACCATATCGGTCCGGGGAACCATGATCTGGGAGACCTGAACGTCGCTAAGTTCGATGACGCTTTCGATCATTTCCCGGGCGTCTTCTTCCAGGAGTCCTTCGCGGTGGCCTTCGGAGACGATGGTCCGGATTTCTTGTTCAAAGGAGTTTTCGTCAGGGGGTTGTTCTGGTCGGCCGGCCAACCGATGGATCACCATGCTCACAAACCGGGCGCCCCAAATCGCCGGGAGCATCAAGGCGGCCAGCGTCTCCCAGAGCCGCCATAAAAAATAGACCACCTCGGCGGCGGCCAACTGGGCGATGGCAGAGGGAATCCAAATCATTCCCGCCCACAACGCCACCGCCGCTCCAACCCCAGACAACATCCAAAGACCCACGGCGATGGATTGCTGGGAATGTTGCTGACCGAACGCCCAGACGAACGCCGCCAAGAAAATCGCCCCACCCAACACTTCCCAGGCTTCCATCCCCAACGCCACCCAGCTATACCGATGTAAAATCACCCCAAGCCGGGCCGGATTCTGACGACGCTGGCACAGTTCGTCCAATTGGCTTCGCGAGAAATGGGCCAAACTCCTCGCACCTACCGCACTGAAACTCGTGAGCATCCAAGCCGCTATCGCCGGCCACCACATGGGCGTCCACCTTAACGAACTGTTTTTTTCCTCTGGAGAAACGAAGAATCCTGTCGGCGGCGGTTTCGTTTCCGCCGTCGGCCTTTCGACGCAGAAGGAATGGTAATTCCCAACCGCTTTAAGCAGAGGGCTTCCTGACGCCGCATCCGCGATTGTTCCCTGGGGGCGGCGTCGTCGAACCCGGCCAAATGGAGCGCTCCGTGGATGATATAAAGCAGCAGTTCCTCCTCCGGCGTCCAACCGTACTGGTCGGCGACGGCCGACGCCCGCTGGGCGCTAACGACAATCTCGCCCTCGATCCCTCGGCGAGAACTTCCCATCGGAAAACTCAACACATCGGTCGGTTCGTCGTGGTTTAAAAATCGGCGGTTTAGTTCTTGGATGTGGGCGTCGTCGATCAAGGCCACCGTCATTCGCGCCCGGTGCAACCCGGCCGATTCCAACGCCGTACGAACCGCCTCCACAATCCGAGCACGCGAAAGCCGAACGTAGGTTTGCTCATCCACCACAGACACAGAAATCATGGCGGTTATCCTCTTGCGGACAGCCGATCGTTCCTCCCGTCGGCTGGGGAAATCCGGACGGTGAATTCACGCCGGTTTCGGTTCAGGATACTTAATTCGGGCATGATAGATGGCGATCAACGATTTTGCGAGGCTATCTTCAATCATTCGTAATTCGCGCAGCGTCAGGTCGCTTTCGTCGAACTGTCCTTCTTCCAAGCGGCGTTCGGTGATTTGCTGGACCAGATTTTGGATGCGTCCAGGCGTGGGATCGACGAGGCTTCGACTGGCGCCTTCGACGGCGTCGGCCAGCATGAGGACGCAGGCTTCTTTGGTCTGGGGTTTGGGACCGGGATACAAGTAGGAACTTTCATCCACGGTGTTGCCGTTTTTGCCGTTGGGATCGGATTGGCTTTGTTCGGCGGCCCGGGCGTAGAAATATTCCACGCGGGTGGTGCCGTGATGTTGGCAGATAAAGTCGATGATCGGTTCCGGCAGATGATGTTGGCGGGCCAGATCGGCGCCGTCTTTCACATGAGCGATGATCACCAAACTGCTCACCGTGGGGGCAAGAGAAGCGTGATGGTCCTCGTTGGGGGGTTGGTTTTCGGTAAAATAGCCCGGATTGAGCATTTTGCCGATGTCGTGGAAATACGCCCCCACCCGCGCCAGCAGCCCCCGAGCGCCGATGGCGTCGGCGGCGGCCTCGGCAAGGGCGCCAACAGTGATCGAATGATTATATGTGCTCGGCGCCCGACGCACCAACTCCTGCAAGAGCGGATGGGCCGCATCGCTCAACTCCAGCAGACTGATATCGGTCAATACCCCAAAGGCCTTTTCCACAAAGGGCAAAATGCCGCTCATCAGAAAGCCGGCCGCCACGGCCCACAACCAGGTTCGGCTGGCCTCCCAAAAAACGGCTTCCCGAAGAGGCTGACTTTGCAGGATATTGGCCAACAGGCTCAGCGCCGCCGCCGCGGCGCCGGAAGTCAGTCCTATGTAAATAAGTTTACTTCTCGTGCGGATCTTCCCGGTTTGTCCAATGGCCGCCGCCGACGCCCCCAACCAGACCAACATCCTAGTCAACGGATGCCCCAACCCGAATCCCATCGCCAGACTGACCACGCCGCACAAAAGCAGCGCCAATTCCGGACCATAAGCGATAGCGCAGACCTGAGCAAATACAAGCAGCGGCAACAACTCCGCCCGCCAAGGATCGACCGAGCTGGTCTGCATCAGCGACGCCGTAGCCGCCATCAGCACCGCCAAAACGCCCAATTGTCGGAAGTTTCCCAGCAATTTCCTTTTTCGAAAGAAAAGATACGCGCCGCATACCATCAGCGCCACAAAAAGCAGTAAGCTGACGGCGACGCCCCGAAGCAACGAGTCGGTCCATGATCGCTCCGCCAAAAAGGCCTCGTGCTCCAAACGAAGCAATCGGACCTGTTCGTCCGAGAGGGGGTGGCCGGCCTTGGCTAAAACAACGCCTTCCCGCCATACCACTTGGATTAGACCGGTCCTCTCCAAAGCGTCTTTCTGCGCCTGCTGGGTGGCCGACTCATCCCATCGCAGGGTGCCGCCCAAACGTTGCAGTCGATCCCACACCCACTCCGTCAGCCACCGAACTACCTCCGGCGAAACCGAAAGACGCTTCTCCACTTGCGCCCGAAGCGACTCCTGATCCGGAAGCCATACGTGAGCGATTTTCACCGGACGCGATTTTTCCGGACGTCCGACGGGATAAACGATGATTTCGTTTGGATGGCCTTCCCCTTCTTTTTGGAGCGGCTGGAGCGTCAGTCCGTGGGTCTCATAAGGGGTCAAAATTTCGTCCACGACCTTCGTCAACTCTTCCGCGCCGGGAGTCCCCAAGACGGCCAACCGAAACGCCTCGAAGTCGCTCTGAAGCTGGGCGAGATCAGGGGCGTTCGGTGAAGAAGTAGTAAAAATGTGTTCTCTCTCCAGATCGTTCCAGTCCCACCCCTCCTGAACAGCCCGAATCAAATCCCCCCACTGGCGCCGAATGGCCGACAACCCCTGCGGATCGTGCTGATATACCCATCGGACTTGCCGGAGTATCCGCTCCCGTTGTCGCTGGGTGGCCAAGGGGTCTTCAAAGCTCACCCTGGCGATGATCGTGCGAACCGGAACCTCCCCCCGACGAAACTCAAACGGCGGCGCCCAGCCCCGAATCAATACACACAATACCGCCGCCAAACCCAAAGCAAATAAGCCCCGGCCCAGTATCTGCCGATGCCCCAGCACCTCCATCAGCCGACGCCAATGCGCGCGCGGCAATTCCAGTGCTGCTACTCGCTCGAGCCGCGTCCGTTTTGATCCGCTACTAGACATAAAGCACTGGGCCAAAAGCCCACCTGAAGCCCCCCTTCATCCAACCAGCCGCCAAACCTCCGATCAGAGTTCCGGTGCGGGTTTACCCGGTTCGGCGTATGCATCCACAATCTGCTGCACCAGAGGATGGCGCACGATGTCTTCGTTCCTCAGTTGCACCACCGCAATCCCCTCGATCTCCTTAAGCCGGACTATCGCATCCACCAACCCGCTTCGGCTGGGAGGGACTAAATCCACCTGAGTAATGTCCCCGCAAACAACAGCCTTCGACCCCTGACCCATCCGCGTCAAAAACATCTTCATCTGCCCGATCGTCGTATTTTGCGCCTCGTCCAGGATCAGAAAGGCCTGGTTCAGCGTTCGGCCTCGCATATAGGCCAAGGGCAGTACCTCGATCAGTTCCTGTTCCTTATACCGTTGGATCAGATCAAACTCCATCATCTCCCGCAAGGCGTCAAATAGCGGCCGAAGATACGGATGAATCTTCGCTTCCAGATCGCCCGGCAAATAACCCAAACTCTCCCCCGCCTCCACCGCCGGACGCACCAACACCAGTTTCCGAACCGCCCCTTCCTTCAAAGCGGCCACGGCCATCGCCACGGCCAGATACGTCTTTCCCGTGCCCGCCGGTCCAATGCAAAAAACAATGGAACGCTGCCGAATCGCCTCCAAGTACTGCGCCTGTCCGGCGGATCGGGGCCGAACCATCCGCCCCCCAAACACCTCCACCGGACTAGCCGAATAAGAAACCTCCTTCCGCTGATACCGATTCAGCACCCGATCCACATCCTCGGCCGAAATCGCCCCCTGCCGCTCCACCTGGGCCTGCAGCTCTTCCAACACCAACGTGGCCGAGGTTACCGCCTCCTGACTGCCCCGCACATGAATCCGCCCCTCCTGGGCGGATATGCTCACCCCCAACGCCCTCCGTATCTTCCGGAGATGTTGATCATACACGCCGAAAATCGCCAGCAGAGACTTCGAGTCGCCTATCGCAATGATCGATTCGCTCATTCCGCTCGACGCCGAGTCGTTGCTCGGCGTTTCCACAACCGTTCTGGCCGAAAGATCGCTCCCATTCCTGGCGGCGTTCCTCCGCTCAAAACGGGTCCACCCAAATCAGGATTCATTCTCCGGAGTCTTCCCTGCCTTTCCCTACACCCAATAAAAAACTTTCCTTTTTCAGACTCCTCCGCGGTGTTTCCTGTTTCTCCTTAAATACTATACCTACATTCTCACAAACACCACGTTCCAATCCATCCAATCCATCAATTATACGGGGAAAACCCTTTCCATAGATTACCCTTCTGGTATAGCCGCCCCCCCAACACAGGGGGAAAGCACAGAATCCTTTCTTCTCTTCCAATAAAGCCTACTCGGCCAGGGTTTTCAATAGACCCCGAAGTCAGTTTTCGGGGGTGGAGGGGGCGAGGGGGGGTAGCACCCCCTTAAAAGGCGAAAATTCCCCCGTCGTTAGCTCTCACCGGCTTTCCTCCACCAAGGCCAAGCATTTTCGCATGGCCTCGGCCGCCAAGGCCAATGCCTTCTCCGGTGGCATCTCCCGCAAAGGTCGATAGAACGGTTCGATCAAAGCGGGGCCGTCGAACCCAATCTTCACCAACGCTCCTAAAAACCCCTTCAAGTCAATCACCCCGGTTGCCAAGGGCAATTGCCGAACCGAATCGACCTGCTCGGCCGCCGGCACGCCAGCCGGTGCATCGTTCAAATGCACCAGGACCACTTCCCCGCCCCGAAGCCGAAGGATATCTTCGACCGTTTCCCCGGCCGTGTACCAGTGCCAACTGTCCAGCAGAAGCCCCACGGCCGGGTGGTTGATTTCCGCCACCAACTCCTTCATTTCCCGCATCGTGTGGATGAAAGGAAACCGGGCGGCAGTCCAGGAGGTTTTCGGCCCCACATATTCCAAGCCCAATCGGAAGCCGTGCTCGCCCAGGACCTCGGCCACTGCCCGAAGCCGACGCACATGAAGCCGAAAGTTCTCCAGGTAGGTTCGGTCCGGATGGCAGGGGCGCAGATAGGTGCCCATCCGTTGGACGCCGGCCTGCTGCAGGGCCCGGGCATATTCCGGCAGTGCCTTCAGACCGGTTGCGAATTGCTCCTCGGATTCCCGGAACTGCACGGGCAGATTGGCCGCCGACCAGACAAGCCCCGCCTGCTGGAGCTGTTGGCGCAGGTCGGCCAACTGGGCCTCGGACAACCGGCGGAGATAGTCCGGCAGGGGTTCGACCGCCTCGAAACCGAACCGTTTGGCATACTGAATGGCCTGCTGTTGATCCGCCGGGATGCCCAGGGCCGAGCAGTGCAAAGCAGACCGGAACCGCCGTTTGGGCCGATCAGAACCGGCGGTGTCTCCTCCCGGCTGAAACGAAAAGAGAGCAATCGGCTTGGCAGAATCCGCGGCAGGAAGGGGGAAACCTTCCCCAAGGCCCACTACCAATCCAATTCCGATCCCTTTTAACCAACTCCGCCGATGCAAACAGAACATGAAATTTATCTTTCCGTCTCAGGAGATTTGGAGCCGGAGGGGGGGGAAGATGGGCCTTGGGAATCGTAACATTTCAGCCGAATGCAAAGGAGGCTTATTTTAGGGCGAATTTTCCCCGGCACTGTCATTCCCGCGAAAGCTCTCACTCCAGGATCCTATGAGGCGACTACGTTGTTATTCCTCCCAAGTGGAGGCTTCAAGAAGCCTGGATTGGGAGCTTGCGCGGGAATGACACGGTACTGCATTCAGCTGAAATGTTCCTGGGAATCGATCACGGCCGGAGGGTAAATTGTTTGACGATAGTTTTGGTTTTGCCTTGGTGGTTGGCTTCGATGCGCACTTGTCCGGCGGGACGAAGGGGGGTAGGCCGGGCAATGAACCGGCCGTCCGGGCCGACTTCTACCCGGTGGCCATTGACCTTGACTTCCGCTCCCGGCTCCGTCAGGCCCAGCACTTCTAGGGCAATCGGTTCGCCATAGAGGGTGCTGCCAGCAGGCGGCTCGATCTGCACCAAAAGAAGCGGCGGCGATTCTAGGGCCAGGATTTCGTCGGCCACCTGGGCACGGACCGCCATGATACGAGCCGGGTCCCGCTCCCACTGGGTAATGGCCGGGACCACCTGCCGGGCCAGTTCCATAGCCGTCCGCTCCGGGTGCAGCCACTCGGCCTTTTGGCCTAGTTGCTGGCGGAGCTTGGCTGTTTTGTCGGCCAAAAGTTGGAGGTATTCAAAGTCTTCCAGGCTTTCCCGTTGGATTTCCCACCGGAGGCTATTCAGAGGGCCTTCCGGACCGGGATACACCACATGGGTATCGCCCGGCGGAAGCTGATCGTTTGGCGGCCCGAACGGATTCGCCCCCCAAAAGTTCCAGCCCCAATGCAGATACCCTGCCAGCCGCTCGGTAAAGTTGATCCAATGGAGCACCCGCACCGAGCTTAACGGATAATCCAGAAATCGGTTCGGATAATGGCTGCCGTGCGGATTGCAGCAGATGTAGTACCAAAGTTCCGCATGGGGACGATGGGTTTCATAGGCGGTGCGCCACCGCTCGAAATGGCTAACCTGCGGCACCCAGATTTCCAGAAAGCCGGAGCAGTCGATCGTTTCGATGGCTTCGATCCGGCGAAGGCGGGGGGCCGACTGATGCACAAAAGCCGACGCCTCCCGCCAACTGGCCAAATTGGTCAGGATCGGCTCGTCGCCCACATGGATCATGCTCTTTTCCAGCCAGCCCCGCTCGGCCAGGTGCTTTTCCAGGGCGGCCAATAAAGGCCGAAGGCCCTCTTGAGGTTCCAGCGTGATGTGTTTGCCGGTTTTGCGGTCCAGGGCGCTCGGCCGGCTGAGAACTACCGGACTGCCCCAGCCTTTTTGGCCGTGGCCGACATGGGTGATTTCCAGTCGGCCCGCTACGCCGGCCTTCTCGAATACTTCCACAAATCGGTCGAAGCGGGAAAAATCGAAGCTCAACTGCCCATTCTCTTCCCGCACCAGGTCGATCAGCGTCCACGGCGCCAGCACCACGTTTTGCCGATGCTCGGCCATGTTTTGGGCATACTTGGCCAAGACCTTCCAAAACCCATCGGACCAAACTTCGACCTGATGGGCCTTGGCGATGTTTGGCAGATTGAACCAATTGGTTACCCATACATGCCGATCGTCTGGCAGCACAAACGGATCGACTCGAAGTTGGATCGGCGTCTCGACCCGAAGCTGTCCGGCTACCACCGTAACCTGGCCATGATAAAGGCCCGGTTTGGCCTCCTTGGGCACATAGAGGGTAATCCAGACCGGCTGGGTCTGATCGGCAGGGATATCCTTGGTTCGGTCGGCCAGCAGGGGATCCGGCGCCTCGAACGGGGCTTTCTGGATCTGAAGACCTTCGGCATGGGGGGTATTTTTCGGGATGGGGATATAGCCCACAAAGTCCCACCGCAGATGTTCGGCGCCGATGCTGCTTTGGCCGTCTTCGTGCCGAAGCGGCCCCAGTTCTACATGGACCCCTTGTAGGGGTTTCGAGGAGCGGATGGCGATCTGAGCCGGTTCGTATTCATTGCGGGCGGCCCGAAGCTGAATCGCACCTGTTGCTTGGCTCGGTTGGCTCTGCTGGCCCGGTTGGGTCGGTTTGGTGGCCTCCTCTGCTTTTGCCGGGGCAGACGGCGGAAGGCTGTCCCGAAACACTTTCGTATGCGGATCCACCACCCAGACGGTCATCTCCTGGGACCACGCTGGGCGTAGCCAAAGGGAAAAGATCATTCCGGTCATCCCCAACGCCAACATCCACAAAACTCTTTTCATCGGACCACTCCTGGAAGGCAAGTAAAGAGGGAGAGGAACTCGGCGCCTGCTGGAAAACCACTTCGGCCCGAAAAACAGAAATGAATCCCGCCGGCTGCCGTCGCTCCACGGGAACATGGGAGGGATTTATGGCTTAGTTTACCGCAGCCTAATCTGGAAAGCCACCCGCCGAATAGGCCGAAAAACCTTTCGGAGCACTTTACCGGTGCCAGTCGGGGGCCAGAAAACTGACGGCCTCTTCGAAGGTGGGCCGACGCCGGAAGTCGGCGGCCGGGTTGTAGGCCGGCTGATTGGGGTCCGGGTTGACCCAATGGGGGTGTTGCCGACCGAAGTAGCTGCCGTAGAACTGATAATTGGTATCCACCCAGCGGGCCAGGCGCATCAGCTCCATCGGTGTAAGCAGTTTCGTATGATCGGTCTGGGCGTTTTTGGGATGTTTCGGGTCCGTAAGCACGGTCATGAGCACGCTTTGCGCACAACCGAGGCGCCGGGGCGGCAGATAGGCGCCGTTGTAGTTGCCCTGATCGCCTTTGAGGAAGGAGATGAACTCGGAAATCAGGGGGCCGGCCAACTCTTTGGTAGCCAATTGCTCGTAGGAAACGTTATACATTTCTGTGATCTCGCCGGTCAGACGCAGGCCGCCGGCGGGTTTTTCCGCCCCGTGGCAGGAGACGCATTTGGCGTTCCAAAGCGGCTGGATATCGGTTGGATAGTGGATGACTTGCCCCGCTTTGCCGTCGCCGCCGTTTTCGACCAGGTCGCACGGCTGAGGCATAAGCGGGCTGGGCGGCCGACGCAGCGCCAGCGGCGGATTCGGCCCTACAGGCGGCGGGCTGTAATTCCGCTGGCCATGACAGCCGGTGCAGGAGCGAACTTCGCCCGGAGCATAGTTTACGTAGGTACGTTCCCGCTGGATTTCCCGGAAGTTTTCGTCCAGGGCCTGCAAAAAGATCGCTCGGTCGGCGGGAACTACAAAATGGGCCGATCCGTCTGCTTCGACGGGCACAACGCCCCACTGGACCCTCGGCCAAAGGGCCGCCCGCCAGGAAGAACTGCTAATATGCGGATTCCACCGCCGGCCTGTGGACCAGTACCGAGGTAGAACCTCGTTGACTCGGAGCCATTTCACCTCGCCCGGTTTTACCCCGTCCATGCCCTGGGTGATGTCGGTCAGAATGCAGACGGCCTGATTTTGGGCCGCATATTCCGGATGGCGAACCGTCTGGATGACCGGCGGCAGTTTGCGGGGGCGAATCGGCGTCGGGTGCCAACAAGACAAGTCCGGGTCCTTGTGTACCAGCCGATGTCGGCCTTCCACATCCAGCAGATAGATCGCATAGGCGTTCGGCGTATGTTGGGCATGATGCCCCGGATCGTATTTATAAGAAACCAGAAAGAGCCGATCGGTGATCGGATAGGGATGCGTGTAAAGATGGCCGCTTCGGCCTTCTTTATCATGCACATATTGGCCGTCCTGGGTGCGGAAGAGCCAACCGGGTTCGGTACGCCGGTTAATACACACATGGGGCGTGATATTTACCACCGGCCAGCGGAAATCGCCGGGAATAAAATCCGGCTCATTCGGCAAGGGCCCCGGCGTGCGCAAGCCCTTACTGGCATCGACCAGCAAAATAGCCCCCAAACAGGCCCCTTGAGGAAAATGCGTGGTGCCGACGCAAACAAACCGATCGGTGCTGCCCGGCAGCGGCTTCGGATACATGTAAACCGTGGTCGTATCGTCGGCCAGGCCGTAGAGTTCCTGCGGATGGGTGCCGTCGGGATTCATGGTCCAAACGGTTTTGGCCACTCGAGCACCCTTATCAACATATTCCCACCGGTGGTACATGACCCGGCCATCGTCCAATGGGACCGGGCAAAATTCGCTCACAGGGCTATGCGTGAGCTGTTCCACCTGGGTCCCGTCGGGGTTACAGCGGAAAAGGTTTGTGGCCGCCAGGTGGGCCGATCCGCCGCAAAGGATCGTATGCTCGCATCGGCTAGAAGAGAAAATGATTTTGCCGTCAGGCAAATAACTGGGATGGAGGTCGTCGGTATGGAAGGGACGGCCCCAGCGGGCCACCTTTTCGGCTTCGTCGGGCGGCGCCGGCAGGACCTGCCGAAGCCCCGAACCATCCAAACCGACCTCCCAAATCCGAAACCCCGCCCCGGGATGCTCCCGAAAATCAAACAGCACCCGCTTGGCGTCGAACGATAGACTCAGATAGCCAATAAATCCTTTGCCCCCGGGCAACTGCGCCGCCGTAACCACCGGTCGTTCGGTGCGAGTCCGCAAATTGTAAATGTAAATCCCATTGCGGGGATCAAACCGGTCCGGCGCCGTGCCGTTGTTGATGTCCGTGTAATAGTGGTCTGAGGAATAGGGACGCCGCTTCACAAAAACAATTTCTTCAAAACCAAGATGCTCTGGATCGACAGGAAGTTCTGCCGACTCCTGAGGACGCCACGGCGCAGGTCTGGGGGGCGGCGAAACACCCTGGGCTTTCTCTTCCGCGGCAAGAACTATCCCCAGCATAGCCGCCATCCCCATCCCAACCGCCAACCCCACCCCCCACAACCACGGAGCGAACTGGCCGGAACGGCGGGGCGGCAGCGAAGCCCAAAAAACACCCAAAACCCACGGCAGGAAAGGAGTTTTCCCAACGTCCATTGCGACGACTCCTTCAAAGGGCCAAAGAACGGTAAACCCGGGCAGGGGGAATCATTCCGGCAGGCAAAGGGGAGAAATCACCGGCGCAATCTATTTTAGCCGCACATTGCGCACGATGCAAACACAACTAAGAGGCTCTAACAAAACGAAGCCTCAAAAGATTCGACCATTCGCCCCGCTGGAGGAAGCGAGTAGGAAAGGCCGTTTTGTTAGAGCTTCTAAGCAAAATAAAAGGGACTTCTCCGGAAAGGAAAAGCCCCTCTTAATTATCCGTGGATTAGACGGCCCTCTATGGGAGCGACCGCCGTCGGGTTTTCCGAAAGAAAGGCCCTCTGTGGGAGACGCCAGCCGGAATCAGTCCAAAAAGCCCACCAATTCTTGGCTTCGGCTGGGCTGCTGGAGTTTTCGGACCGCTTTGGCCTCGATCTGCCGGATACGTTCGCGGGTTACCTTGAAAATATGGCCGACTTCCTCCAACGTGTAGCAATAGCCATCGCCCAATCCATACCGGAGTTTGAGGATTTCCCGCTCTCGGTAGCTGAGAGTCTTCAACACTTTATGGATCGAGCGGCGAAGCATCTCCTGGGTAGCGCCGGTCGCAGGACTTTCAGCGGTCCCATCCGGCAACAGGTCGCCGAAGTGGCTGTCTTCGCTGTTGCCGACAGGGCGATCCAGGCTGATGGGATACCGGCTCATGCTTTGCACTCGGCGGGTTTCATCCACCCCGGTTTGGGAGGCCTGGGCGATTTCTTCCAACGTCGGTTCTCGTCCGAGGGATTGCCGCAATTTTCGGGAGACGTTCCGCACCCGGGACATGGTTTCGACCATATGGACGGGAATGCGGATCGTCCGGCTTTGATCGGCCACGGCTCGGGTAATGGCCTGGCGGATCCACCAAGTGGCATAGGTGCAGAACTTGAAGCCTCGGCGATATTCGAACTTATCGACCGCCCGCATCAGGCCGGCGTTGCCTTCCTGAATCAAGTCCAGGAAGCTCAGGCCCCGGTTGCGATACTTCTTGGCAATCGACACCACCAAACGCAAGTTTCCCTCCGAGAGCCCGCGCTTGGCCTCTTGATATTTTTGATAGATTTCCTTCAGATAGCCGACTCGGTTTCGCAGACTGGTGGGGGTTTCTTCCAAGGTCCGGAGGATATTCCGGTATTCGACCAGCCAAGGCTGGCGCTCCTCCGCGGGGAGATTTTGCGCCCGATGCTGGTCGATGCGGGCCTTGAGTTCATCCACCCGTCGGCTAAAGTCCTCGAGGACTCTGATCATCGGTTCGATCCGCTGAGTCCGAAGCCCCAGCTCTTCCACCAGCCGAACCGCCCGACGCCGACGCTGGCCCAACCGCCGCCAGGCAGCCCGACGTTTGCCCATCGGTTTGCTGCGGCTGGTAGCGATCTGGTAATCGTGTCGGTTCCGTTTGATCAGCACCTCCACCGTGCGGAGATTATGCGGCAGTCGGCCCAAAATCTGGTTCTTCTCCAAACGATCCGAGACCGAAACCTGGATGGTCCGATCGAACGGCAAAGAACCATCCAAGACCCGACGAAGAATCTTAACCGCGATCTCTAAGACATACCCACATTCTAAAGCCCGCCGCCGAAATTTGGCCCGATTGATTTCGATCTGCTTGGCCAGGGCGATCTCCTGCTGCCGGCTGAGCAACGGAATTTCACCCATTTGGGTCAAATACATCCGAACCGGGTCGTCGGACCAGGATTCGGTTTCCTCCGCCTCCAACCCGCCTTCTTCTTCTTGGACGGGCGATTCTTCCTCCTCTTCTCCGAAATCCAACTCGTCGTCGGCATGGACCTCTAACACGTCCTCAAAATCCAGATGAGGGTCTTTCTCCCCCAAATCCAGACTGTCCTCGCCCACGCTTTCCACATCATCGTCCAAATCGTCCAGGATCACGTCGTACAAGGGTTTCCTCCTCCTTTTTCCTGAAGCTCCGCCAAAACAACCACAGGGAACTCGGGAAAACTTCTCAAAAAACGGGTTCCGTGGACTCCTCGGGCGCCCTCAACACGCCCAAACCGGACAACGTCATACTCCCGGAACGCCTGACTGAGGTACAGACAACCCCCTCCCGGGCCGATGGGAAAATGGCCAACACGCACAGGATAACCACAGCTTCCATCCGACCACCAGAAAGGCTATTGTCCAAGACATGCCCCAATCACCCAAATTCTACCACCCGCTACCCAATAGGTTGCTTGGCCCGAACATTTGGCAAAAAATTCCGGTTCGGCAGTCCTTGCTACGATGGCCGACCAGAATGGCTTACGCCCCAAAAGGCATTACGCACTGCCTCGCCCCTGGGTGCGGCCATTCAAGGGCATACTCCTCCTTCCGCCAGAGAATCTCACAAAAGTCGGCTACTTGACGCGCCACAGACGCCGCCAAAGCCTACTTCGCTCTCTACCGGCCCTCTTCCAACGGAGGTAGGTTGGGTGAAAACAACATAGATCACCCAGGGGCCTTCTATAGAAGGCTGTTTTTGAGGGAAGCGCCGGGGTTATTTTTATTCTAATCGCCAACTCTTCAAGGTCTAGTAGTTTATTTACAATTTTTTAACCTCAAAATTTTGGAGAGTTAAGATAGATAAGATAGGAAATATGGATAGAATTACGACCCGCAACTCCACCACCTCAGACAAAAATGCTTCTCTCCGCCTGATCAAATAAAATCAGATGCCACTCCCCATAAATCAAGGTATCTAACACTACCTCAAAAGTAGGACTCTCCGCTCTGGCATTCCCGCATACTTGGACAGAATGGAGTCGATCCACCCGCCCCCCTACCCAATCCATGGAAAACGAGAAATCTTTTCCCCTGTTCAACACGTACTGGTTCTTTGGCCGACTGGGCAATACCGTCAAAGAAAACACCGGGCTGTGTTGCCCCCCTGTCGCTCTCCCGGCCTCGCCTATAGGCGAGGCCAGCCTCTTGCAGCGGCCTGAAGAGGTGTTTTCTTCCAAACAGTGGAAATGGTACGATGAGGACATGACCGCCCGGGAAGGCCAGTATGCACTTCCTCCACAAGCCCAAAGGGTCGGCAGACGCCTTTCATGGTAGCAGGAGACAAGACCGTGCGAAGAAAATACCTGGTACGTTGTTCGTGCGGATTGGAATTGGCCGTCGAACCTGCCCAAGCAGGTCAAGTCCTCCAGTGTGCCTGCGGGCGGTCCGTCCAGACGCCTACTTTACTGGATCTCCGGAAGTTGCCTTTGGCCCCCGAGGAAACCACCTCCCCATCTACTTCTCCATGGGGCGTCCGGCACCGTCTGATCAGCCTAGGGAGTCTGATTTTGATCGTGGCTTTGGCCTGGTTGGGAGTTTTGCTCCTGGTATGGCCGTCCAAACCCCAACCGCCCGAAACCATCACTTGGCAAACCCCTCCGCCGCCTGGCCAAAAAGAACCTCTCCGAAAAACCACCCAACAATTGACTCTGTTGGAAAGTTATCTGGCCTGGCAAAGTTTGCCCCGAGAATTGGAAAGCCTGTCCGATGCGCCCATGGCCCGATACAGAAAGGAAGTCGCTACCGCTGTGAACTGGTTTATCGTTGGCTGTGTGGTGGGAATCTTGGGTCTGGTGTGTTTAACAAGCGGCTGGTTGGTCCCGACCCGAACGGCTGCTCTCCAACGGGCTTCTCCTGCCGGCAAAGCCGCCCGATAGTGACCTTGGAATAGCCACAAAACAGGCCCCCTTGAAAAAAAGGCCCGAAAATGGGCCTCTCCGCGGCATAACGGTTTTATGGGGAGCCGGTTGCGTTGTCGCCTCCGACCTAACAACCGCTTGCGATAGCATCCTGATGCCAAGCCTCAAGCTCAGATTATAGTGGTTGACACGTCCCACAACGCAACCGGTTCTTTTATGGGCCATTCAATGATGAAAGAGCACGCCCGGAGGGATTCGAACCCCCAACCAGCGGATTAGAAATCCGCTGCTCTATCCATTGAGCTACGGGCGCTCGGTGTTCCCGTTTCTTCCAAATCGCGCACTCCGTTCGGCGTTTTCAGGAAGGCCTATTTTTGTATCATCCAAGGCCTATTTTGTATTATCCATAGGAGCTCTCTATTTGTCCAAGGAGACATTTGCCCAAAGAGACTCTCTACGTTGCCACTGCCGTGTAAGCGCCCAATCTAGGCCTCTTGCAGCCTCTACTTGGGAGGAATAACAACGTAGCCGCCTCATAGGATCCTGGATTCCCGCGCAAGCGGCAGTGACAAGAAAAGGCACTTCACACGGCTGAAATGTTACCCAATTTCATTTTCTTCAGGTTTCGGAATGGGTCAAGACGACCGCTTCAAAAACCAGGGGGCCAAGGAATTCTAGCTCTCCCTGCTGGTGGATGTTTCCCTTGAAGAAGGTCGGCGATCCTATCGCGGGGCCCCCCATTCAGGGCATTTTTCCAGCCACCGCCCCACACACTTGGTTTCTCCCAGGCGTCAAAACCGCCTCCTGCTCCCAAGGCGTCTGGTTTTTTAACCTTTTGGAGAAGAAAGGACTTTCTTCAGGAAACTGTCGGAGAACCCCATCCTCGTAGATTTTTTCAGGATTTTTTGAAATGGAAGGAGTTTCTTTGGAGAAAAAACGTCCCGGGAGTAAAGCATTCTTGAACTCGCCCCTTGGATTTCCCGAAGATTCTTGATGGAGGCAGTTTTTTTCAGAAAATCCATTTTTAAATCACCAAAGGATACGCCAGGAAGGGTTTAGGGAGGTTCAAAATCACAAGTCCTTAAATAACAACAACTTAGAAGATGCACCCCCTGTTCGCTTTCCGAAGGTCCAGGTAGGCCGGGTTGCTTGGGAAAAGGCCTTTTTGCGAGTTTTCTCTTTTGACTTTGGAAGCGGCCCTTGGTATGATCAACAGTGGGTAATCGGGAGTTTTCCTGCCCAGGAAGGGCCCCAGGTTAGGGTAAAAGCGGATGGAGGCCCAAAACGATGGACGTGAAATTGATCCTCAAAACCGGCAAATTGGCTGGGAAGGAAATTCCTCTGGGGCAGCCGGTGTTTCGGATCGGTCGGGCAGAGGACTGTCATCTTCGGCCCCACACCGACCAAGTGAGCCGGCGCCACTGCGAGATTATTCAAGAGGGCGGGCAAGTGTGGGTGCAAGACTGTGGGAGCCGGAATGGCACCTGGGTGAATGGGCGGCGGATTAGCGATCGAACGGAGTTGAAGACGGGAGATCGGCTTTTGGTGGGGCCTCTGGAATTTGAGGTGCGGATTGGAATCGAATTGGGGGGCAAGAAGAAGCCGAAAGTCAAAAATATCGAAGAAGCGGCGGCTCGCGTGGCGGAGGCGGCCGGCAAGAAGGAAGACGAAACGGAATTAGTGGAATGGCTTCTCCAATCGGACCCCAAAGAAGAAGAGAGAGAAACGGAGACTTTCAGCGCCCAGATGACGCAGGAGGCGTCCTCCAGCGGCGCCCCGCAGCAGCCCGCTTCGCGGGAGACCCCGGCCAAGGACGCGCCGAAAATCCCCGGTAAATTTGTACCTCCTCCCAATACGGCCCCGGATAGTCGGACCGCGGCGGCGGAAATGTTGCGACGGCTCCTTCAACGAAAGTAGCGCCCGAGTGAAACCTGCAGATCCCCCGGAACGTTCGGCGGCTCTTTTAGGACTAGGGTTGGACGCCCAAGATGGGCAGACTCGGATCACCCGGGGTAAAAATTTTTTCTTGGTGGGCGGCTCCGAAGAAACCCACAGCTTGATGCAAGAGACCGCCATCAAAATCAACGAACACCTTGATCGGCAGGGGAAACGGCTGGAAGATGTTTCGATCCGGGAATTACGAGAGATTTGTGCTGAAATCCACCGCCGGATCGAAGGATAGCCCTAGCCCCTCTCTTCCGCTTGCCTCCGCCCTCTCTTCTGGCCGACTCTTTTGGGCCGCTGATAGGCCCATCGGATTTTTTCCCAACCCTCCCCGCCCCAAGGATAATCTGTTTGTCCATACGGCGGAATGGTTCTCTTTTGCTCCGCAGAACTGGGGCGAAACATTGGGGGGATTCTGTTGGCGATCGGAGGCTGCAAACCCGGCACTATTCCGACAGAATCTCTTTATCTCTTTTTATCTCCTTAAAGGTGTGGATTTCCGTTTAGAGGTTCTACAGTTTTCTACCACAAAAGGGGGGACACCCGGGAGGGAGAAGAATATTCGTTATAATTGGACAATTTGTCTTTTGGGATATTTTTGCCAAATCCCTACCAATTATCAAAATTGTCCATTTTTACTAGCCGATCAATTTTCTCCGTTTTGCCATCCGATTCTCGGATAATGTTCCTAATGGGAAAAATGGTGGTTCGTTGGACGGTATCAGGTAGGGCCAAAATTGCCGTAAGTTATTGGGAGTGGAAAATCTCACCCCCATATATAGTAGGCTTCCCTGGCTGACCGGATACAGTTCTGTTGGAAAATCTTCATGGGAGTCCGTCCAGATGGCAAAAGGGAAAAAAACATCCCAGTCCGTGCTTCCGGAGCAGAAACGGGCCTCGCATCATGGGATGGCGGTTTCGGAAGCGAAACCTTCTTGTGAGAAGACGAAGGAAGAAAAAGTGGTGGTCATGGACCGACGGAGGGTAGGGGAACGCCGCAGCGGCCAAGATCGTCGTTGTCGGAATGAACCGGTCTTGGTGGAACGACGAAAACTAGAGCGTCGGACCAAGGTTCCTCGTCGGCGCCAGATCGACCCCACCACGTGTGAACGAGACTATACTGAGGAAGAGATTGAGTTTATGCGCGCCCTGGATGAATATAAACGAAGCAGCGGCCGAATGTTTCCTACGTGCAGCGAAATCCTCGAAGTCCTTCGGAAACTAGGATATGAAAAGCGGGCAGCCGACGGGGACGCTTCCCAACAAGGGACGGAACAGACCGAGTCTGGACAACAACCAGCGACTCACTCCTCCGGGCTGTTGGCAGAAATAAAGCAAGAATAGGAATCGCCATTCGGCGAGCGCTTTCGCCGAGCGAAATCGCGACTTGCCTGTATCCGGGAAAAGTCGCATTCTGTTACTGACGCCCCAACGGGAACCCAGAAAAGCGAACCCGATGGTCCGAAAAACTGGATTCCTCCGTAGGCAACTCCGTCTGTCCAACAGGGATCACAGCCTGTCTGCCAGACGGAGTTGCTGTCCCGCCGACGCTTACGCCGGAATCCGGGGGTGTCCGGTGGTGGGCCGAACTGGTTGATTCTGATTATTGATTTTCGTTTGGCGAATCCCCGACCAGCTCGTCCAGAGGACTTGGCTGCTGAGCGGTGGAAGGAGCGATTTGGAGTTCGGACTCGGCAGGCGGCGGCGGGGCCTCTTCCAACAAGGGGAAAGCCCGTTGGGGCGGCGTTTCTCGCGCCGCGGTGAAAGCGGCGGCCAAATCGGCGCGGATTTTCACCTCGCCGTTTTGATATTTTCGGAAGCCGGTGCCGGCGGGGATCAAATGGCCTAGGATGACGTTTTCTTTGAGTCCGACCAGGCGATCGACCTTGCCGGCCAAGGCGGCTTCCGTAAGGACTTTGGTGGTCTCCTGGAAGCTGGCTGCCGAGATGAAGCTGGAGCTTTGGATAGCGGCCTTGGTGATGCCGAGTAGCTGGGTGCTGGCGGTAGCGGGTTTGGGTTTGACGCCTTGAGCTACTTCGCCGCCGAGGGCTTCGATTTGGGCGTTCTCTTGATCGAAGACCTCTCGTGGGACGATGGCGCCGACTTCGAAGCTACTGTCGCCTTTGACGGTGATTTTGACGCATCGGCTGAGTTCCTCGTTGACTTTGCGGAACTCGAACTTATCCATCAGGATGCCGGGCAGGAGGTTGGTGTCTCCGACGGTTTCCACGCGCACCTTTCGCATCATTTGGCCGACGATGATTTCAATATGCTTATCGTTGATATCGACCTTTTGGGTGCGATAGACGTTTTGGATTTCTCGGAGGAGATATTGTTGGACCGCTTCTTCGCCGGAGATGCGGAGGATATCGTGCGGCACGAGCGGCCCATCGACCAATGCCTCGCCCGCTTTCACGTAGTCGCCGGAGTGGACGCGGAGCCGTTGGCCGTGGGAGACGAGATGTTCCCGTTCGATGCCGCTTTCGCTGCAGACGATGATGGTTCGTTTGCCGCGACGTTTTTCGCCCAGGATTTCCACTTTGCCGTCGATTTCCGCAATGACGGCGGGGTCCTTGGGTTTTCGGGCCTCGAACAGTTCGGTTACCCGAGGCAAGCCGCCGGTAATGTCTTGCGGACCGGAGACTACGCGCGGGGTTTTGGCCAATAGGGCGCCGGCGGAGACGACTTGGCCTTCTTCGACTTCGATGTACGCCCTTTCCGGCAGGTAGTACCAATCGAGGGTCTTGCCGGTGGGGTCTTCCAGAACGATCTGCGGATAGAGATCGCCTTTGGCCTCCAGCACGATACGGCGGGTATGACCCACGGCGTCTTGTTGGAGGTGGAGGGTCTCGCCTTCGATAAGGTCTTCGTAACGGACGCGTCCGCCGACTTCGGCCAGGATGGGGATGCTATGGGGGTCCCATTGGCAGATGAGTTGACCGGGCTGAACCTCTTGGCCTTCTTCGACGAAGAGGAACGCACCGGCGGGGATTTCATATTTTTCCAATTCTCGGCCTTTGGGATCCAACAGGAGGATTTCGCCGTTGCGGGTCAGCACGATCTTTTGTCCTTGGTCGTTCTGGACGACGTTCAGGCGCATGAAGCGGATTTGACCCGGTTTTTTGGTTCGGATTTCGCTTTCTTCGATGACTTTCGTGGCGGTGCCGCCGATGTGGAAGGTACGCATGGTCAACTGCGTACCGGGTTCGCCGATGCTCTGAGCGGCGATGATGCCGACGGCCATTCCCTCTTCGACCAGTTCTCCGGTCGATAGGTCCATGCCATAGCAAAGGGCGCAGACGCCCAAGGGGGCTTCGCAGGTCATGGGACTGCGAACTTGGAGTTTTTCCAGCCCGAGTTCTTCGATTTTTCGGGCAATTTCTACGGTGATGAGTTCATTTTCTCGGACGATGACTTCGTCGGTTACCGGGTTGACGACGTTGGTTCGACTGACGCGTCCGCGGATGACTTCGGCCAGGCTGCGTTCGACTTTTTCACCCCGATAGACCACGCCCTTGGTAATTCCCTGCGTGGTGCCGCAGTCATGGATGGTAACCACCACGTTCTGGGCCACATCGGCCAATTTACGGGTCAAATACCCGGAGTCGGCGGTTTTCAGGGCGGTATCGGCCAGACCCTTTCGGGCGCCGTGGGTGGAGCTGAAATACTCCAGAACGTTCAAACCTTCTCGGAAGTTCGCTTTGATGGGCGTTTCGATGATCTTGCCGGAGGGTTTGCTCATCAGGCCGCGCATCCCGGCCAATTGGCGGATTTGCTCCTCGCCGCCGCGGGCGCCGGAGTGCGCCATCAGGTAGATCGGGTTGACATAGCCTGGGAAGCGGTAGTCGGTTTTGAGGGCCTCCATCATTTCCGTGGAAATGCGTTCTCGTGCATGGGACCAAGCGTCCAGCACTTGGCGGTAGCGTTCCAGATCGGTGATGGTGCCCCGCTGGAAATTCTTCTGGATTTGGAGGACTGTTTTTTCCGCCTCTCGGATGATTTGGGCTTTGGTGGCCGGCGTGATCAGGTCGTCGGTGGCAAAGCTTAGGCCGCTGCGGGTGCTTTGACGGAAGCCGAATTGATTCATCCGGTCCAACAGTTCGATGGTGGCCTTTCGTCCGAGGATTTCGTAGCAGTCCGAAATGACCATCGCCAGGTCGCTGGAACGAAGCGACATGTTGTAGAAGGGCATTCCTTGGGGCAGGATGTTGTTGAACAAGACGCGACCGACCGTGGTCTCGACGATCTTAGGCGGCGGGGAATCGTCTTTATCATCTTTACCGGTTTTCACCTTTCGGCCCGGAGGCAGTCGAAGGCGGATCTGTGTATGGGTCTCGACCTTTCCTTGGGCGTAGGCCATCTCCACCTCGTCCGGGGAGGCAAAGGTCATCCCTTCGCCTTTTCGTTCCGGAAGCGCCATCGTGGTATAGAAACAGCCCATCACGATGTCCTGGGAGGGGCTGATAATAGGGCCGCCATGCGCGGGGCTGAAGATGTTATGGATGGACAACATCAGGGTATGGGCTTCCACTTGGGCCTCGATCGATAGCGGCAGATGCACCGCCATTTGGTCCCCGTCGAAGTCCGCATTGAACCCCTTGCAGACCAAGGGATGGAGCTGAATGGCGTTCCCTTCGATGAGCGCCGGCTCGAAGGCCTGGATGCCCATCCGGTGCAACGTCGGCGCTCGGTTGAGCAGCACCGGATGGTTTTGGATCACTTCGGCCAAAATTTCCCACACTTCGTCGTGTTTGCCTTCGATCATCTTTTTGGCGCTTTTGATGGTGTCGGCGTGGCCGAGCTCTTTAAGACGCCGAATGATGAACGGCTGATATAGTTCGAGGGCGATCTTTTTCGGCAGCCCGCACTGGTGGAGCTTCAAGTTGGGACCGACCACAATCACGCTTCGGGCGGAGTAATCCACGCGTTTGCCCAGCAAGTTTTCCCGGAATCGGCCCTGTTTGCCCTTGATCATATCGGTCAGCGACTTCAGCGGTCGGTTGCTGGAACCCAACACAGGGCGTTTGCACCGACTGTTGTCGAACAGCGCATCGACCGCCTGTTGGAGCATCCGTTTTTCATTCCGGATGATCACTTCCGGGGCGTTGAGATCGACGAGCTTCTTGAGCCGATTGTTCCGGTTGATGATCCGTCGATACAGGTCGTTCAGGTCGCTGGTGGCGAAGTTGCCCGAATCCAAAAGGACCAACGGCCGCAAATCCGGCGGGATGACCGGAATGACATCCAGAACCATCCATTCCGGTCGGTTGTCGCTGTCGCGGATGGACTCGACCAATTTCAGTCGATTGATAAGGTCTTTGCGACGTTGTTTGGAGTTGGTTTCCGCCAGTTCGGCCCGCAGTTCTTGGGAGAGTTTCACCAAGTCGAGATCGACCAGGAGTTTGCGGACGGCTTCGGCGCCCATCTCGGCTTTGAAGGCGCTTTCGCCGTATTCCGCTCGGGCGGCCCGATATTCTTCTTCGGTCAGGAGTTGGCGCTTTTCCAAAGGGGTTTCGCCCGGATCGACGACCACATAGTCCTGGTAATAAATCACCTTTTCCAGGCTGGAGGTCTTCATGTCCAACAGGGCGCCCAGTCGGCTTGGGACCGCCTTGAAGAACCAGATATGGACCACAGGGGCAGCCAATTCGATATGGCCCATCCGTTTCCGGCGGACCCGGCTATGAGTGATTTTCACCCCGCATCGGTCGCAGATCATCCCTTTATATTTCATCCCGCGGTATTTGCCGCAGGAGCATTCCCAATCTTTTTCCGGACCGAAAATCCGTTCGCAAAACAACCCGTCCCGTTCGGGCCGGTAGGTGCGATAGTTGATCGTTTCCGGCTTTTTGACTTCTCCGAAGGACCAACTGCGGATATCATGAGGCCGGGCAAGGCTGATCTTGACCGAAACGTAGTCGTTAATCCGGTCGTACAGGGGTTCGCTAATGCTCACCGTTTTGCCTCCTTCACCGGCAGGAATAGAACGAGAAACCAAACTCCCACAGACCAAACAAACCACGCGCCGCCGCTTCTAGCCTGCCGTCGCCCCAAGCCGAAATCGCCGGCCCGGACGCCGTGCGGGCGGTAAACGGCGACCCAAAACCACTCCGATCAGAGTCGGGCTTTCTCCAATTGCATGTTGAGAGCCAGACCACGAATTTCGTTGACCAATACGTCGAAGCTGGCCGGGGTCCCCGCTTCGAGGGTATTCTTGCCCCGGACCATGGATTCATAAATTTTGGTGCGTCCTTCGACGTCATCGCTTTTGACGGTGAGAAGTTCCTGGAGGATATACCCCGCCCCATAGGCTTCCAGCGCCCAAACTTCCATTTCTCCGAACCGCTGGCCGCCAAAACGGGCCTTTCCGCCCAACGGCTGTTGGGTGATCAAGGAGTAAGGCCCCGTGGATCGGGCGTGTACCTTGTCATCCACCAGGTGGTGCAACTTCATCATGTAGATATAGCCGACCGTCGAGAGTTGCTCGAACGGCTCCCCGGTGCGCCCATCGTAGAGTTGGACTTTTCCGTTTTTGGGCAGGCCGGCTTCTTCCAGGGCCTTTTGGATTTCTTCTTCCGTAGCGCCGTCGAACACCGGAGTAATAGCTCGGAAACCAAGCCGGGCCGCCGCCCAACCCAAGTGGGTTTCGAGGATTTGCCCGACATTCATTCGGCTCGGCACCCCCAAAGGATTCAGCAACACCTGAACCGGAGTGCCGTCGGCCAAGAACGGCATGTCCTCTTTCGGGAGGATTTTGGCGATGACGCCTTTGTTTCCGTGTCGGCCCGCCATCTTGTCGCCCACGGAAACCTGCCGTTTGGTGGCGACATAGACCTTCACCATCTGCAACACGCCGCTGCGGAGTTCGTCGCCGCGTTTGAGCGTGTTGAGCTTTCGGTCTCGGGCGTCGATGGCCGCTTCGATATCGGGCCAATATTGTTTATAAATCCTCTCCACCTCGGCGCGACGTTGGGCGCTGCGGATATCGAGTTTATCGGGATGGAAGGTCTGCGCTTGTTCGACCAGATACGCAGGTTCATGCTCTCCCAGCAGCGGTTGGCCGTCTTCGTCGGTCAGTTTCCGTTCCAAGACGGCCTCCATTTCTGAGATCATTTGTCGGAAGATGTCCGCGATTTTGGCGTTTCCCTCGATTTCGGCCTGTTTGAGGGCCTTGTCATATTCTTCTTTTTCTTTCTCGTTGAGGCTCATCCGGCGGGAGAATTTCTGAGTGGCGATGACGATCCCCTCCACACCGGACGGGACTTCGAGGCACTCGTTTTTCACGTCTTCGCCGGCCCGACCGAAAATCGCACGGAGCAATTTTTCTTC
Source organism: Planctomycetota bacterium (assembly GCA_029550925.1). Lineage (GTDB taxonomy): Bacteria > Planctomycetota > Planctomycetia > Pirellulales > Thermoguttaceae > JANXAQ01. The sequence continues at coordinate 66,354 of JAKPGL010000094.1, forward strand.
CGGGGTGAGTTCGGTTTTGCTCTTGGGGGCGACTTTGCCCACCAAGATGTCGCCGGGCCGGACATAGGTCCCTACCCGGATGATCCCGCCCTCGTCGAGATTGCGGAGAATTTTCTCGCTGACGTTGGGAATGTCCCGGGTGAACTCTTCCCGACCGAGTTTCGTTTCTCGGATTTCTGCGTCGAACTCGTCGATATGGATCGAGGTATAGGCGTCGCACTCGACCAATTCTTCGCTGATAATGATGGCGTCTTCAAAGTTGTAGCCGTCCCAAGACATGAAGGAGGCCAGCACGTTGCGTCCGAGGGCCAATTCGCCTTGGTAGGTGGCCGCCCCGTCGGCGATCACTTGCCCCTTTTCCACCTTGTCGCCCACCCGCACCACGGGTTTTTGGTTCAGACAGGTCCGTTCATTCAGCCCGGCGAACTTTTTCAGTTCATAGACATCCGGGCCGATCTCGATCCGACGGGCGTCCACATAAGTAACCACGCCTTTTCGTCGGGCTCGGATGACCATGCTGGAGTTGCGAGCCACCTCCGGCTCCATGCCGGTAAGCACCAAAGGGGCCTCCGTAACCAACAAGGGGACCGCCTGCCGCTGCATATTCGATCCCATCAGCGCCCGGTTGGCGTCGTCGTGTTCCAGGAAGGGGATCAAACTGGCCGACACCCCCACCATCTGACATGGCGAGACGTCGATATATTGGACCTTGTCCACAGGCATCAAAAAGAAATCCCCTTCGTATCGGGCCACGATGGTGTCCCCGACAATCTTGCCGTCTTTGATGGGGGCGTCCGCCGGGGCGATCACCGCTTCCCGTTCCTGATCCGCACGAAGCCATTCGATCTCGTCGGTCAGTTTCCCGTGGACCACCTTCTGATACGGAGTGATTAAAAAACCATATTCATCCACGTCGGCGTAAATCGCCATGCTGGAAATCAGGCCGACATTGGTACCTTCCGGCGTCTCGATAGGACAAATCCGTCCGTAGTGCGAGATGTGGACGTCCCGGACATCGAAGCCGGCCCGCTTTCGGTTCAAACCGCCCGGCCCCAGGGCGCTCAACCGACGCTCATGCGTAAGGGTGGAAAGAGGATTCGTTTGATCAACGACTTGAGAAAGCTCGCTTCGACCAAAAAAGTATTCAATGGCCGCCGACACGCTCTTCGGATTCACCAAGGACCGAGGAGTCATGTCCTCGACATCCTTCAGACTCATCCGTTCCTGGACCGTTCGGCGGAGTTTCAGAAGCCCTTTTCGCAGTTCTTCGCCGGCCAATTCGTCAATGGTGCGAAGCCGACGGTTGCCCAAATCGTCAATGTCATCCAACCGGGCATCCGGATCATTGCTTCGGAGTCGGAGCAAATACTGCATGGCGGCAATGAGGTCCTCGGCCCGAAGGGTCAGCTCGTCTTCCGGGACCTGAAGACCGAGTTTCCGGTTGATTCGGAATCGGCCCACCCGCCCAAGCCGATACCGGTTCGGATCGAAAAACTTCTCCTTGAACAAGGCCTTCGCCTTTTCCAGATGAGGCGGGTTGCCCGGCCGAAGCCGCTGGTAAATCCGAAGCAACGCCTCCTCATGACTCGCCGTCTGGTCCTCCTCCAACGTGTTCAAAAGAATAGGAGTCTTGGGGGGTGAAATCACCTCCACTTCCGTCAACCCAGCGGCGCAAATGATCTCGGCGATGTTCTTCGTGATCTTCTGGCCGGACTCTACAATGATTTCTCCCGCCCGAGGACTATCCGCCGGATAGACCACGTCCGCCACGGCAATTTTGTTTTCCAGTTTGACCGCGCTGCGACCATCCACCACTTTCTCAAAACTGCTCGAATAAAACGCCCGCAAAATCGAGGCGTTGTCGCTATATTTGGGGTCCATGGCCCGCAAAAGGGTCGTGGCCGGAAACTTGCCGCTCTGGTCGATCCGTACCGCCAGACTCTCTTTGCGAGTTACATTGATTTCCACCCAACTGCCGCGCTCCGGGATGATCCGGCAGGTATGGAGTTTCCGATCCACCCCTTCCAGCTCGGCGATGAAATCCATCCCAGGACTGCGGTGCAATTGGTTGACCACCACGCGCTCGGCCCCGTTGATGATAAATTCCCCGCCTCCCAGCATGATGGGGATGTCGCCCAAATAGACCTCTTCTTCAATCGGCTGGGGTTTGGTCAAGCGGAGCCAAATCTTAAACGGCCGCCCATACGTCAACCGCAATTGCCGACATTCGTCCGGATCGTACCGCGGCTTGCCCAACTCATACCGGATGTATTCCAACCGGAGCGATTTATCATAGTTCTCCACGGGAAAAATTTCCCGCAACAAGGCTTCCAATCCCTGGTTTTTTCGCTTTTGCCAGGGCACATCCGCCTGAAGAAACGCCTCGTAACTGCGGGTTTGCAGTCGCGTCAGGTCCGGAATGGGAAAGGTAGAGCGACGAGACCCAAAATACCGAACCTCTTTGGGTTGCAAGCGACGTTGGGCCGGTACGGCCATAAAACTGCTCCTCCAAAAAGGATACAGGAAACCCAAAACCCTTCTTCGCCGACCCTAGCGGCGCACAGCCTCAGCGCAGCAGAAAATCGCCCGGCGCACAGGGAAACGATCCCCTGCCGCCTCCTCCTTTGGTCGATTCCCACACCAAGAAACGAAAATCGCCATCCCTTTGGCTTCCCGCCCTCGGGAGGGGATTGCTTACTTGACGGAGACCGTAGCCCCTGCCTCTTCCAATTGCTTTTTGATCTTCTCGGCGTCTTCCTTGGAAACGCCTTCCTTGACTTTCGAGGGCACCCCTTCGACAAGGTCCTTCGCTTCTTTCAGGCCAAGCCCGGTGATCTGGCGGATGACCTTGATCACCCCAATTTTGTTCTCGCCGAACTTTTCCAGGATTACATCAAATTCGGTCTTGGCCTCCGCCTCCGCCGCCCCGCCGGCGCCGCCCATTTGCTGCGGCATGACCATCATGGCAGCCCCGCCCGCTGCGGCCTTAATCCCATACACCTCGTCCAAATAGTCGCTCAATTCCTTGGCTTCCAGCAAGGTGAGCTTTACAATCCGATCTCCCAATTCTTTGGTTACTTGAGAGAATTCACGCGTTGCCGTGTCGGTAGCCATTGCAGTTTTCACCCTTTCGTACTAAACCCATGACCGCCTCGGAATGAGGCTTCTAAACCCAACATATATTTCCACGAAACCGTGTAAACTCGCTCCTATCTCCTGAACCGCCCACCCCGCACAAACGACGTGCGGCCTTCGTCCAAAAAGTCAACGCCGGAAAGAAAGGCTTCGAAAACCTGTTCCCCGGCCAAGGGAAAAGAAAAAACACTCGCCGCTCTCCCCATCGGCGGACTGACGCCTCTTGGTTATCCTCCTGAGGATGCCGTTGGTTCTGCTTCCGCTTTTTGTCGAATTTGACTGGCCAGGGCGCCGGCTGGACCAAGAAGCTGACCCGCCAATACCGCCCCCGGCGAAAGGATTTGCCCCACCAGAAGGGCGAGCAACTCCTGCCGGGTGGGCATTTTGCTGACGGCTTTTACGTCGGCAGGCGTTAACCGTTTGCCCTCCATGCACCCGCCCCGAAGCTCCAGTTTCTCGTACTCTTTTTGCTCTGCTAGCCGAAGCACTTCCTTGGCCAGGCTAACAATGTCCTCCCCGCCCCAACAAATCGCCGCCGGTCCCGTCAACCCCTCAAACATCGGCGCTAGCGGGGTCCCCACCAAAGCCCGCTGAGCCAGACTGTTTTTGATAACCATCACCGAAATCTTCTTTTCCCGAAGCTCTTTGCGCAACTTCATGCTCGTAACCGCATCCAGCCGGGATACATTGACCAATACCGCCGCCCCAACACCCCCTAAGCGGCGTCGCAAATCCTCGGTGATCAAGTTCTTCACATATTTACTCATAGGAACGCTTCCTATCTAACTGCTTTCGCCGTCAAAAGGTCGATTCTCCTCTCCCATGCTCCCGTTCCGTCGTTGAACGCACACGTCTATGCGATACCCTCTCGACAGTCCCCTATTTCTCATTCCCGCCCGCGCCGGACCGACCGCATCGTCGGTCTCCTTCCATTGGGCTAAAAATGACCGCCTCTTTTTCCTCAGCTTTCCCAAAGAAAGATTTCCGGCCCACACGAAGAACCCTACGCCCTTCCAAAGGCTGTCGCCTCCGGCCCATACCTCCCGCCTATCAAGCGGCCTGCACACGGACGCTTGGACTCATGGTGGCGGAGATGGCAATACTTTTGATATATTGGCCTCGCACGGCTGTCGGTTTGATCGAAAGCACGTGGTCGATAAAACTTTTGATATTTTCCACCAATTGTTGGGCGTCGAAACTCAGTTTGCCTACCACCGCATGGACCACGCCGCCCGCATCATTGCGGAACTCCACCTTGCCGGCTTTGTACTCTCGCACCACCCGGCCAATATCCATAGTAACCGTGCCTGCCCGCGGCGAAGGCATTAACCCCCGGGGACCCAAAATTTTCCCCAATGGCCCGACCACCCCCATCATGTCCGGAGCGGCGATACACACGTCGAAGTCGGTCCACCCGGCCTTGATTTTTTCGGCCAGTTCCGGGCCGCCCACCTCATCGGCGCCGGCGGCCTTCGCCTCTTCTACTTTGTCCCCTTTGGCGAAGACCACCACCCGGAGCGTCTTGCCCAGCCCATGCGGCAACACAATCGAACCCCGCACGTTTTGATCCGCCTGTTTAGGATCAATCCCCAAACGGATGGCGATCTCCACGCTCTGGTCGAACTTCGTCGTATTGAATTGTTTCAGCAAGGCCACCGCCTCGGGCAAAGGCAACGCCTTTTTGCCCGGCGCCTTGGCCAATAATGCCTTCATGCGTTTGGATCGTGTGACCATAGGTCCTTTTTCCCGCTCAAAAGGCGACTCAACCACGCTACTCTCGAATTTCCAAGCCCATACTCCGCGCGGTACCCTCGATCATCCGACGGGCGTGTTCCAGGTCGCGGGCGTTCAGGTCCGCCGCTTTCTGCCGACAAATCTCGTCGATCTGCGCCCTGGTTACACTCCCCACCTTTTCCTTGTTCGGGGCCCCGGAGCCTTTGGCGATTCCCGCCGCTTTTTTCAGCAGCGCCGCCGCCGGCGGACTCTTCGTTACAAAGTCGAAACTCCGGTCGTTGTACACCCGCACCACCACCGGAATCGGCGTCCCGCCGGCGTCTTTGGTCCGCTCGTTGAATTGCTGAACAAATTGCCCCAGGTTAATCCCAAACCGTCCCAACGACGTCCCCACCGGAGGAGCAGGCGTCGCCTGCCCGCCGGGAACTTGAAATTTCACTTCTGCCACAAGTTGTTTTGCCATATTCGCGTCTCAACATCTTCTGGATGTTCTGAATCCCCAAAAACGTCGCTTTTTCACTCCGTCCGAATTCGCTCGTACCGCCGTCCAACCACCTCTCCGCCCGGAACCAACCGGTCTGCCCGGCCTCTCGCCAATAGCCGACTATACCTTTTCCAACTGCCAGTATTCAAACTCCACGGGCGTGGTCCGGTTAAAGATGCTGATCATCACCGTTACCCGTCCGTTCGTTTCGTCGATGGCGGAAACTTCTCCTTCAAAGTTCTCAAACGTCCCCTCCGTGATCTTCACCCGATCGCCCAGATGAAATCCAATTTTCAACCTCGGCGATTCGTCGGTTTTTTCCTCCTTCTTGGCTAAAATTCGGCTGACCTCATGCGGCAGCAGCGGCGCAGGCCGACCTATCGCTCCGGTAAAATCTCCTATCCCAGGCGTCTCCCGGACCAAAAACCACGTATCATCGTTCAATTCCATCTGCACGACCAAATACCCAGGATAGAGTTTCCGATTGCTAATCCGCTTTTTTCCTCCCTTGAATTCTGTAACCTTTTCGGTCGGAATGATGATTTCGCCAAAGTAATGATCCAACCCAGCGATCGCCGCCCGCCGGAGCAACCCTTCTCGGATCGACTCCTCCCGGTTGGTCTGCACCTTCAGGATATACCACTCCATGTTTTCCGATTTAGGAAGTTTTTCCGGCTGCTTCTTTTCCGGAAGCGGTTCCGCGGCGGGAGCACTCTCCCTAGAAGGCCCTGCCGACCCTCGGGGAGACTCCTCCCCTTGAGTCGGAACACTCCCCGCCGCCGAGGGTTCGACTGCCTCCCCGCTCGCCAAACCCTCCACCGGCCGGGAACTTTCTGTCTGGTCTCTCCTCTCGGAGGAGACTTCCTCGACCACGGAATCGCTTTCCTCAACTGGAACCCTCGGCGGCGTTCCCATCTGCCCAGCACCAGGCGCTTCGCCCCAGGAACCTGACTCCGGCGCAGCGGACTGTTCCGCTCCGGGCAAGGACTCCGGCGACAAACCGGCCTGCTCTGTCTTGCCAACATCCATCGGGTCGGATGGGAAAAACGGTTGGTCACTCACAAGGTTGCCCTCTCCTCAGCGTGGCGAGTTTTTGGGCGTCCATAAAGTCGGGCAAATATTGGGTCCGGCTGGTCCCTCGGTATTTGCTCCCCATTCGGTCTCTATAAAATCCTTAAAAGGTCTCGGAACATCCAGACCCAAAAGGCGTCGAAAACCAACAAAACACCGGCCAAGAAGAACATCGTTACCAACACCACCACCGAACTGCGAATCAGTTCGGTTCGAGTGGGCCAGGAAACCTTATTCATCTCGGCTTCGACGGCGATTAAAAAGTCCGCAAACTGCGGCAAGTTGACAATTCGGTAGGCAACCCAAAATCCCGCTAGGGCCAACACCGCCGGCACCACATACGCCTGGGTGGTGTTCATTCCCAATATCTGGTTCAATCGCCAACAGCCGAACGCTACCGCCAGGGCCAAACCGGCAAACGTTACTTGGCGGACAATCCGGCCTTGAGTGCGTTTGTAAATACTGCTCCGAAATAGTTCTCGAAACAATTCGTTCACGGCGGCTGCATCCTATGACGGCCCTGAGAGGATGAAAAACAAGGCTCGCTTTAGGGCCGATTCTGGTTGGCTTGGGGTTGGGAAATATCCTTAGGACATACTTCCACCGAACAGCTTCGACGGATTCCCTCGTCTGTTGGCGAAAGAGACGCCCAATAATCTCCTCTCTTCCGGCAGAGAATTAAACCTCGGACGCCTAGCAGGACTTCCGCGGGCAGGATGCTCCCGCCCCCTTATTCGGACTCTATTCTATCGGCCGAGAAGCCCCTCCACAGGGATGCTACAATTCCCTTTCATTCCTCCGCAGGAAGGACCGTTCCGCAGACGGCGCCGCCTGCAACGGGACAATCCCTCCCACCGGCGGAAAGGCGACCTCCTTGGTAAGCAGGGGCGGGGGGACTCGAACTCCCAACCGCCGGTTTTGGAGACCGGTGCTCTACCAATTGAGCTACACCCCTGCAAGCCCAGGTCCTTTTGGAAACTGAGGCTCGGCCAAAGGATTTCGCAACACTTCTCTCTCGGACGGCTTCCGGCGTCGCAACGCGCCTACTTAATCACCTTCGTCACCACTCCGGAACCGACCGTTCGACCTCCTTCTCGGATAGCGAACCGCAAGCCCTCGTCCATGGCGATCGGCGAGATCAACTCTACGCTCAGACGCACATTATCGCCGGGCATGCACATTTCCACGCCTCCCAGCAGATTGACCGATCCGGTCACGTCCGTGGTGCGGAAGTAGAACTGGGGCCGATACCCGCTGAAAAACGGCGTGTGCCGACCGCCTTCCTCCTTGGACAACACATACACTTCCGCCTCAAAGACGGTATGCGGCGTGATGGAGCCGGGCTTGGCCAGCACTTGCCCACGCTCGATCTCCTCTTTCCGCACGCCCCGCAGCAGGCATCCGACGTTGTCGCCCGCTTGGCCCGCCTCCAAGGTCTTGTTGAACATTTCAACCCCGGTTACCACCGTGCGCCGAGATTCCGGCGAAAAACCGACAATCTCCACCTCGTCGCCCACCCGGACCGTACCTTGCTCGATTCGCCCCGTGGCCACGGTGCCTCGACCTTCGATCGAGAAGATGTCCTCAATGGCCATCAAGAAAGGCTTATCGACCTGCCGGACCGGATCGGGAATGTAATCGTCGATGGCCTGGAGCAAGTCTTCGATGCACTTAATATACTTGGGATCATCCGGATGCTCGGCGGCCCCAAGAGCAGAACCGCGAACGATCGGAATCTCATCCCCAGGGAAGCCATACTTGGTGAGCAATTCCCGGAGCTCCAATTCCACCAATTCCAGCAGCTCCGGATCATCCACCAGGTCGATCTTGTTCAGAAAGACCACAATCGCCGGCACGTTCACTTGCCGGGCCAACAAAATGTGCTCCCGCGTCTGGGGCATCGGGCCGTCCGCCGCCGACACCACCAAAATGGAGCCGTCCATCTGCGCGGCGCCGGTGATCATGTTTTTGATGTAGTCGGCGTGCCCAGGGCAGTCGATATGGGCGTAATGGCGCTTGGGCGTTTCATATTCCACATGCGCCACAGCAATGGTAACCGTTTTGGTTGCGTCGCGAACGGTACCACCTTTGGCAATTTCGGCGTACGACTTGAACTTGGCCATCCCCTTGCGATTCTGCACCGCGAGGATGGCTTCCGTCAACTTCGTTTTGCCGTGGTCAATGTGGCCAATCGTGCCGACATTGACATGGGGCTTGGTACGTTGAAATACTTCCTTGGCCATTCTTGTTCTTGCTCCCTGTACTCACTCAAAAAGGGTTTCAGATACTCCCACACCACATGCAGTTCTTGCTCGACAATCCTTCAACATGACTTGTTGAACGGATACACTCCAGAGCTGCTGATGGGACTTGAACCCATGCCCTCGTCCTTACCAAGGACGCGCTCTACCAACTGAGCTACAGCAGCCCAGCAGGAACTCCCACGCCTCTCGTCCCCATCCGATCGCTCTGTTTTCCCCAATCAGTTCCGACCGCCCAGAGCAAGCGGGTGAAGGGAATCGAACCCTCGTCTCCAGCTTGGAAGGCTGTGGCTCTACCATTGAGCTACACCCGCAACGACCCACACCCCTTGTTGCCCTGTTCGGCGACGGAATTCCTCCCAAAAAAACTCTTTCCTCTTGCTTCATCAACCTGGAGGGTACAGCATTCGAACCTGCGAAGGCAGTGCCATCAGATTTACAGTCTGACCCCTTTGACCACTCGGGAAACCCTCCGGCCGCTTTCCTCCATCCCCTGCTATTCCACCCAAGCCTCTATCCAGCTCTTCTCAATCTCCCTCTCTCCCGGACAAGCTAGCGGAGGGACTCGAACCCACAACCTGCTGATTACAAATCAGCTGCTCTACCGGTTGAGCTACGCTAGCCGATCCAGCTCAATTGCGAATTTTTTAGTATAACCTACTTTCCCAATCCCACAAGTCGGACTCATAAGAAAAAAACCCCTTCGCATCGCTTCGGGGTTTTCAAAAATTTTATTATTACTCTTTTCGCCCTTTTTTCAAGGCCTTTGGAGAAAAGAAAAAATCCGCCGACAATTTCCCTATTTTATCTATATTTACCAGATTAACTAAACGACCCGCAATACTCCTTCCCCATCGATTCGGAAACCCACAAAATAACCCAACAGGAATGTCCCAAACCATCCTTCCGTGGGGATAAAGGGGCTCCGGATAACATCTCCCCCAAAGGGAAGCAGCCTCCCATCCCTTCGTAAACCTCCGATCCAGTGCCTAGTAGATAGGATATTCTGCCAGACGGCACTAACCCAATTGGGGTATGCCAATCTACCTCTGATAAACCAGCTTCCCGCACACGCCCTGCCGGCGCCGCAATGACGAGCACACGGGGTGAAGTATCCCTGGTTGACCGACGGCTGAAAGTTGCCTACGGCTTTAGGTAGGCCAGGGTCATGAGGACATAGCCGGTCGTTAGGTTCGGGTCGGCTTCCAACCAGCGCGGGTTTTCGTTGACCCATGAGCCGTCCGGCTTTTGTCGGCGGAACAGTTCCTGGCGGAGTTCCCGTCGCCAATCGTGTTTTTGGCCTTTGGCGTCGCTCAGTTCTTTTAGCCCCATCACATCCAGAGCCTTGGCCATCGTGTGGTAGTAATAGTACAAGCCCGCATCGCCCATGCCTGGATTGCTTTTCAGATCGTAGTGTTTCTGGATCCATTCGAGGGCGGCTTTCACTCGCCGGTCCTCCGGCGTAAGCCCTGCATAGATCATGCTTTTCAGCCCAGCGTAGGTCATCGAGCCATAACTGCGAAGCCCGCCTTCGGGAGTAGTACCGGCCATGCTCGCCCCGCCGGCGGCTGGCGTGTAATAAAAGCCGCCGTCAGGATTTTTCGCTGCAAACGGCGTGGTATTGTGTTCGCTTTCCAGATTTTGACACCGGGAGACGAAAATGAGGGCTTTTTTCATGGCTTCGTCGTCCGGGCCGCTGCCGGCGGCGCGAAGGGCTTCGATGAGGAACGCAGTATTCGACAGATCGGGACGTTTATTCCGTCCGTAGCCGGCCCCCCCGTAAAACATGCTGGAACGGTCGTGTCCTTCGCCCTCGTCCCATTGAAGCTGTTTGAGGAAGCGATTCGCCTCTTTGAGCAATTTCTCATATCGTCCGTCTTTGTTGGCCAGTTTGAAGGCCATGACGGCCAGCGAAGTTTCGTAATTTTTATAAAAGGTATCCGGCTGGTAGATGCCGCCGTCCGGCTGACGGAACCCTTCCAAGAATTTCAAGGCTTTGGCCACCACAGGGTCATCCGGGCCTACGCCAACGGACAGAAGCCCCGCAGTTACCACCGCGGTAACGCCGATGCCAGCCTGTTTGGAAAACGAACCGTCCTCGGCCTGTCCTTTGGTCCGGAGATACTGGACGGCCCGATCCACCGCCTGTTGGTAGGCCTGGAGTTCGTCGGTCGATTCGGCGCCATAGGCCGGAGGGACAAACCAGCCGCCGCCTGCCGCCCAAATCGCCAGCAACCCAGCAAAAACCATTACTTTTTGCATCAGATGCTCCTCGACACAAAAGAAGGGATAACCCCAGCCCGCTTCCTTTTATTATAATCCCGTCGCTTCCGTGAGGCAGTCTTGGATAGTAGAAAAAGGGGGGGAGATGACTTCTCACTGGGTATTCTGGTGATCGGGGGGGGTTAGTCCATCACGGCCAGGACTTCTTCTTCGCTTAGGATAAGCAGACTTTCGCCGTCCAAGACGACTTCTGTGCCTGGGCCGACAAAGAGCACCCGATCCCCCTCACTGACTTGAAGTTTCGTTCGGCTGCCATCCGCAAGTAACCAGCCGTCTCCCACCGCCAGAACCCGGCCTTGCTGAAGCCAGGAGCGTCTGCCTTCCGGCAACACAAGGCCGCCGGGAGTTTTTGCATCTTCGGGGATTTGACGCACGACGATTTTGTCGGCCAGAGGCACCAACTTCAATGGATCAACTCCTAGAGCTAGAACCAATAACGAACTGTAACCTGACGTAGGGGGAAAGGAACCCCTTCGGCTGCCTCCTTTCGGCCACCCACGTCCTCAGAAGGGATATTCTCCCACAGGTTGCAAAGCCCTACAAGCCACGTCCCCGCCATTAAGGGAGTTTAACAGCACCACAACGTGTTATACACCAAGAAAAATCGTAACATTTCAGCCGAGTGAAGAAGGTTGTTGTTTCCAGGCTAGATAAGGCCAGAGATTGTCATTCCCCAGTAGTTCCAAGTCGGGTGGATTTTAGTCTAGAAAATATAAGGTCCCTCTGGTAAAAGAGTTACAAAAAGGAACTCTTAACCAAGGAGGGACCCATGTGCAAAAAAAAATTATACCCTTACCCGCCAGAGTGTCTATAGC